>JAWSUT010000004.1:0-125723 GCA_033549345.1 Bacillota bacterium | reverse complement strand
ACAGAAATGGTTCTTTGGTATATTTGGCATCCCAAGTATGGCTATTTGTATGACATATCAAGAGATTATCCGGAGGTGACGTTAGATGAGCGACGACAAAGATCTAGATATACCGGAAATACCCTTTCAAGACAACAGCCCCTCAACGTATTACAACTATCGCTGTCAGAGATGTGCGTATAGTGAAGGTGTAGAAGATTTTATTGTAGATGAGTTTGGTTATGACGAAGAAACTTCTTCATGGCAGATGCCTGAGATAGAATGCCCACAATGTGGTGGAGTAATGATACATGATGAAAACAAAAAGGATGAGGAATAAACTCACTTACCCTTAAAGATCGCCCGAAGGGCGAATTTGTTCTGGGTGGGGTTAAGAAGTTGCAAAAAAGGGTCTGACCCTTTTTTGCAATTTTGGCAAATAAGAAGAGCCCTGGGTGGGCTCTTGGGTTGGTCTTGGTTTGATTGGGTTGGGTTATTATTTGGGGTTGGGGAGAGTGGGGATTGTTTTGGGGCCAAGGGCGGCGGCGCGGTTGGCCTGTTTGATGGCTTCGTGGACTTCCTGGCGGTTTACGGCAACATCTTTCGGGGCTTCGATGCCGATTTTTATGGTTTCGCCTTTGACGTCAAGAATTTTGATGATGATATTGTCGCCAATCACCAGGTTCTGACCGGCCTTACGGGTCAGTATGAGCATGAGGGATGCCTCCTAGCCGCAGCTCCGTCTCTTTTCAGGAGCAAATAAGTAGTGTTTGGTGGTATAGGATGTATCGTGCAGGACAAACTGGCAGGCCAGGCCTTTCTCTTCGTTCACAAAGAGGGGGGCCAGCAGGTTTGCCGTCATGTCGCTGGTTTGTTCCGGGACGGTCACAATCAGATATACTTCGGGTTCCGTCTCCTCTATACACAGATTCGCCAGAGAGTCCCGTTTAACCTGCACAGTATAATCAGGGAAAAAGAATTTGGGTTTTGTGAGGATAAAGGATGGCCCTTCCTCCTTAGCTTCCAGCCAGTAAAAAAAGTGGTTGCCGGGGACGGGCTTTAATGTATAATCTGTGAGTTCTTCGAACCCGAGTAAGCCCGGGCACATGGTAATGGTTTTTTCAGAACCGGTCATTATATTCACCATCCTTATTTAGCGTAAGAAGTCCATTAGGCTGGGCTGCATGATGCGGGCACCGGCCGAAAGCGATGCTTTGTAGAGAGTGTCCATCACCGAAAAGTTCATCATCGTTTCGGGGAAGTCGATGTCTTCCAGTTCGGAGCGGAGCCGGGAGAAGTTGATTTTCTGAGAGGAGAAGTTGTCCAGTGAAAGATCGAGGCCATTTCTGATAGCGCCCAGAGCTGCACGCTTGTCTAGAACGTTGTCCCGGGCCAGCTGCAGATCGGTGATGACGTCGGAGGCAATGACGCCGTCATCATTATGCATGGCCTGTGAAAGTTTTTCCATGGCGGCGATGACGCCGGAATCAAGCAGTAATTCATCCCCGGTAATATTGCCGTGTATTGTTACATTCGGAGCCACTTCCCAGGTAATCTTGCCATCATCGCCCAGATAGGTCGTGACCATCTCGCCGGTGATCGGATCTTCAGTGCGTTCAAACGCCACCCCGGTGGTCTGGTAGCCGGCAAAAATATGTCGGTTTTCGTGGGTCGCGTTGCCTGTCTGTACCAATACACCGATGAGCTCGTCCACTTCCATAGCGATGGCCCGGCGGGCATCGGGGGAGAGCACGTCATTGGCGCCTGCCACAGCCAGTTCATTGGCGCGCTGCAGGACTTCAGTAACACTGTAGAGGGCGTCTTCGGTTGTGTCTACCCATGAGCGGGCGGCCTGAATGTTTTTCTGATACTGGTCGTTTTGATCGAGGGCAGAGTTGTAGCCCATGACGCGGGCGATTTTAATCGGGTCGTCAGATGGTTTATTTACCGTTTTTCCGGAAGAGAGCATGTCCTGGTAGCGGTTCATATTATGCAGATTGCGCTGGACATTTCTGATGACCGTGTTTTTTAATAACTGATGAGTAACGCGCAAGCGGTGTCGCCTCCTTTATCTTAATTTATCGGAGCATCCGGTTAATCAGGGTATCGTAGATTTCGTCAAAGGTTGTAATGACCTGGGCCGAAGCCTGGTAGGCCAGCTGAAACTGGACCATATTGGCCATTTCTTCATCCATGGATACGCCGGAAATGGAGTCTTTGCGCTGGCCCAGCATGGCCAGCAGGGCGCCCTGGTTTTGGGCCATGCGGTCGCTTTCCTGGGTATCGGTTCCAATGCGTGCAATGGTGTCCCTGTAATAGTTTTCAAATGTTGTTGTCCCGTCGGGATCGATGTTAACGCGCTGGTGCAGGTCGGTGGCCGGGTTTGTATCGACTGAAATTTTTTCACGCCTCAGCTGTGCAATCAGCACAGCGTTTCGACCGTCTCCCGGTGCCGATGTCTGCCCGCCGGGTGGCGGTGCCAGCGCAGCGGCAATCCGGCTGGGGTCAATGGCGATATCTTCATTGACATGCAGTGTTTCAAGGTGGGTTCCGTTAAAGAAGCTGACGTTTGTGTCGCCGTGTAGGTCGCTGCCGCTTTCATGAATGTCGTTAACGGCGTTGACTACACCCCAGACCATGCTTTCAAAGTCTTCCATGTATTTTTTGAGATTCACATCACGGGTTTCGATAATGCCGGCCAGTTGGCCGTTTTTCATGTTGACTTCACGGTCATCCCGTTCCCAGGCGATTTTGGGTGAAAGAGGCCAGCCGGTATCCGGGTCGTTGCCGCCCGGCAGTGTTTTTAGCACAAACGATGTGTTTTCATACACCAATGCACGGCCGCCCAGGTAGAGGTTTACGGAGCCGTTTTGATTGAGCACGGCGTCAAATTCAATGATTTCCGAGAGTTCTTCGAGCAGAAGGTCCCGGCGGTCAAGCAGGTCGGCAGGGTTGTTGCCCTGGACTGTAAGGCTGACAATCTGCCGGTTTAAGTCTTTTAGCTGCTCGGCCAGCGTGTTGACTTCATTTACTTTGATGTCAATCTGTTCGGACATATCATTACGGATGGTTTTTAGCTGTTCAAATGTATGGCGGACAGAGTTTGTCAGGGCGTTGGCGTTTTCAATCAGTGCGGACCGAACCGGAGTGCCTTCGGGATTGAGGCTCAGTTCCTGCCAGCTGTCGAAGAATGTGCTGAGAACTTTGTTAAAACCTGTTTCCGACGGTTCCATGAAGACGTTTTCTATTTGTCCCAGAAAGTAATGGCCGGTTTCCCACTTCGCCAGTGTCTGCGTTTCCTGGCGGATTTGCGAGTCCAGAAAACGGTCCCGTACGCGGGCCACTTCATCGACCAACACCCCGCTGCCCAGCATGCCTTTGCCGTTGGGGTAGGGGAGAGGTGTGGTGGGCGTCATATGGGCAACCTGTCGGCTGTAGCCGGGCGTATTGGCGTTGGCCACATTATGGGATGTGACTTCCAGTGATTTTTGCTGGGCCATCATGCCCAGGCGTGAAATATTTAAGCCGGTAAATGTGGACATCTTTATTCCTCCTCCGCCCGGTCAGGCGCGTATGCTCAGGCCTGCGGCATCATTTTGCGGTGCTATGGAGCCGTTTTTTGTATAATGGTTAACGTTTTTTTCCGGATTCATGGCTTCGCGCATGCAGTTCAGATAAGCCATTTCGTGTTTCCAGAAAAGCATGTTTGTGTCGTGTTCACTTTTCAGTTCCCGCAGCGCCGCCCTGAGTGTGCGGCGAAGGCTCAGCAGTTCGTCTGTGGGAGCTTCGGGAAGTGCCGCCATTTCCCGCAACGTCCTGCCGCCGCAGGCTGTGCTACGCTCATGCTCCAGGCGGGAGAGTGCGACCTGCAGCCGTTCTTTTTCCTGCCGGCAGTGCTGCAGGTTGGCCACATGTCTGTTGAGTACAGCCTCCCGTTCCTGCCGGATAACGTCTACGAGTTCTTCTATGATGGTAAGCTGCTCATTTAGGTTGTTTAGCAGTTCCACGTGTGTATCCTCCGGGTTCATTGATGCGTACACCTGATGTATCGGCACAATCCCGGCAATCTTTAGTGGCGGACATAAAAAAAAGACGGTTTTGGCCGTCTTTTTTAAATAATTTGTTAACTCCCAAGCGCCTGCATCCAGGTATCACGCAGTTCTGTGAGCATGGCTTCCACTTCGGTCAGTGATTCTTTTTCTTTTTTCAGGTTTGCTTCCACCAGGCGCCGGCGCATGTAGTCATATAACTGGAACAGGCTGCCTGCCACATCGCCCTGGCTGAAGTCCAGCGCGCTCATCAGCTCGAAGATGATGTCCTGTGCTTTAATGTTATTGGTGTGGCTCTTTTCGATGTTATTTTCCTCAAGTCCTGACTGGGCCAGCTTGAGGAATTTAATGGCGCCGTTGTAAAGCATGATGACCAACTGCTGGGGCGAGACGGTTTCCACCTGGGTCTGTCTGTATGTTTGGTACGGGTTAACGTGCATGTAGTATGCCTCCTTTGAGCTTATCGTTTTGCGTCAAGCAGCAGACCGATCATATCCTGAATCTGCGCAGCAAGGTTCAGGAGTTTCTCCGGAGGTATTTCCTTGATTACTTCTTCCGACTCGGTATCCACGACCTGAACCATAATCCGCTCAGATGCTTCATGCAGCTTAAAGCGCAGCTGGATGTTGAAAGCTTCTGTTGTCTGATTAAGCTGTTCCACCGTCTGTTCCATTTCCTCCGGAGCAAGCACTTCCTCTGCGGGGCTTTTGCCTTGGATAGCCGTTTCCCTTTTTTTGGCCTGTGAATTCGCTGTAGGTTCAGCCGCCCTGGGCAGCCGTGCTTCTTCCGGCAGGGAGCTGGGGATATTTGTTCCTATTCTCATTTTTTGTCACCTCTGCATATTAAATTTTTCAGATAGTTGTATATAAGTTTTCGGTCGGTCAGGCAAAAACTTTAGTCCAAAAAAAATAATTTTTTTTTGTTCTTAGGGGTAAAGTCGGATGTTGTTTTGGCCGATATGTATTAAACACGACTGTAATCCGGGAGAGAGGGATGGTCAATGCGGGTACAAGGGGTAGACCCGATCATCTTAAACCGTATCCAGGAGAAAGTGAACAAGCAGGCTGTGCAGCAATCCAGACAGACCGAGATTTCAGACAGACAGCCGCGGCACGGTGGCAAAGGGCAGAAGGCGCCGGACAGAGACGAATTAACGGCTGCCGTTGAAAAGTTGAACAATACAGCCGAAGCGCTGGGCATCGGTCTTCTGTTTGTTTTGGACGAGGGCGACACGCCGGCGGTTTTTGTGGTTGAAAAAGAAACACAGAACATTATCCGGGAGCTCCCGCCGGATAAGATTCATGAAATGCTCGAGGATATGCAGGGCTTTGTGGGGATGATGGTTGATTATCTTTTGTAAAAAAAAGGTCCGAATGGGAGGCACTGACTGTTGGACAGACAGATTACGCAAATTCTCTCCGATCTTGTGGCAGGCTACGGCCGCCAGGTAAAAATTTATAAAGAGCTGCTGCACCTGACGCAGCAGGAGGGTGCAGTGATTGCCGCCGGTGACTCCCTGGGCCTGACCGAGCTGTTGTATCTGGAAGATGAGCTGATTGGTCATGCCCGTAAGATTGATGAGAGACAGCGCTGCATGAAACAAGCGCTTTTAGCGTTAATGCCGGGGAATGAACTGGGGCTTGAGCGTCTTGCCTGTCTTGCCGAACCGGATGTTTACATAAAATTTAAAGAAAATTTACTTACTATAAAAAAAATGCTGGCCGGCATTGAAGAGCAGAAGAATGAGAACATTAAGGTTCTGCGGGAAAAACTGCAGCACGCCCAGCAGGAAATAACACCCCGTGAGACGACAGAGCCTTATGATTCAGTAGGTTGAGGCGATTCCCTGTTTACTGGTTCCGGGCTGCCGGGCAGAGGAAAATACGGACCGGTCGAACGGGAGAATGAATTACTATTTGAAAAACAGGCGGCACCCCACTGTGCTGTCTTTTTTTGTTGGAAAAAACGTGTTATTATGTTAACTATTTCTACTTTTATTGCCATTTTTTTTTAGAGTTTGCAGGAATTTTTCCATTTTTAGCGAAAAGTAAGCACAGGGAAAATTTAAAAGATGGAAATTCAGTGAAATAAGTCGAATAAAGGCAAACCTGCCCAAAGGCAGGGACGCAAAGCCACAGGCCTAAGGTCGTTTACGACTATGGCGGCTGGGTTGCCGGCAAGAGCTGCTGCAAACTCTAGGCCTGTAACCCTAGGGTTTTCTTTAAGAGGGGGATTGTGGTGAACAATTTGTGGACGGACATGGCGACGGTTTTCCTGCAGAAAGGGCTGAACGCTTCGGCGGAGCGGCACCGTGTTGCAGCCAACAATGTGGCCAACGTAAATACCCCGAATTTTAAAAGAAAAGAAGTGGCTTTTGAGGATGAGTTGCGTCAGGCACTGACCGAACCTTCCCGTCTGCCGCTGTCTGTAACACACCCGCGTCATGTCGGCGGTCGGACAGACTCTGCAGATGTCCGCCATACCGTAAAAACCGACCGGCGAACTACCATGCGTGCCGATGGCAACAATGTGGACATGGACCGTGAGATGGCCATGATGGCGGCGAATCAGCTGAACTATAATGCCATGACACAGGTGCTAAATGAACGATATAGCCTATTACGTTATGTGATTCACGAAGGGAGGCGTTAAGCGATGAAGATTTTTCAGGCGATGCAAACATCCTCTTCCGGGCTGACGGCCGAACGGTTCCGTCTGGACCTGATTGCCAACAATATCGCCAATGCCCATACAACCAGGACGGAGGACGGCGGGCCCTTCCGGCGTAAGTCGGCAATCTTTACCGAAACCCTCGACAGAGCCAAAGGGACCGGGCAGGGTGTGAAAGTACTGGCGGTTACCGAAGATAAGTCGGACCCCAGGCTCGTCTATGAGCCGGAGCATCCCGATGCCAACGCCGAAGGATACGTGGCATATCCGAATGTGAATATCGTGCAGGAAATGGTGGACATGATTACAGCCACCCGCGCTTATGAGGCGAATGTGACTAGTCTTAATGCGTCAAAGTCGATGTTTCTTAAAGCGTTGGAAATTGGCAGAGGGTAGGTGATTACATATGAAAGTGCAGGGGATTAACCCTTTTATCCCGGCTGAATGGCAAAAACCCGCGGAGCCGGACAAGCCAAACAAAACAGGCGAGAGTTTCGCCGGTACACTGAAAAAAACACTTGAAAATGTGAATAACTTGCAGGTGAACGCGGATGAAGCGGCAAAAAGACTGGCAGCCGGTGAGGCGGAAGATATCCACCAGGTAATGATTGCCGTGGAACAGGCCAAACTGGCGATGCAGCTCACTGTGCAGGTGCGTAATAAAGTTGTGGAGGCTTATCAGGAGATCTCCAGAATGCAGGTTTAAGAGACCGTTGTGCAGGTCATTATATGCTCGGTTTCAGTCCTTACATATGACGTAAAGTTCGTGCTTTTCCCTGTAGACACATATAAAGGGGGTGGGGTAGATTGGCGGAAGAGGTTCGGGCGGGGTGGAGCCCGCAGGAGCTGCCTAATCGTTGGCGGCAGTTAAGCAACCCAAGAAAGATATCCGCGATTATCCTCGTGGTGGCAATTCTGTTTACCCTCTTTTTCCTGGGAAGCGCTATCTCCCGGCCAAGGATGGCCCCGCTGTTTTCCGGTCTTGAACCGGCAGATGCCGGACGGATTGTGGCAAAGCTGCATGAGATGGGTGTTAATTATTCCCTGGAAGATGAGGGGCGGACCATTCTGGTCCATGAAGACAGAGTTTATGATATAAGGATTCAGTTAGCTAGCGATGGAACGCTCATAGGGGGCAGTGCCGGTTTTGAGCTTTTTGACCAGACCAAGCTTGGAACGACTGACTTTAACAGACGTCTTGACTACCAGCGTGCCCTTCAGGAAGAACTCCGCCGGACGATTGTCCAACTGGAAGAAGTAGAGCAGGCCCGGGTTCATCTGGCTTTGCCCGAACCCAGCCTGTTTATTCAGGACACGGCGGAACCCTCGGCATCCATCGTACTTGGGCTGAGTCCTTTTTCTAGTTTAAAACCGGAACAAATCCGGGGCATTATTTACCTGGTGGCCGGTAGTGTTGAAAATATGAGTGGAGAAAGAATCAGCATTATTGACACGCAGGGAAATATTCTCAGTGATACCGTGGAGGATATGGACCCTGCAGCCCAGTTGGCAGAGGCTACACTGCAGCAGTTGGAAGTTAAGCGGGCTTTTGAAAAAGAGCTGGAACTGCGGATGCAAAGAATGCTGGAGCGTGTGGTGGGACCCGGCCAGGCCATCGCGATGATGACAGCCGAGCTTGATTTTGACGCGCATGAATCCACGGTGATTACATTTGCCAACGAAGGGGTGCCGCGCAGCGAGACTTCGACCAGAGAAACTTTCGAAGGCACCGGTGGCTTTATCCCGGGAGAAGCGGGAACCGACAGTAATATTCCCGGGTATGTGTTTGTTCCCGAGGGCGGGGAGTCCAACTATGAGCGTAACGATGAAACAACAAATTACGAGATTGACGAGACAACCGTCCGGCAGGTTCGTGCACCGGGTCAATTGGTCCGCCTGCATGCCGCCGTTGTCGTTAATGATAAGGGCGGTGAGCTGACACAAGCCCAGCTGCGCCAGATACAGGACGTGGTACAGTCTGCCATTGGGTACCAGAATGAACGGGGAGACAGTATCAGTGTCCAGGGCATGAATTTTGATACCTCGCAGATGGATGAGGCCAAAACGGCCTTTGACGAGGCTCTGCGCCATGAACAAATCCGGCAGTATGTCACCGCAGGGGCGATTTTACTGGCTGCCCTGATTTTGCTTTTTGCACTGATGCGCCTGATCCGAAACCGCAGGGAACGCGAGCTGGAAGCACAGCTGGCCGCTCTGCCCACAAAGCCTCTGACAGAGGAAGAGCCTGTGGAAGAAGAAGGAAACCAGGAAGCCCGCCTGCGTGACCGTGTCAGAAAGTTGGCGGAAAAAGAACCGGATGCCGTGGCGTTTCTGATTCGGGCCTGGTTAGCAGAGGAATAGGAGAGGATTTTCGTTGGCACGCGCAAAGATAAACGGAATAAAAAAATCGGCAATCCTGCTGATGGCACTGGGCCCGGGCCTGTCGTCCAAAATTCTCAAACACTTTAATGAAAATGATATTGAGCGTATTTCACTTGAAATCGCCAATACCACCAAAGTGGAAGTGTCGGCAATCGAAGATGTCCTGGAAGAGTTTGTGCTGCTGAGCCAGGCACAGAGTTATGTGCTTGACGGCGGGCTGGAATACGCCCAGACCCTGCTGGAGCAGACACTGGGCAGCAAGAGAGCCGGCGAAATCATGAAAAAGCTGATGGAAGCTTCACAGATTAAACCTTTTATGTTTGTGCGCAAAGCGGACCCGAAGCAGCTGACCAACCTGATTGCTCAGGAGCACCCCCAGACCATCGCCCTGATTCTTTCGTATCTCGATCCCCAGCAGGCATCCCAGGTCATTTCAGAACTGCCGGATGACCAACAGGCAGAGATTGCCCGCCGTATTGCGCTGATGGACAGAACGTCACCGGAGGTGCTCAAGGAAGTGGAGGGCGTGTTAAAGGAGCGCCTCTCAACTGTGGTTCAGCAGGATTTCGCCTCAGCCGGCGGCATACAGGCTCTGGTGGACATCCTCAACAATGTGGACCGGGGTACGGAGAAGCTGATTCTCGAAGAACTGGAAAAAGACGACCCCAAGCTGGTAGACGAAATCCGCAAGCGGATGTTTATTTTCGAAGATATCATTTCTCTGGACAATGCCTCGATTCAGCGGATTATCCGCGAGATAGATCAAAAGGATCTGGCACTGGCACTCAAAGGGTCCAGCGACGAAGTCAGGGACCGTGTATTCCGCAATGTCTCCAAACGCGCTGCAGAAATGCTGCGCGAAGATATAGAATTTATGGGTCCTGTACGGCTGCGTGAAGTGGAAGAAGCCCAGCAGCGGATTGTTGGTGTTATCAGAAAACTTGATGAGACCGGTGAAATAATAATTTCGCGGGGTGGTGAAGATGCCATCATTGTCTAGTGTAATTAAGGCCGAACGAGTCAGGCTAAATGGAAAAGTCTGCCGCCTTCCCGTCCACCGGCTACATGCGGGATGTGGGGGTGCTGCCCCGTCGTCTCCCGCGGCCTCTGTCTGTGAACCGGACCCAAAGATGATGGCCGAAGCCAAGGACCGTGCTGCAGAAATCGTGAGTGCTGCCAGGCATCAGGCGGAAGAGCTGCTGGCTGCAGCACAAAAAGAGAGCGGGGAAATCCTGAAACAGGCGGAAATGAAAATTCTTGCTCTGGAGGAAGATGCCACAAAAAACGGGTATGATACCGGCTATCTTGAGGGAATGGCCCAGGGTCAGCGTGAAGGGAACCGGCTGCGCCACGAGGGTGAGGTGCTGCTGCAGGAAGCCAGACAGCTGCGTGACGGTATGCTGGAGCGTGTGGAACCGCAGGTGGTGGAGCTGGCAGTCTGTATTGCCGAGAAGCTGGTGGGCCTGCAGTTGGGCCAGGAGCCGGAAACAGTGGTGGCCATTGTCCGCGATGCGCTGCGTCAGGTGCGGGAAGCAGGTGAAATCCTGATCCGGATTCACCCCGAGGATCTGCCGCTCTGCCGTGAGAAACTCCCCGACCTGCAGGCTGAACTGCGGGAAAACAGTTCCCTTAATCTGTTTGCTGATTCCACACTCAAGCGGGGAGGCTGCCGGGTTGAAACAAGCGGTGCGGTGATTGAGTGCCTGCTTGACGAACGGTTTGCCAGGCTGCGTGAAGTATTGGCAGGTGTGACTCCTGATGAGTAATCTGGATTTATCTCCATACATAAGCTCCGTAGAGAAGTTCCCACAGGTAAAGGTAATAGGCCGTGTAACGCAGGTTGTGGGCCTGACCATTGAGGTCCGGGGCCTGCAGGCCTTTGTGGGTGAAGTGTGCAAGATATTTGTTCATCCCGACAGCCCTCCCGTTGCGGCAGAGGTGGTGGGATTTAAGAACGGCCATGTACTGATGATGCCGCTGGGTGACCTGCGCGGGATCGGCCCGGGCTGCCAGGTACTGCCCACCGGAAATTCGTTTAGTGTCAAAGTAGGGCAGAATCTTTTGGGCCATGTCCTTGACGGACTGGGCAAGCCAATGAATGGCATCAGTATTAACGGTAACGGCACGTTTTGCCCCGTGGATAATGACCCGCCAAATCCATTGGAACGCCAGCGGATTAATGAAATCTTACCTACCGGTATTCGCGCCATTGATATGTTTCTAACGTGCGGCCAGGGGCAGCGGATTGGTATTTTTTCCGGCAGCGGTGTGGGAAAATCCACAATGCTGGGTATGATTGCCCGCCATAGTGAGGCGGATGTGAACGTCATCGCCCTGATTGGCGAGCGGGGCCGTGAAGTGGTGGACTTTATCGAGCGGGATCTGGGAAAAGAAGGCCTGTTCCGTTCCGTGGTTGTGGCCGTTACCTCCGACAGGCCGCCGCTGTTGCGCATTAAAGGTGCGCTGGTGGCCACCACCATTGCCGAGTATTTCCGCGACCAGGGAAAAAAGGTGATGCTGATGATGGATTCTGTCACCCGCCTGGCTATGTCGCAGCGTGAAGTGGGACTGGCCATCGGCGAGCCGCCGGCCACCAAGGGCTACACCCCCTCTGTCTTTGCTCTGCTGCCAAGGCTGCTTGAACGGGCCGGCACATCCCGCAGCGGTTCCATAACCGGTCTGTATACAGTTCTGGTGGACGGAGACGATTTCAATGAACCAATCGCCGACGCAGTACGCGGTATTCTCGACGGGCATATCGTTTTGTCACGTGACCTGGCGGCAAAAAACCATTTTCCCGCCATTGACATACAGCGCAGCATCAGCCGGCTGATGACGGATTTAGTGCCGGCCGAGCACCGTGAACTGGCCGGCCGGTTCCGGGATTATCTGGCGTCATACCGCGAAGCCGAGGATTTAATTCATATCGGTGCTTACGTGGAAGGCAGCAATCCCAAAGTAGACAAAGCGCGCCAATACATAAATGCCATGCTGGATTATCTGAAACAGGGCGTGGATGAGCGTGAACCTTTTGAGACGGCAGGGGAGAAGCTTCTGAACCTTCTGGGAAGGGAGTGAGCCGACGGTGTATGTTTTTAAACTGCAGAAAGTACTGGATTACCGAAAAAGAAAAGAAGATGAAGAGCAGCTGCGACTGAGCCAGGCTCATCTGGACACGGAGGCGGCAAAAAACCGGCTGGCTCTGTTAAAAGAAGATTTGCAAACAATGCAGAAAAATTTCGCGCTGTGCCAGTCAAGCCGTGTGGATATCCCCAGTGCCGTACTGGCCTGTGATTATACGGCCCATCTGGCAGCACGCATCCGGGAAAGTGAGAAGGCTGTAGCCGAGCTTGAGTCTAAGCTGCGCAGCCAGGTCTCGTTGACGGAGAAAGCGATGCAGGAGCGGAAGGTAATGGACACGCTGCGTGATAACGGCTGCGAGCGTTACAGGTATGAGGTTCATCAGGCAGAACAGCGTCACAATGATGAAATGGCGCAGTTTATGTATTTGCGCAAAGGTGAGTAAGCAAAAAGCACTGAAAGGAGGTGAGATGATGGAAATGAGTCTGATGCAGGTTCTGGCAGGGGCTCTGCCGGGTCAGCCGGGCAAGCAGGCCGGAGGCAAGGGAACAGGCCAACAGCATCCCGCTTTTGCCGGTCTTTTGGCCTTACTGCAGCAAATGCAGGTGAGCACTCCCGGTGAACTGCCGCAGACCGTCGGTAACGGTACAGCTGCAATGCCGGCAATTTTGCAGCAGCTGGAATTACCCCCGGAGATCCTGTTGAGTCTGGCCAAGGCCATGGCAGGCGGCATGCCTGTCGGATTTACCGGAGAACTGCCTGCAGGCGTTACAGATGAACAAACGGTTGATGCTCTTCCCCCCGCAGCCGGACAACTGAACGCAGCCCAACTGCCACAGGGAGAAAACATCCCGGTTGAAGCCGCCGCAGCAGCTGCAGCGGGAAATGCAACGATTAATACAGCGACTAATACAACAGAAAAAAAGGGGCATACGGCAGAGAATCAGGTGCAGACAACAGATACGGCAGCTGCAGTGAGCAAGCCGCAGGGTATGCCTGTTGAACCTCCCCGGGGAGAGAAAGCCGGGGCTGCGGAAGCAACAACCGGGCAGGGCATTCCGTCTTTTACGGCTGCCGCTGAAAATGCCGCCCACAAACGGCGGGGTACACTGCCGGAGGAAAAGAACCGGCCAGTGGAGCCGCCCGGTCAGTCCGCAAGGGATGGTACCCAGTTCCCGGCCCGTGCCGCACTGCAGACGCCCGCCGCACAGTTTGGTAAACCCGAGGTCATCCGTGCGGGTGTGGTGGAGCAGGTACTGGAAAAAATGGTGCTGAGCAGGGACTCTGACGGAGAATCAACACTGACGGTTCGCCTGAAACCTGCAGTACTGGGTGAAGTGGAAATTCGCCTGCGGATGGAAGACGGCAAGTTGACTGCCAGGATTTTCACGGAAAACGCCAATGTCAAAGAAGCATTGGATGCGTCGCTAGGCCAGCTGCGGCAGCGCCTGGAAACACAGCAAATTCACGTTTCCGAAATGACGGTGTCTCTCGGCGGGGAAGAGCAGTTCCGCCAGAGCAGGGGACAGAACTCCGTCCCCGGGAAACCGTTCGGCAGGGGCGGCGGCTACGATGAGCCGGGGAGTATGGAGGAAATGCCGGTTCCGGCTGCGATGATTCCCGGACTGGTGGACATGCTCGCGTAAAAAAAAGAAAGGAGGTGCCGGTATGACAACAACGTACGGTGTTTCGGGTTCAACGACCGCGGCCGTACCTGAAAAAAAGACGGGTGCCATGCAGGAGTTGGGCAAAGATGTCTTTTTGCAGTTAATGGTAACACAGCTTCGCTACCAGGACCCCCTCAATCCACAGGACAACAGTGCTTTTGTGGCACAGATGGCCCAGTTTACGTCTCTGGAGCAGATGCAGAATCTAAATGACAACATGGTCAGGCTGCTGGAGCTGCAAAGCGGGGCCACGAATTCGGCGGCAGCGCTTTTGGGGCTGATGGTAACCGTGGGAACCGAAGACGGCATGCCGTTTACCGGACGGGTGGATGCGGTGGAATACCAGAACGGACGGCCGCAGCTTGTGGTGGATGGTAAACGATTTGCGATGGAGACTCTCCAGAAGGTAACAGCGGGTGGTGAAAGTGATGGACAAGAGTAATGTACGGTTTCCCGGACAACCAATCAGGCCTGCAGCAAGCACACCGGCTCCGGTAAAAGGCCGGACACCGGGCAAAGTTCCCTTTGACGCTGTCTGGCAGGAAGAGCTGCAGAAGCAGAACACCCTGAAGTTTTCCGCACATGCCGTGCAGCGGCTCCAGGACAGGCAGATCACACTGGATGAGGGCGACCTGAGCAAGATTAATGAAGCTGTGAGCGCCGCCGGCAAAAAAGGTGCCCGTTCCTCGCTTTTGTTTTACCAGGATCTGGCGCTTGTGGCCAGTGTAAAGAACCGGACCATTATTACGGCAATGAACGGAGACGACCTCAGAGAGCATGTATTTACCAACATTGACAGTGCAGTAATTGTGAAGTAGTGGCTGGACCTCTCGGGGAAGCCACAGGCCGCGGACCGACTGAAGCGGCCAACCTCAAATTGAAGGAGGTCATATTTTATGCAACGATCACTTTTTACGGCGGTAACCGGCCTGCGCAACCATCAGACAAAGATGGATGTTATCGGTAACAATATCGCCAATGTAAACACCACCGCGTTTAAAGGCGGGCGTGTCCGTTTCCAGGATATTCTCAGCCAAAACATTCGCGGTGCCAGTGCACCGCAGTTAGGCCGGGGCGGCATTAACCCCGCCCAGGTTGGCCTGGGGATGAGTATTGGCGCAATTGACACAATCCATACCCAGGGCAGCCTGCAAAACACCGGGCGTGCCACAGACCTGGCGATACAGGGTAACGGTTTTTTTGTGATGAGTGACGGGAGCAACATTTCCTACACCCGTGACGGCGCATTCTCCGTCGGTGCCGACGGCGACCTGGTTAACGCGGCCAACGGCTTTAAACCGCTGGGCTGGGCCGCAGATGATTTCGGCAGAATTGATACCTCGGCACCCCTGGAGTCACTCAACATTCCCATTGGAGAAAGAGTAACTACCCGGGCTACAGAAAACCTGATTTTCAGTGCCAATCTCAATGCCGAGGCTGCGGTGGGCGACACCCATGCTGCGGAAGTTCTGGTTTATGACTCCCAGGGCGGCATGCATTCAATTGAAGTGGCGTTTACCAAAACGGCCACCAACACATGGGACTGGCAGGCAAGCTGGCCCGGTGGGGCCGAAGGCCCCTGGACCGGGGCGCTGGTGTTTGATGAGTTTGGCAACTGGGAATCCACAACCGGCGGACCCATTACCTTTACGCCGGACGGTGTGGACACGCTGACAATCAACCCGGATTTCACCAATATGTCCCAGGTTGTCGGGTTAAGCAATGCCTTGGTGCGCTACCAGGACGGTTTCCCGGTGGGCGAACTGGAAAGCTTTACGATTGGTAAAACAGGAATTGTCAGTGGTGTTTATACAAACGGGCTGGTACGAGAGCTGGGCCAGATTGCCCTTGCTGGCTTTCCCAACCCTGAGGGCCTGACGAAAGCGGGCGCCAACATGTATCAGGTGACATCCAACTCGGGGCAGGCGCGTATCGGCGGTGCCGGCCTGGAGGGCCGGGGTACGATTGAAACGGCCACGCTGGAAATGTCAAATGTTGATTTGTCTTACGAATTTACAGAGATGATTACCACGTCCCGGGCCTTTCAGGCCAATTCACGGGTGATCTCAACATCCGATGACCTGCTTCAGGAAGTTGTCAACCTGAAACGGTAACTGACGCGAGGTGAATTTGCATGCAGCAGCGCATGGATTTTATGACAATACTGGGGATAGGCCTCGGCCTATCCCTGGTCCTCGGTGCTATCGCCATGGGCGGCAGCATGACGGTGTTCTGGAGCCTGTCTGCCATCATGATCACTGTGGGCGGTTCCTTTGCCGCTCTTTTGATTAACTTTCAGATGCCGCAAATCAGCATGGTCATACGAATTACCAAAAATGCCTTTTCCAATGAGATCAAGGATATCGGTGAGCTGATCCAGCTGTTTGTGCGCCTTGGCCAGAAAGCACGCCGCGAAGGCCTGCTGGCTCTGGAGGATGAACTCGCTGATATTGATGATCCGTTTCTGACAAACGGCATGCAGATGGTCATCGACGGCCTTGAGCCGGAGTTGATCCGGGACATTATGGACACGGAAATTAACTCCACATTGGCCAGGCATAAGTTGGGACAGGATGTTTTTAAAGCCTGGGGGGCTCTGGCGCCGGCGTTTGGCATGATTGGTACGCTCATCGGCCTGATTCAGATGCTGACCAACTTAAATGACCCCAGTAAAATCGGCCCGGGCATGGCTGTGGCGCTTCTGACAACCTTTTACGGAGCACTGCTTGCCAACCTGATTTTCATTCCCATCGCCGGAAAACTGGGCATCCGCAGTGAAGCGGAAATTGCGCTAAAAGAGGCTGTTGTGGAAGGGATTCTTTCCATTCAGGCCGGCACCAACCCGCGCATTCTCCAGGAAAAGATGAAGGCCTACGCATCACCGCGCGAGCGTGAAGAAATGGCACGCAAGGACGCCGAGCCTGAAACAGTCGGCAGCGGCGAGGAAGTGGTATATGACAATGCGTAAAAACAGGCGCAAATCCGATGCCCCGTCCGGTGCACCGGAGTGGATGACCACCTACAGTGATATGGTCACGCTTCTGCTCGCTTTCTTTGTTCTGCTTTACTCCTACTCCGTGATTGATGTTCAGAAGTTCCAGCAGATTATCTCCTCGATCCAGGTTTCCTTTCTGGGGGAAAGAGGCATTATGGACTCAGCCGTGGACCCGTCGCGGGGGGAATTGGTGGAACTGGCTCTGGACCATAAGTTTGAGGATGTTCTGGTGACCTACCAGATGATTAAGGAGTACTTACACGAAGAGGGGCTGGAGGATACCGTAAAAATCCGCATTGAGGACCGGGGCGTTGTGCTGGAAATACAGGACAGGCTGCTTTTTGACTCAGGGATGGCGGAAATCCGGCCGGAGGCGGCAGACATTTTACAGAAAGTAGCGGGCATTCTCGAAAGCGTACCCAATCAGATAATCATTGAAGGTCATACAGACAACCGGCCGATTCAAACGGCAAGATACCCGTCAAACTGGGAGCTTTCGGTAGACAGGGCTGTCCGGGTGGTGCGTTACTTAATCGCCCGGCATCAGATTCCATCTGAACGGTTTTTGGCGACAGGCTATGGTGAGTATCAGCCGGTGGCCACAAATACCACAGCAGAAGGGCGCTCGCAAAACCGCCGGGTAAACATTGTCATTTCTGAAGTAAACTTGCTGGACAGGGAGGACCAAGACCGTTGACAAACGAAACTGCTCCAACTGAAAAAAAGAAGCGTAAGCTTTCCAAAACACATCTTCTTCTGGCGCTTGTCGCCGTCCTGGCATTATTGGGTGTGAGCATCGGGGTCTATAATGTTGCGGCCACAAATGAAGGCCTGAACCTGAAGCTGCCGGGCCGGTCTGCCGACCGGAGTGAAGCGCCGCCGCTCTACAAACTGTACGGACCCCAGGACTTTACGGTAAATCTGTCCGACAATGACCAACGCCGCTATTTAAAAGCAACTGTTACACTGGCTTTTGAAAATAAGAAACTGGCCAAAGAACTGGACCAGCGGTCCGCACAGATCCGCGACCTGATTATCGAAGTGCTGCGCGGCAATACGGCCGCCGACGTAGCGGATGAAAGCGGAACGCAGGCGCTGCGGGAAACACTGATCCAGGAACTAAACGATACACTGGTAAACGGTGAAATTAAGGACATCTACTTTACTGATTTCCTCGTACAATAAATTCAACGTAACGGAGGAAACAATGGGATCTTCGTTTTTATCGCAAAATGAAATTGAAAACTTAATCAGACGGCTAAATCCGGATGTGGTTGATACCATGCGGCAGGAAAGGGAAGCGCACCGACAAGAGGCGCACAACCTGCAGGAAGACTCCCCTCCCCAGGCACAGGAAATGGAGCGAGTGGAATTCCCAGAGCTGCAGAAAAAACCCTCCGGCCCACCGCGGCGGAGTGTCGGCTTCTTCCGGGATGTTCCGGTGAAACTGACGCTGGAACTGGGCAGTACCACGCTTACTGTCCGGGAAATTCTGGCCCTGCAAAAGGATTCCGTGATCAGGTTGGACAAGTTGGCGGGGGAAAACGCCACACTTTGCGTGAACGGCAGGCCTCTGACTGCCGGCGAGGTGGTTGTGATTAACGATAATTTTGGCTTCCGTGTGGCTGAAATCGGTGCAAAACCGGAGACGTCCGCTGAAAAGGAGCCGCAATAATGCAAACATTTATCGCAGTGCTGAGAGTTCTGCTGTCTCTGGCCATCGTTCTGCTGCTGGCCTACTGGTGTATACGCTATCTGCTGCCGCGTATGCAAGCGACCGGCGGCACACAGACCGGTATATTGAGTGTAGTTGGCCGCCTGCAGCTTGGTGTGCGCAGTACGCTTTGCCTGGTGCGGGTAGGAGAACGTTATTTTTTAATTGGTGTAACACCCGGTAAAATGGAGTGTCTTGCCGAATTCCCGGCGGATGAGCTGCCACTGACGGTGCACGAGCCGCCCAAACAGCCGGATTTTGCGGAAATTCTGGAGAAAAGCAAAGCCGGTGTCCAGAAGTTCCGGGAAAAAATACAGGAGCGCACATACAACACGAGCGAAAAGAAAGAGCAGGGACAGGAAAATGACCAACAGGACAATTGTAACGGTACTTAGCATAACACTGCTGTTTCTGCTGCTGGCGGGGATTTTTCCGTCACAGACGGCTGCCCAGCCGTTTCGCCCGTTTCCCAATATCAATCTGACCATTGAAACCCCTGAGTCGCCCGAGACACCCGGTTCACCTGAATCACCGGACGATGAAGTAACGGAGCCGGAGCAGGTAGTAGGCTCACTGCAGCTTTTGCTGCTTTTGACGGTTCTGACGCTGGTGCCGGCTATTTTGGCTCTGATGACTTCCTTTACCCGTATTGTGATTGTCCTGGCCTTTGTACGCAATGCGCTGGCCACACAGCAGACACCGCCTAACCAGATTATTATCGGCCTTGCTTTGTTTCTGACGTTTTTTATCATGGCACCGGTGTATAACCAGATTAATGAGCAGGCCATCCAGCCTTACCTGGCAGAAGAAATAACGCAGGAAGATGCGCTGGATGTCGGCGCGGCACCGCTGCGGGAATTCATGTTCCGGCAGACGCGGGAGAAGGACCTGGCTCTGTTTGTGAATATAGCAAACGGCGAGCGCCCCAGGACGCGGGAAGATGTGCCGATGCATGTCCTGATTCCGGCTTTTGTCATCTCTGAACTGAAAACAGCCTTTCAGATGGGGTTTATGCTCTTTATCCCCTTCCTGATTATCGATATGGTGGTAGCCAGCACGCTGATGTCCATGGGGATGTTTATGCTGCCGCCCGTCATGGTTTCACTGCCGTTTAAACTGCTTCTGTTTGTAATGGTGGACGGCTGGCACCTGGTGGTTAAGTCGTTGGTTGAAAGTTTCGGCTAGCAGGGGGAGGAATTATTTTGTCAGAGGAATTTGTCTTGTCTGTTGCCAGGGATGCGGTCTGGGCTACGCTGGCCATTGCGGCACCTGTTCTGATCCTGAGCCTGGTTGTGGGCCTGGGTGTCAGTGTTTTTCAGGCCACCACCCAGATTCAGGAGCCCACACTGACCTTTGTGCCCAAAATTATTGCGGTATTTATCGGTGTGTTGGTCTTCGGCGGCTGGATGCTTAGTATGCTGGTTCAGTTTACCGCAGATCTTTATTCCCAACTGGGTTCGTTCGGATTGTAGGGTGAGAGCATGAGCACCCCGGAGTGGTCTGTCCTGTTTCTGATTTTTGTCCGCCTGAGTGCGATTATCGCCGTGCTCCCTTTCTTTGCCTGGCGCGGCGTGCCCAACCTGGCCAAGGTCGGCTTTGCTGCTTTGTTTTCATACCTGCTCTACCTGGTTCACGGGCCGTTTACAGCAGAACTGCCGGAACATTTTTTCAACTACATCCTTGCGGTGGGCTCAGAGGCGCTCTTTGGTATGACAATCGGCTTTCTGGTGCTGCTGCTTTTTACCGCGGTCCGCATCGCCGGACAAATGGTGGATTTGCAATCCGGCCTGATGAGTGCGTCTCTTCTTGACCCGCAGTTTGGCGACCAGGTTACGATCTACGGCCAGTTTTACTACATGTTTGCCGTTGTTTTTTATCTTAGCGTTAACGGGCATCATCTGCTCTTTCTCGCACTGGCCCGCTCTGTGAATCTGGTTGCACCGGGCGGCGTGGTTTTTTCTCCGCAGCTGATTCCGCAGTTTATGCAGTTCATTTTTCAGATGTTTATCATTGCCTTTCAGCTGGCCGCACCGGTGGTTGCCGTCCTGGTCTTTAGCGACCTGGTGCTTGGCCTGTTATCTAAAACGGTCCCGCAGATTCATGTTTTTATGGTGGGAATGCCGTTAAAGGCGGGGGTTGCCTTATTTATTACCTTCCTTATTTTTCCCTACTTTGCCCAGGTGCTGGAGACGGTGTTTGGCCGCCTGCAGCAGGATATTACTCTCCTTTTGAGCATGTTCTGATTTCATCGGGCGGGCTGGATCTGCAGCTGTTTGCAGACGCCGATAAGACCGAGGATGCCACACCGAAGCGCAGACAGGAAGCACGCAAAAAAGGACAGGTCGTTAAATCGGCGGAGCTGAATTCCGCGGTTAACCTTTTGGCCCTGACCCTGGTTTTTCTGGCCGGCAGCCAGTTGATGTTTGGTTATTTTGCCCAGCTGACAACCCGCTACCTGCAGATGGACGGCCGCAATCTGACTATGGGGAATATGAGTGCCATTACATTTGCGGCTCTGGGTGATTACTTTCTGCTGATGTCACCGGTCTTTTTAACGGCGCTGGTAGCCGGCCTGGCAGTGAACTATTTTCAGGTGGGGTTTCTGTTTACCACCGAACCGCTGAACCCGCAGTTTAACCGTCTGAATCCGGCGGAAGGATTTAAAAAGATTGTTTCCAGAAAGGCCCTTTTCGAGCTGATTAAATCTTTGCTCAAGATATCCCTGGTAAGCATTGTCGCCTATTTGTTCGTGCGCAGTAACCTGGAAACTTTGCTGCTTACGCTTTATCAGGATGCGGCCGGCCTCTGGGACACCATCCGCTCTCTGACTCTGACACTTTCTTTGCGGATTGCCGTGGTTTTCCTGGCCCTCTCGGTCATGGATTATGTATACCAACGTTACGAGCACAATCAGAATCTTAAGATGAGCAAGCAGGAACTCAAAGAAGAGTTCAAGCAGATGGAGGGTGACCCCCAGCTGAAGGCTAAACTTCGCGAGCAGCAGCGCAGTATCAGCATGCAGCGGATGATGCAGGAAGTCCCCAAAGCCACTGTTGTGATTACCAACCCCACGGAACTGGCCATTGCGCTGCGTTACCGGGAAGGGGAAGATGAAGCACCGGTGGTGGTAGCCAAAGGCGCAGCCCTGATGGCCAAGCGGATTCGCGATACGGCCCGGGAGCACAATATTCCGTTGGTGGAAAACAAACCGGTTGCCCGTATGCTTTATGACCAGGTGGAGGCCGGCCGGGAAATACCGGTAGAGCTCTATCAGGCTGTTGCTGAAATCCTGGCATTGGTTTATAAACTCAAATAACAGGCCTTGTGTACCCGGATAACGATCACGACAGAAAGGATGGCTGGAATGGCTAGAACCCTGGCCCGCCGCGGATGGCAGGGCATGCTGGACAACGCCGATATCTTAGTGGCCGCCGCCGTAATTGCGGTGGTGATGATTATCATCATCCCCATTCCGCCGCTTCTCTTAGATATTTTACTGACATTTTCCATTGCTTTTGCACTGGTGACCATGCTTTTGACTCTGTTTACCACGGAAACACTGCAGTTTGCCGTTTTCCCGTCCCTTTTGCTGGTTGTGACGTTGTTCCGCCTTTCATTAAATATTTCATCCACAAGACTGATTTTAAGCCAGGGCCAAGCGGGCTCCATTATTGCCGCTTTCGGCGATTTTGTGGCCGGCAGCAACTATGTGGTGGGTCTGATTATTTTCGTTATTATTACTGTGATTCAGTTTGTGGTTATTACAAACGGTGCCGGCCGCGTGGCGGAAGTGGCGGCACGTTTTACGCTGGATGCCATGCCCGGTAAACAGATGAGTATTGACGCGGATTTTAATGCCGGGTTAATTGATGAGGATACAGCCCGTTCCCGGCGCCGGGTTCTGCAGTTGGAAGCAGATTTCTACGGTGCCATGGACGGTGCCAGTAAATTTGTCCGCGGTGACGCTATTGCCGGGATTGTCATCGTTCTGGTTAATATCCTGGGCGGTTTTGCCATCGGTATGGCCCAGTTGGGCATGACCTTTGAGGAAGCCATTCAAACCTATATTTTGCTGACAGTCGGTGACGGCCTCGTCACACAGATTCCGGCGCTTTTGGTCTCCACCGCCGCCGGTATGCTCGTTACCCGCAGCGCTTCAGAGGGAAGCTTCGGCCAGGATTTATCCAGGCAGATGCTCAGCTTCCCGCGCGTGATGATGCTGACAAGCGGCATTTTGCTCATACTGGCGCTTGTGCCGCAAATTCCTTTCTTCCCGTTTTTTGTGCTCTCGGCCGCCACGGCGTTTGCCGCGTATACACTGCTGGACGAGCAGAAGCTTGAAGAGGCGCGGCGGCAGTCGGCAGCCAAACGGCAGGAGCAAAAACCGCCGCAGCCGGAAAATGTCCTGAACCTGCTGGCTGTGGAACCGCTGGAAATTGAAATCGGCTACAGCCTGATTCCGCTGACAGACAGTAACCAGGACGGGGACCTGCTGGAGAGAATTACATCAAGCCGCCGTCAGTGCGCGCTGGAGCTGGGGATTGTGGTCCAGCCGATACGAATCCGGGATAATTTGCAACTGCCGCCCGGCACGTACACCTTTAGACTCAAGGGCAATGAAATCGCCCGCGGGGAGCTTAGGCCGGGACATTACCTGGCAATGGATCCGCTCGAGGGTGAGGGGTCCTCCAACCTGGAAGGAACACCGACACGGGAACCCACTTTCGGGCTGCCGGCGGTCTGGATTCCCCCTGAGAAGAAGGAAGCCGCAGAAATGGCCGGTCATACCGTGGTGGATGTGACCACGGTGCTCATTACCCACCTGACGGAAACCATTAAGATGTATGCCCATGAACTGCTGGGCCGGCAGGAAGTAAAATCACTCATCGACCTTGTCCGGGAAAAACAGCCTGCTGTTATAGAGGAATTGCTGCCGGAACTGCTGACGGTGGGAGAAATCCAAAAGGTGCTGCAAAACCTGCTGCGTGAAAGAGTACCCATCCGGGATCTGGTGACTATATTCGAGACACTGGCCGACCATGCCCGGAGTTCAAGAGATATAGACCTGCTTACAGAATATGTGCGGCAGGCTTTGAGCCGGACCATCTGCACCCAATATGCGGATGACGGTAAACTGAAGGTGATTTCCCTGGACCCGCGGCTGGAACAGAAAATAGCCGATGCCATCCAGGTTACGGCACACGGTTCGTATCCGGTAATGGAACCGCAGGCCACACAGAAAGTGATGTCGGTACTATCTGTGCTGGCCGATCAGGAAGCGGCGCGCGGCCGTCAGCCGGTTGTGCTGACCTCATCACGCATACGCCTGCCGTTTAAACGTCTGACGGAGAGATTCATACCCAGTCTGGTTGTTCTCTCCTTTAATGAAATCACCTCCGGGGTGGAAGTAGAATCAGTGGGGATGGTGAACGAAGGGTGAAGATTAAAAAGTACTGTGTGGAAAATGTGCAGGAAGGGATGCTCCAGATTAAGAAAGAGCTGGGCCCTGAAGCCGTTATTATCCAAAGCCGCAAAGTAAGGGAAAAGGGCCTGCGCGGCCTGTTTGCCCCGGTTAAGGTTGAAATAACGGCAGCGGTTGACAGTCCGCTTCAGAAGCCCGTGGCTGCCACGCGGGAAAAGGATGTGCAGGACCAGAGGCTGCAAAGTGAGATTGTTGAACTCAAGCAAATGGTCAACCAACTGGTTAACAGGCAGCAAAAACAGAACATTGAGGAAAAAGGCCCGTTCTACCGTTGGATGCAGCGTCTGATTGACAATGATGTGGAGCCGGCTCTGGCGCAGCAGATTTTAAGTGAAATTCATGAGGACTTTGCTGCGGAAAATGCCCTGTCGGACGAAGTTGTGGAGCTGATTCTGCAGAAAAAAGTCAGGGAACGCCTGCGCATCGCCGATTTGCCTGATGGTGCGCGCATTCTGGCTTTTGTCGGCCCAACCGGTGTAGGGAAGACAACGACACTGGCAAAGCTGGCCGCCCGTTACGCTTTGTACCACAACAAACAGGTTGGTATGATCACCATTGACACATACCGGATCGGTGCTGTGGAACAGCTCCGCACCTATGCGGATATTACCGGCATGCCCATCGAAGTGGTGATGACACCCAAGGATATGCCGCGGGCACTGGAGCGGCTTGCCGACCGGGAACTGATTCTGGTGGATACGGCCGGGCGCAATTCAAAAAACTCAATGCAGGTGACCGAGCTGTCGTCATTTATGTCTACCCTTCCTTCACCGGAAACATTTCTGGTCCTAAGCGCCACCACCAAGACAAAAGATTTACGTCAGATTATTGAGAATTTCCGTAAAGTTGACTTTAACCGCCTGATTTTTACCAAGCTGGATGAAACGGACACCTACGGGGCGCTTTTGAATATTGCGCAGAGTACCGCCATGCCTGTTACCTATGTGACCGCCGGGCAAAATGTGCCGGATGATATTGAAGGCGCCAATGCTGAGAAACTGGCAAAAATGATTCTGGGGGTTGAACGGCATGCATGACCAGGCAGAGCGACTGCGCCAACTGGCGCTGGCAGCCGATACAGGAAGGAATATCATTAAACAGAAAAAAATCCCCCGTGTCATTACCGTGACAAGCGGCAAAGGGGGCGTGGGCAAGACCAACCTTGTTGTCAATCTGGCCATTGCTCTTTCACGAATGGGGAAGAAAGTTGCTGTGATGGATGCCGATCTGGGACTGGCCAATGTGGATATTATCCTTGGCCTGCTGCCGTTGTACAATCTGGGGGATGTTGTCCGCGGCACAAAAACGCTGGATGAAATTATTGTCCGCGGTCCGGAAGGAATGAAAATTATCCCCGGCGGCTCAGGGCTTGCCGAACTGGCGGACCTGGTCCCCGAACAGCGTAACCGCCTGCTGGACAGCATGATGGGCCTGGAAAACATGGCGGATATCTTACTGATCGATACAGGGGCAGGCCTTTCCCGCTCTGTTCTGTCGTTTGTTTCCGCTGCCGATGAAGTTGTGGTGATTACTACGCCTGAGCCCACAGCGATTACCGATGCGTACGGAATTATTAAAGTCGTCGCAAAGTATAAAATTCATCAGCAGGTCAAGCTGGTGGTTAATCAGGTTCGCGACTGCCGTGAAGGAGAAAATATCGCCGAGCGCTTTGCTGAAGTCAGCCGCAAATTCCTCCATGTTGATGTGAATTTTCTGGGGCAAATCTGTAGCGACCTGCAGGTTGTTCATGCGGTCAAACAGCAGCAGCCGTTTATAACGCTGTATCCCCGCACCCGGGCAGCGCAGGATGTCAATATTATCGCAGAAAAACTGCTGGATGTGGCGCCGGAAAAGCCGCGCGGCCTCAGCGGATTTTTAAACCGCCTGTCAAAACTCCTTGAAAAATAAGGGATGAAAGGTGCAGGAACCGTGGCAAAAAAAAGCTTCCTGAAACTACAGCAAAAAATTGATATCATTCTGCTACCCGCTGGGACGAGGTATAAGAGCCTGATTCAGGAAGTGGAGCAGGAAACACTTTCTGTGACCGTCCCTTACAGCCGGGGGCAGTATATACCGCTGCATCCGGGGGAGAAGGTCAACGTGGAATTTGCGATAAAAGACGCTGTTTACAGTTTCGAAACAACGGTACTGGACCGAAAAAAATCCAACCAGGTTCCGCTGCTTGTCATCACCCGGCCGGCCATGTTTTCCCGCCGGCAAAGACGTAATTTTGTCCGCCTCGAGGCCCTGCTGCCGGTGCATTTTCGTACCTTAATCAAAGCTGACGGCAGCCCGGGGTCTGAAATCAGTGATGTTATGCAGGGTAAGACTGTGGATATCTCCGGCGGCGGGCTGCAGGTGACCTGTTCCACTTCCGTTACAGTGGCAAGAGGCGATACCGTTTTAATCAGCCTGAAACCCGACGACGGCAATCCCCGGGATTTGTCTCTGCAGGGTACGGTGACCTGGTTGAAAGAGGATACCTATACAAGAACGGTCCGGTTTGGTGTTTTTTTCACGGATATAACAGAAGCAGACCAGGAAAGAATCATTGGCTATATCTTCAGCAAGATGCGTCGGCGCACGCAAAGATGACGGGAGCGATTCGATGAGCGTGGCAAGCCTCTGGTCCAAATACAGGGAGACAAAAGATGAAACGGCGCAGGAAGCACTGGTAACACAGTATCTGCCTCTTGTGCGGCTTCATGCCGGGCGGCTGGCTTTGGGCCTGCCGGCCCACGTCAGCCGTGATGACCTGATCCAGGCCGGAATGCTTGGGCTTCTGGATGCCATGCGGCGTTTCGATCCAGGTCGCGGCATTAAATTTGAATCCTTTGCCGCCCGCAGAATTCGCGGCGCTATGCTTGATGAACTGCGGCGGCTCAGCTGGCTGCCCCGTTCCCTTGTCAGGGAAATGCGCGAGCTGGACAGAGCGGCACAGGCAATGGCGGCGGAGCTTGGACGGGAACCGGATGATTATGAACTGGCTGAGAAGCTGGAAACTTCAGTGGAACGCGTGCGCAGAATTACCGGTGAGATCAATTGCTCTGCGGTGGTGTCACTTGACGAGCTCCTGTTTGTTCCCCCGGCTGTAGACGGACCGGAAACAGAAACGCTGAACCGCCTGATTGCCGCAGAAGAAAAAGAACGGCTTGCCGGGGCCATTGAATTACTGCCGGAGCGGTACAAACAGCTTCTCGCTCTCTACTATCAGGAAGAGCTGACATTAAAAGAGGTGGGCCTTGTCCTGGGTGTATCGGAATCAAGGGTCTGCCAGCTGCATGCACGGATTCTGGCCAGGCTGCGAACGGCTCTGGCGGACGAATAACCCGAAAGAAGCAGAAGAAGTGGAGTGTAACCGTATGGCATACCTGCTTTTACTGGCCGGACTGGCCCTGTCTGTCTGGGCTGCTGCCAAACTGACGCAGAAAAAAAACGAACCGTTTGACGATGCTCTCCGCGTTGAAGTGGACCGCCCGCTTAACCGTGAGCTGGTGGTGCTCTATGACCTTCAGGAGTCGGTAGAGTCCGCTTTGACCGAGCTGGATGAAAAAAATCAGATTTTCCATCATCTGGTGGCGCGGTTGGAAAAACAGCGTGAGTCGGTGGAATTTCGCCTGCAGCAGCTCGATCGTCTCATCAGCCGTGCCGAAGCTGTCCTGAACAACCCGGCCGGCAGGAGTGCGGCCGAACCGGTCCGCGGGAATCACCAGCAGGTTTACAGGCTCTCCGACCAGGGCAAGGAAGTGGCGGAAGTCGCTGCGGAACTGGGGATAGGAAGAGGTGAGGTCGAATTAATACTTGGCTTGCGAAAATCGGCAACCTGAACTGGCATTTTCTGCTTGGTTTCGGCCTTGGCCTTGTTTTGGCCGCACTGATTATGCTGTCCCAGGGGACACGCCCCCTGCCGCCCGAAAGAGTGGAGCAAACGGCCCGCGAAATGGGAATGGTTTATCCCGGGGAAACGGTGCCGTTTGAAGATGATACCGGAACAATGCAATAGAAATTTTCCAGGAGAGAAAGGGGTTGGCACTATGATCCGCGGACTTTATACCGCCGCAAGCGGCATGATGGTGGAAGCGGCACGGCAGGAAACCATTACAAATAATGTGGCAAACAGTGATACCGCCGGCTTTAAAAAGGACCTGGCCATGCAGCGTGCGTATCCTGAACAGGCTGTTGCCCGAATTGGCGACGGCGGGGTATTTCCCCGGCGGCCGCTTATCGGTGTTCTGGGCCTGGGTTCACTGGTGGATTCCATCCACACGTCATATGAACAGGGCAACCTTACAGAAACGGGACGGGCAATGGATCTGGCTGTGGCCGGAGACGGGTTTTTCACCGTTGACACGCCTCAGGGTGTGCGCTACACAAGGAGCGGGTCATTTTCTGTGGACGCCGACCGCACGCTGGTCAACGACCAGGGGGACCGGGTGCTCGGTGTGGACGGCCCTTTGCAGCTTCCGGAAGGTGAACTGACTGTGGACGGCTCAGGCCGGGTGTTTGTCAATGAAGTCTATCAGGGACAATTGAACCTGCGTGTTTTTGCTGAACCCGCAGAACTGCGGAAAGTGGGTAATTCTCTGTTTGCAGCAAATGAAGAGGCGGTGGATGCACCGTTTACCGGTGCTGTACGGCAGGGATTCCTGGAAACGTCCAACGTGGAAATGGTCCAGGAAATGGTCCGGATGCTTTCTGCACTGCGTGCCTATGAGACCAACCAGCGGGTTGTTCAGGCACAGGATGAGCTGCTGGGCAAAGCCGTTAACGAAATCGGCGCACTGCGATAGGAGGAATTTGATGCTACGGGGACTCTGGAATGCTGCCACCGGCATGCGGGCGCAGCAGCAAAAAATTGATGTAACGGCCAATAATATTGCCAATGTGAATACAACAGGCTTTAAAAAGAAGTCCACAGTGTTTCGTGATCTGGTTTACCAGTCAATCGAACGGAAAGGGAATGCTGCGGCGCCGGCCCGGGCCGGGCAGAACCCATCCACAGTGGGCGTAGGCAGTGCGGTAGCTTCCATCCGCTCAGACTTTGCCCCCGGGTCATATGTGCAGACCGACAGGTCTGCGGACCTGGCTATTGTGGGCGAAGGGTTTTTCCAGGTTACTCTGCCGGCCGGGCGAACCGCATATACCCGCGACGGCGGGTTCTCGCGGGACAGTGCAGGGCATTTTGTCACACAGCGGGGCTTGGAGCTGGTGTTCCCCGATTTACCCGGAGGTGAATATGACATTCATATTTCTCCGGAGGGGACAGTGACTGCTGTATACCCCAATGAGGAGACACTGGTGCTGGGTTCGCTGGAACTGGCCTACTTTAGCAACCCGCACGGCCTGGAGCAAATAGGCGACAATGTACTGGCGGCCACGGAGGCCTCCGGTGAACCTGCCGTAGGCATACAGGCCGGGAATACCCGAGTGCTGCAGGGCTACCTGGAAGGTTCCAATGTGGACCTTGGTGAAGAAATGGTCCGGCTGGTAACAGGCCAGAGGGCATTTGAGCTCAATTCCCGTGCTCTGCGCACGGCAGATGAAATGTGGAGTATTGCCAACCAGCTCCGCCGCTAAGGCCGCTTACAACGTGTTGTTAAATAAATAAAAGGCCGTAATGAATAAAAAAACCTCCCGCTGACTATACTTTTCCGTAAGGAAAAATTTACCGGGAGGGCTTTTTATGCATATTTCACGGCATGGCGGAAAGCAAAAAAGCGCAGCTGCCGAATATAACAGGCAGGGCGCTGCGGCTATGCTGCGCGGTGCAAACCGTGAAGCCACGTTCTATTTATTGTCCGCCGTGGTCTGCGACCCGGATTTCTGGCCGGCTTTTTTTAACCTGGGAAACTGCTGGGCCAGACTAGGTGAAAACGAAGCGGCTATCTGGGCCTATGAACAGGCTGTACGCAATTGTGAAGACCATGCACCGCTCTTTTTAAACCTCGGTATTCTACAATGCAGGGCAGGGAAGGCAAAACAGGCACTGCCTTATCTTGAGCAGGCCTGGCGGCTGAACCCCAATGGGGCCAACCAGTGTGCTGCACTGGGATATGCCTGTTATCATCTGGGAGAGCTGGGGCTGTCCTGGCACTGGTATAAGAATGCGGCGCAGCTGGCACCGGATAATGAGGCCTTCAGAGAAAGCACCCAGTTTATCGGCAAAAAAATCTCAGTGTCTGGCCATTAGCTGTACGCGGCCTTCTTTGTCCAGAAATGTACGGCTGCTGCCGGTGGTTTCCGTTACTTTGCTCACACTGCGGCCCACTTTCAGGATCGTGTTTTCATACGCCCTGTCAAATTCAATTTTACCCCGGTTGTCGACGCAAAGAGTGGTGACCGCACCGGCATCTGAGCCCACTTCTTTGGCAAACAGGTAATGTTTTGCCGTAACGGTGCCGCTGCGGAGCTTGCCGAGTATCCGGACTTCATCTCCGGCCGTTAGGGTGGAGTGCAGGCTGCCCTGCCCTTTGACGGTAATCCTGCCGGCCGCCTGAATTTCGGCGTTTAGCGCATAGCCCAGCTCAATGTGCGCATCTGCCTCCATGAGACTGCGGAAAGCGAATTGAAGCCGGTTGGCGCGCACTGCCGCGTCTGTGGAATCGCTGCGCGTTTGCCATGAATCGGGGCCAAAATGCCCAAAGGCCTCTGCGGCTTCAACAACACCGGCAGGAGTGGGTGTTGTTTTTGCTGCCTCCTGCAGCATCCCTGCCAGCATATTCAGCGTTTCGGTGTACTCAGTAAAGCGCAGTGAAACAACGCGGGAGGCAATTTGCGCAAACGGCAGCTGCTCCAACTGACCGCGGCTGTCCAAATGGTCCAGTACAACAGCTAATTCGTGTAAACTCTCGATAATTTTATCCAGAAGCGGCAGCATGTCGGCGGCAAATTTGCGGTCACTACCTGAGAGCAGGCGGCTCTGAATGACATTACCGCGGACCCGGATATTCTGTCCTGAAATAATTGCCGCACCGATGACGTTTCCCAGCACATCCACACTTCCTGATGCCGTAACCGAAGTTCCTTCGGTCATATTGCCTGAAATGGCCACGTCACCCTGAAAGCTAAGGTGGCCTGTGGCGACCGTTACATCTCCTCTGTGGATATAGACCGGTAGAACCTGGAAGCGATACATTCTTCCCTTTTGCTCAAGGCGGGGCCTTCCGTTAGCGGCTGCCGAAACACTCAGGCCGTCGGCGGAGAGCTGTGTCCCTTTCATGGCCCGGAGCTCAATCTCTGTCACCGCCGGAGGGGCTGCAGCTTTGCCACATACATCCATACCCGGTGTGCCTTTGTGCCCGGGTATTTTTTCTGCAAGCGGCTGGCCCGGTTCCACAGCGGGGATATCAATTTTTTGCCGCAAATCATCCCTGATTGATTTCTGAATCTCGTCATAAAGAAGGTGTTCTTCAACATGCCATTTAATCTGATCATCCTTACCGGAAACCGGACGGGTACCTTCAGCAATTACAACGGTTGCACCGCGGTTTTGCAATGCCTGTAAAATTGTTTCTGTTTTAAGGCCATGGCAAATTCCTTCAGCCTTGATGGCCTGCAGCAGCTCTTCCTCAGTGAGTGCTGCATCCGGGGAAACACAGATTTCTGCACGCATCCGGTCTTCGCTAATCTGAATTCGTATGGTGTCTTCCCGGGTCATCCCGCAGTCCCCCTTCACAATACACATTCTATCTGACCGTATTCGATACGAAACTGCAGTATCCTGCATTATCAGACAATTCATTCCAGTTTTTACGGAAATCCCTGGGACAGCTGAGAGGATTTCCCCGTACTGCCGTCGAAAAGGTATACAATCCGGTTGCATGGTGGTGGCGTAATGAAAGAAGTATTATCTCAGAATGAAATTGATTCGCTTATACATGCCCTTTCCACAGGGCAGATTGCCGATGAGGAGCAGGACGCGGGCCTTGCGGAAACTTCCGTGCGCACTTACGATTTTCGGCGTCCCAACAAGTTTTCCAAAGAGCAGATGCGGACTCTGCAAATTGTGCACGAGAACTTTGCGCGTATCCTGTCTAACTTCCTGACGGCTTACCTGCGCACGCCTGTACAGGTTAAGTTAGCGTCAGTTTCTCAGGTAACCTTTGAGGAGTTTATTTTTTCCCTGCCCACCCCGACATTGATGACCATCTTCAACGCGTCTGAAAAAATGGGCAGTGCGATGTTGGAGTCAAACCCGCAGTTCATTTTCCCGATTATCGATTTGCTGTTTGGCGGGGAAGGGGAGACGCCCAAGAAAATCCGGGAGCTCACAGAGATAGAACTGACTGTTATGCGGCGGATTATTACAAAAATACTGGAAAATCTTCGCTATGCCTGGGAAGATATCAATGAGCTGCAGCCGGTCATTGAAAACATGGATACAAACCCGCAGTTTAACCAGATGATTGCTTCCAATGAAACAGTGGCGCTGATTACGCTCAGCACAAAAATCCGGGACTCTGAAGGTTTGATTAACGTCTGTTTCCCCTATCTCACGCTGGAACCGGTCATTGCCAGGTTAACGGCGCAGCACTGGTTTTCTGCCTCCCAAAACCGCGGAGCCGCAAAGAATCAGCAGTTTCTGGAGAACGGAGTGGAAGCGGCTGAAGTTGAGCTGTCTGCCGTCCTGGGGCATGCAACCGTTAATATGGAGGATTTTTTACAGTTTGAGGTCGGCGATGTGATTCTGCTCGACCAGAATGTAGGCAGCCCGCTGACACTGCTGGTGGAAGACAAGCCAATGTTTAAAGTGCAGGCGGGAACAATACAGGGGCGCCGTGCCGTCCAGTTTCTTGACAGCGGAGAGGAGAAGGGACATGAGTGATGCTCTGCTTTCCCAGGAGGAAATTGATGCTCTCCTAAAGGAAATGCCAACGGGACAGCAAGAACCAAAGCTGCAGCCGCCTGAGCAGCCCGGCAGCAAGCCGGGGATGTCTCTGCGAGCTGCGCCGCGTCCGGCACCCGCCACAGCCACAATGAACAGGCACCCGAACCTGGAACGGGTATTGGATATCCCTTTAGGCATTACCGTCAATCTGGGCCAGACGTCCCGCCCGATTATGGACGTGGTGTCTTTGATGCCGGGGGCGATTGTGGAATTTGACCGTTCAGTGGGCGACCCCGTGGATATTGTGTTAAACGGTAAGCTCATTGCCCGGGGTGAAGTGGTGGTCATTGACGAACATTTTGGTGTGCGGATTACACAAATTGTCAGCCCGCAGGAACGGGTGCAGAAGATGGCATCTGTTTAAACTCCAGAATAGTTACCACTACAACAAAAACAGGCACTCTGAGGCCTGTTTTTCGCTTTTTACTGGTAATTCAGGAAGGAATATGTAAGTACCCGTCGAAATAAGTCTGTAAACTTATGATAGGTGGATTACTTTGAATAAATTAGCAGAGCTGCAACTTGATGCACTGGCTGAGAGCGGCAACATTTCCATGGGCGCCGCCGCCACAGCTCTTTCCCATCTTCTGGGGCACAGGGTTGCAATTACGACACCCCGGCTTTCTTATACAACGGTGGCAAAAATCCGGGAACTGTACCCTATCCCCTGTGTACTTGTGCGTGTGCGATACAGACTGGGGCTTGAAGGCAGTAATATGTTTATCTTAAGCGACCGGGACGCCGGTGTGATTGCCAACATGATGATGGGCGATGTAAATCTACCCCTGCCTGAAACACTGGATGAAATGTATCTCAGCGCTGTCAGTGAAGCAATGAATCAGATGATGGGCTCATCGGCGACGGCTATGTCGGAAATGTTTGGCCGCACCATTGACATTACACCGCCGGAATTGGAATATGTGCATCTGGGCAACCCGGATAACGGGATTGAAGGAATGCAGGATGATGCGGATGTTATTCAGGTCTCTTTTGACCTTACTGTCGGTGACCATATTGCCAGCACGATGCTGCAAATCCTACCAACCGATTTTGCAGAAAAACTGGTGACTGAACTGTTGAGCGGTATCGGCGACAGTAATGAAACCGTAGTAGTGCAAACGATTACATCTGATGAGGCCGATACCGTCTCGGAGATTGGCAACATTTCCATGGGGGCGGCAGCCACCGCACTGTCAAATTTGCTGGACAGGCGTGTGAACATTACCACTCCGCGCGTTACGCTGACCAATATGCGGGAGGTAAAAGAACAGTTTCCCGTTCCCTGTGTTGTGGTCAATATTCAGTATCTTACCGGTCTTGCCGGAGAAAATGTATTGATTATCCGTGAAAGAGATGCCGCTCAGATTGCAGCTGCGATGATGGGTCTTGAGGATGCAGCGGCGGGAACGCTTGATGAAATACAGCTCAGCGCCGTTAGTGAAGCCATGAATCAGATGATGGGCTCCTCAGCCACCGCACTTTCGGAAATGTTCTCCCGGCCCATTGATATCTCGCCGCCGGAGACAGAATGCTGCGATCTGGCAGTGACCAAAGCCATCCCGGCCGACGCGGATGAAGCGCCGCTATTACAGGTCTCCTTCCGGATGGAAGTAAGCGACATGCTGGACAGTGAACTGATTCAGTTGATTCCCCTTGATTTTGCACGTGCAATGATTAGTGAACTCTTGGGTACGCTAAGCGGCAGCCCGGAGCCGGATGTTCGCAGCGAACCGGAAACTGCGGTGCCGGACATGTTTTTTGCAGCGGAGGCGGTGCCCGGCCCCGCCGAACCGGTACCCGAAGACGACTACATATTGACTGACGACGCATACCCGGAATGGGAAGATACAAGTCAGGAACGGGAAGAGGAGACAGTTCCTCTTGAACTGCTCCGTGATATCCCCGTCCGTGTATCCGGGCTTTTGGGACGGCGGGCCATTTCCTTAAAGGAACTAATGGATGTGGAAGCGGGGTCTGTGGTGGAGTTAGACTGCTCCGCGGATACGGGTATCGACATTCTGGCAAACGGCAAGCTGGTGGCCCGGGGCGAAGTTGTGGTGCACAAGGACCGCTTCGGTGTTAAAATTACGGAGATTTTACAGCCCTGGCAGCGATAACTGAACAGAGGAGGTTTTGCTATGAACAGCCTTGTGAAAAAAAATGAGGAACAGAGCCACGACGAACTGCAGCTTGTTGCCTTTTACCTGCAGGGAGAGGAATTTGCCATTGATATTCAAAAGGTGCGGGAAGTTCTCAAGCTGACACAGATTACACCGCTGCCGCAATCGTTACACTTTATTGAAGGCGTGATTAATCTGCGGGGCGAAGTGATTCCGGTCGTGGATTTGCGCAAACGTTTTCAGATTTCAGATTCCGGCAGGACAGATCATACGCGCATCATCATTGTGGAAATTGATGAGAGTCTGGTGGGGTTGATTGTTGATTCAGTCAGTGAGGTTCTACACCTGAGCGCCACCGCGGTGGATCCGCCGCCAAGAAGGCTTGCCGGCACGCGCACCGAATTTATTTCCGGTGTGGGCAAGCTGGGAGAACGTCTGATTATTATTATGAACCTTGAGCGTATTCTGTCCACAGAAGAGCAGGTAGAGCTGGAGCAGCTGCAGTTGGAGGGGCCCGGGGCCCCTGCAATAAACGGATAGGAGACTGCCATTATGAATGGTTTACAGCTTGTATCAGGTCGGTTCAAAATAGGTTTAAAAACTAAACTTGCTTTGGTAACAAGCCTTTACATATTGGTTATTTTTGTGGTGCTGTTTGTTGTTGTCCTTTACAGTGTGAATAGCGAAGCCCTGCTCCAGACAGAACAGCTGCGGGAAGCGATGGCAGCAATCATGATGAATCTGGTGCTTTTTGGCGCGCTCTTTTTGGCCTTAAGTGTGGCCGGCGCACTGTTTTTATTGCAGCGTACCGTCCTGCGCCCTGTTGAAGCCATTTCATCTGCTATGGACCGTGCTTCCGGTGGTGACTTAACTTTTCGTGTGGATGCCAATACAGATGATGAACTGGGGAAGCTGGCGCAGGCGTGTAACCGTGAATTTGAGAATCTGACTAAAGCAATGCAGATCATCAGGACATCGTCAGAGCAGCTCGCCGCTTCAGCCCAGCAGATAGCGGCTTCCGCTGAACGGATTGCCGACGGTAACCAGGGTCAGGCCAATGAAGTACATCACGCCGTAAACATTATGACGGATGCCACCGCTGCGATTCAGCAGGTGGCCGACAGCGCGGGGCGCGCAGCACATACGGCGGCAGAAGCAACAAGCTTGGCTGAGGGCGGCGGGCAGTCTGTCATGGAAGCTGTTGCAAGTATGCGCCAGATTCAGGAGACTGTCAGAGACCTGGGCAGCAGTTCAACTCAAATCGGAGAAATTATCAAAGTCATCAATGATATTGCCGAGCAGACAAACCTGCTCGCACTCAACGCCGCCATTGAGGCGGCCCGGGCAGGTGAACACGGCAAAGGATTTGCCGTGGTGGCGGATGAAGTCCGTAAGCTGGCCGAGCGTTCCGGCGTAGCCACACAGGAAATCGAACAGTTAATTGTGGGCATTCAGAAAGGTACGGGCGCAGCAGTCAAAGCAGTCGAGCATGGTTCTGTTGTCGCCGGCAGAGCGGGAGAGGCACTGCAGGCAATTATCCGGGGGTCAACAGAGGTAGCTGCCATGGTTGAAGAAATCGCCAAAGCATCCGGTATGCAGCTGGAAAACAATCAAAAAGTGGTTACAGCCGTAGAATCTGTTTCCGCGATGACCCAGGAAACTGCGGCGGGTGCCCAGGAAACTGCGGCTGCCGCGCAGGAACTGGCGGCGATGGCAGACAAGATGCAGAGACTGACTACACGATACAAACTTTCTTAATTCGGGTGAGGTGAAACCATGGACACGTCTGAATACAGAGATCTTTTTCTCGCAGAGGCGCAGGAATATCTGCAGGGACTCAACACAGCTCTTTTGGAACTGGAACACAATCCGTCGGACAGGGAAATCCTGCAGGAAATGTTTCGCGCCGCCCACAGCCTCAAAGGTATGTCTGCTACGATGGGTTACCAGCAGCTGGCCAATCTGACACACCAAATGGAAAATGTCCTGGACTTGCTTCGGCAGGGCACACTGCAAATGAACAGCAGTGTGGCAAATATTCTCTTCGAGTCATTGGATTTGCTGGAGACGCTTTTGGACAGTATTGAAGACCCGGCTGCCGGGGCTAACGATGTGGTCCGGCTGGTTGAAAAACTGCGCACTGCATGTAACGCCGACCCGGAAGAGACCGCAGACGCCGCCGAACCCTGCAGGATTGCCCTTGACGAGTTTGAAAAGGAAATGCTGCGGACGGCTGCTGCCGGCGGTGAGCGTGTTCGTCATATTGAAGTGGTGTTGGATGCCGCCTGCCTCTTAAAATCGGTACGCGCTTATATGGTCTTTAAGGTGTTGGAGAAATTCGGCCATCTGGTAAAGTCAGTTCCTGCTGCACATGAGTTGGAAGAAGAACAGTTTGATGACACCTTTCATTTGGTCTTTCTGACCAAAACAGAGGATGAAGTGATTCAACGTGACTTATCCCAGATTGCCGAGGTCGCGGAAGTGATTCTGCGGGATCTGGCTGACTATACCGTTTCCCGGCAGGAAGAAACTTCAGTGGGGCCGATGACCGAAATCGGGCCCGATTCGGGAAGCGAAGAGCCTAAAAATGGTGAAAACAAAAAAAATATCCGCCGGACAGCAGAAAAAACCATACGTGTTGAAACAGACAAGCTTGATCAGTTGATTAACCTGGTCGGTGAACTGGTCGTTAACCGTACACGGGTGGTGGAACTGGGCAAAGTTGATGTGGCAGCTGAACTGGCCAGCGCAGTGGAACAGTTGGACAGAATCACCACTAATCTCCAGAGTGCGGTGATGAAGCTGCGCATGGTGCCGATCAAGCAGGTTTTTGACCGTTTCCCCCGCATGGTCCGTGATCTGAGCCAGGAAAAAGGCAAGAAGGTCAACCTGGAAGTTTACGGAGAAGAGACAGAACTGGACAGGTCTATTGTCAATCAGATTGGGGATCCGCTTGTGCATCTGCTGCGTAATTCAGTGGACCACGGCATTGAATCTCCCGGCGAGCGTGTCGCGCTGGGTAAGCCGGAGGAAGGTACAATCCGTCTTGACGCAAGGCATGAGGGGTCTTATGTCACGATACGTGTCAGCGATGACGGGCACGGCATTGACGCGGACAGTCTGAGAAAAAAGGCCGTCAAAAAAGGGCTGATCAGTGCCGCGGAAGAACAGAGGCTTTCAGACGAAGATGCCGTTCGCCTGATTTTCCGTAACGGATTTTCCACCGCAGAACAGGTAACGGACATATCGGGCCGCGGTGTTGGTATGGACGCGGTTAAAACAGTCATTGAAAGTATGAGTGGCAGCGTCGACGTGAAAACAGTCACCGGTGAAGGGACACAGTTTTTGGTCCGCCTGCCGCTGACACTGGCAATTATTAAGGCTCTTTTGGTGGAGGTGGCCGGTGAAATTTATGCGATTCCCATTGAATCAATCCGGGAGAACCTTTATGTCAGCCCCGAGGATATTAAAACCATCCAGGGGGAAAAAGTAATTAATCTCCGCAATGAGGTTCTGCCGTTAATCCATCTGGATGAAACCCTGGGGACCGCTTCACAAAACAGTGAGGAGATTCTCTCGGTGGTGGTTGTGGAAGTGGCAGAGCGTAAAACAGGCCTTGTAGTCGATGTCCTGTTAGGCCAACAGGAAATTGTGATTAAATCACTGTCCCGGGTTGTGGAAGGAATCCGCGGTGTGGCGGGCGCAACGGTTCTTGGTAACGGTAAGGTGGCTTTAATTCTGGATGTTACCGGTCTGTTTCATAAAAGAAAGTAAAGCTGCACTGCCGGGGGATAGTTTGGGAAATTTCCGAAAATATATTTTAATGTGACATAAGGAGGAAATGCGGTGGGTAAACAAGTTTTGATTACTGACGATACGGCTTTTATGCGGATGACTCTCAAAAATATCCTGGAGAAGAACGGATACCAGGTTGTGGGTGAGGCCGAGGACGGACAGGTGGCAGTTGAAAGGTTTACCGAATTGCGGCCTGACCTGGTGACGATGGATATTACAATGCCGCGGATGGACGGAATTACAGCGATTAAAAAAATTATGGAAGTCGATCCTGAGGCTAAGATTATTGTGTGCAGTGCCATGGGGCAAAAAGCGTTGGTTATTGAGGCTCTAAACGCCGGGGCACGCGATTTTATTGTGAAGCCCTTTCAGGCGGAAAGAATTATTAATGCTGTGCAAAAGGTCGTAGGTTAGACAAAAGAAGAGGTGAACAGCATGTCTGATTACCCGTTATCTCACAATTTTAAACTCGATGTCTTAAAAGAAGTGGGCAATATTGGTGCGGGCAATGCCACCACGGCCTTGTCGCAGATGCTAAATTACGAACGTGTGGACATGTATGTTCCCGAAGTTGCCCTCTGCCCTCTTGGAGATATCCCCGAACTGATGGGTGGTGCGGAAAACCCGGTTATGGGCGTTTTTATCAAAGCCCCCGGCGAGGTAACATTTTACACCGTATTTCTGATAAGCTTTGAGAGTGCCCAGCTGCTAGTCAACAATCTTACGGGTAAAGACTATCCTGCCACAGAAGAGATGGGCCGCTCGGTATTGCTGGAAGTGGGTAACATCGTTACAGCAGCCTATCTGAATGCATTGTCCTACATGACAAACCTTACATTTTTGCCTGAACCGCCCTTGTTGGCCATCGATATGGCCGGAGCAGTTTTAGGTTCAGTTCTGGCGGAAACCAATATTGCTGAAGATACAATCCTTGTGCTGAAGACAGCGTTTGCCACGGAGACCGGTAAAATTGAAGGGAGCTTTTTGATTATACCCGACCTTGATTCTTTGGATACTGTGGTCAATCTGCTTGTTAACGGAGCGTGCCAATGAGTGATACCATTCGGGTCAAAATCGCCGATTTGGCTACAAAAAAAGATGAAGGCATCCTGATCACGGTGGGATTAGGATCCTGTATCGGTATCGCACTGTACGATCCGGTTGCCAGAACCGCCGGCCTGGCACATATTCTGCTCTCGGACAGTACCATGTTTCGTACCCATGCAAATCCGGCAAAGTTTGCAGATACAGCGATTCCCGTACTGATCGGCGAGATGGTGGCACAGGGTGCAAAAACGAGTCGCCTCAGAGCAAAGATCGCCGGTGGAAGCAAGCTTTTTTCATTTGAAAAGAGCTTGCTTTCGGTTGGTGAGAAAAATATTCAGTCTGTCCGTGATACACTGGCCGGCCTACGGGTTCCCATCATCGGTGAAGATGTGGGAGGCAGTGTCGGCAGAACAATGCGGCTGTTTGTTGCCGACGGCAAAGTTACAGTCTCAACTGTCGGCGCAGGGGAGAGAGAAATATAATGACGAAGGGTATGGTAAGGCCCAGTAACGTTCTGGTGGTTGATGATTCTGCACTGATGCGGCAAATGATAAAAGATATCCTAAAATTGGACCCGCGGTTTACTGTCGTGGCCGTTGCGCGTGACGGAGTTGATGCTTTGGAAAAAATCATGAAGTTTCAGCCGGATCTGGTCACGCTTGATGTGGAAATGCCCCGCATGGACGGACTTACGACACTAAAAGAAATAGTGCGGCGGTTTGCCATCCCGGTGATTATGGTCTCAAGCCAGACACAGCAGGGGAGCCGTGTGACAGTGGAAGCACTATCCCTGGGGGCCGTGGATTTTATCACCAAACCGGACGCCATGCACGATGACCCAAAGCAAACCCTGCATAAAGACTTACTGCTGAAAGCTGCGGCTGCAGTGCGTGTTAAAGTTAAACCAGATCCCATTCCCAGGCAGCCGGTCAGGGCAGTTCCTGCAAAAGCAGCCTACGGCACAGCAAAACAGGTTGTAGTCGTTGGGGCGTCAACCGGAGGCCCCAGGGCCCTGGAGGCTCTGCTGCTAAATCTGCCCCAGGACCTGCCGGCGGCTGTACTTGTGACGCAGCATATGCCGCCGAACTTCACCCGGGCGTTGGCAGAACGCCTCGATAAAGAGGCCGCGCTCCGTATAAAGGAAGCGGAACACGGCGAGCCGGTTCTTTGCGGTGTGGCATACTTTGCACCGGGGAACTACCACATGGAAGTGGATGCAAGCCACCGTATCCGCCTGACGCAGGACCCTCCGGTAGAGCATGTCCGTCCCTCAGCTAATGTAATGATGCTCGCGGCCGCCGCCGTTTACGGCAAAAATATTATCGGTGTGATTCTGACAGGAATGGGTAAAGACGGCGCCGCAGGCATGACCGGAATCAAACAGGCGGGAGGGCGTACCATCGTGCAGGATGAAGCCACCGCCACCATTTTCAGCATGCCAAAAGCAGTTATTGACGTCGGGGCGGCAGACTGGGTCCTGCCGCTTGACAGGATTGCCGCCAGGATAACCGATTTATGCGGGGGTAACTAAGATGGCCATGGCCATGGATTATGAGAACTTTAAACGAAAAATTAAAGAGAAGGTCGGCCTTGACCTGAGCAGTTATAAGGAGCAGCAAATGCGGCGGCGTATTCATCAGTTAATGCAGCGCTACGAAGCTGTGGACTATATTTCTTTTTTGGCCATGCTTGACCGTGACCATGCCATACTGAACCATTTTACAGATTACCTGACCATCAACACATCTCAGTTTTTTCGTGACCCTGCCATTTATCGAGCGCTGGAAACAGTTGTTCTGCCGGAGCGGCTGCAGCAGCGGGAACCCGTTAAGATCTGGAGCGCCGGCTGTTCCATCGGTGCCGAACCCTACTCTATGGCCATACTGATGATGGAACTTGCACCGGCGGGAAACTGGCAGATCCAGGCCACAGACTTTGACAGTAACATTCTCGCCAAAGCCAAAGAAGGGAAATATGCAGATAATATTCTCAGTAATATGCCTGAGAAATTCCGTAAGCGCTATTTTACGGAGCGTGACGGGTATCTGTTTTTGGATGAACAGGTTAAGAGCCTGGTTCGCTTTCGGCGGCATAATCTGCTCACTGACCGGTTTGAAACCGCCTGTGATGTGATTCTTTGCAGAAATGTCTTTATTTATTTTACTGTTGAGACGCAGGATGCATTGATTCAGCGTTTTGTGCAGGGCCTGAAAACCGATGGCTGGTTTATTATCGGCTGTTCGGAAATGATACCGAATCCTGCCCGGTTCGGATTGCAGAAGATTCAGCCGGCGATTTACCGAAAAGTGAAATAAAAATAACCGCAGGCAGGATTGCCCTTGATTTTGTCGAATAAAAGACAGACAGTGCCTGACAGGAGGGATTGCCGTGAAGGTAAAACAGATTTCGGTTTTTTTGGAAAACAAATCCGGGCGTCTGGCCGAGGTTACCAGAACTCTTGGCAAAAATGACATCAACATCCGTGCTCTTTCCATCGCCGATACCACAGATTTCGGGATTTTGCGGCTGATTGTCAACAAGCCGGCAGAAGCGAACCGGGCTCTGCGGGAAGAGGGTTTTATGGTCAGCGAGACGGAAGTGATTGCGGTGGATGTGCCGGACCGTCCCGGCGGGCTGGCTGATGTTTTGGAAATTCTGGGTCATGCCGGTGTTAATATTGAATATCTGTATGCTTTCATCGGACAGACATCCCAGGATGCTCTGGTCATCTTCCGGGTGGAAGACTGTGATACGGCCATGAAGGCCCTGCGGGACAGAGAGATCCGCGTTCTGGACGGTAGCGAGGTATATGCGCTTTAGCGCAGGTAGCAGTTGACAGGTGAGTAGTGCGGTAGTTTATGTAGGAAAGACGGCACCGCATCTTTTTGCGGTGCTATTTTTTGTCAAAAGGGGGTTGAGGCTATGTTTTGGGATCCGGTTAAAGAAACAATCGGTGTTGAAGAGCTGCGGCGCGTTCAGCTACCGCTGCTGCAAAAGACAGTAAGTTCTGTGTATGAGAATGTACCTTTCTATCGTGAGCTGTTTGACAGCCACGGTGCCCACCCCAGTCAACTGCAAACACTGGAAGATGTAAAAAAGTTTCCGTTTACCACCAAGGATGCACTGCGTGACAATTACCCGTTTGGGCTGTTTGCGCGGCCCATGAAAGAAATTGTGCGGCTGCATGCATCGTCGGGAACTACAGGAAAACCAATTGTTGTGGGCTACACACAAAACGATATCACTATGTGGTCCGACCTGATTGCCCGTCTGGCCACAATGGCCGGTGTAACCCGGGAGGATGTGGCACAAATCTGTTTTTCCTACAGTTTGTTTACAGGCGGATTCGGGCTGCATTACGGGCTGGAAAGGGCAGGGGCCACCGTTGTGCCTGCCTCTGTGGGCAACACGGAAAAGCAGGTCATGCTGATTCAGGACTTTGGCGTTAATGTTCTTGTTTGCACGCCTTCTTATGCGCTTTATCTGGCGGAAGTATCCACTGATATGGGAATTGATCCCCGTTCCCTGCCGCTTCGCGTGGGGATGTTCGGTGCTGAGCCGTGGACAGAAAATATGCGTGCCCAGATTGAAGAACGCCTGGGCCTCAGTGCCACGGATAATTATGGCCTCAGCGAGATTATCGGACCGGGTGTGGCGGGAGAATGTGAGGCCAGATGCGGCCTCCACATTAACGAAGACCATTTTCTTGTGGAAGTCATTGATCCGGAAACCGGCGACGTGCTTCCGGATGGTCAGGAGGGCGAACTGGTCTTTACCACGCTGACAAAAGAGGCCTTTCCTGTCATCCGCTACCGCACCAAAGATGTGTCGGTCATCAACCGGGAACGCTGCGCGTGCGGTCGCACCACACCCCGTATGCGCAAAGTGACAGGGCGCACAGATGATATGCTGATTATCCGCGGTGTCAATGTCTTCCCCTCCCAGATTGAAAGTGTTCTTATGGAAGTGGAAGAGGTGGCTCCCCATTATCTGATTGTGGTGGACAAGAAAAAAGCCTACCTTGATGATTTGGAAGTACACGTGGAACTGAACCGGGAGAAATTTACCGGCTCGTTCAGGGACCTGGAGCAGGTGGAGAAGAAGATCAGCCGTAAGCTGGCCAATGTACTGACTGTAAGTGCCCGCGTTAAGCTGGTTGAACCAAAATCGCTGGAGCGGACCATGGGTAAAGCCAAGCGTGTAATAGATAAGAGGAAAATTGACTAGGGAGGAACACAGATGAAAAGGACATTAATGAGCGGGAATGAAGCGTTTGCCCGCGGCGCCTTTGAGGCCGGAGTGCATTTTGCTGCAGCGTATCCGGGGACACCCAGTACTGAGATACTGGAGAATGTGGCTCACTATCCCGAAATAGACGCGCAGTGGTCCAGTAATGAAAAGGTGGCACTGGAGGTGGGAGTCGGTGCATCCCTGGCCGGATCCAGAGTTCTGGTGGCTATGAAGCATGTGGGTGTTAACGTAGCGGCGGATCCGCTGATGACGTTTTCCTACACCGGTGTCAACGGCGGGCTTGTTTTCATTGTTGCAGACGATCCGGGTATGCACAGTTCCCAGAACGAACAGGACAGCCGGCATTATGCCCGTCTGGCAAAAATACCGATGCTTGAACCGTCCGACAGCCAGGAAGCCAAAGATATGGTGAAAACGGCTCTGGAAATCAGTGAAGAGTTTGATACCCCGGTATTTCTGAAGTCATCAACGCGAATCTCCCATGCCCAGACACTGGTTACGCAGGGTGAGCGGGAAGACGTTGCGATCCGGCCGTATCAAAAAAATATGAAAAAGTATGTCATGATCCCGGCCAATGGACGCCAGCGTCACGTTGTAGTGGAAGAGCGTATGGATTTACTGCGCAAATTCGCAGAACAGTCGCCGCTTAACCGGATTGAATGGCGTGACAAAAAGATCGGTGTAATCTGTGCCGGAATCTGTTACCAGTATGTGCGTGAAGCTCTGCCGGACGCCTCCGTGCTGAAGCTGGGTATGTGTTACCCGCTGCCTGCCAGACTGATTGAAGAGTTTGCCTCCAATGTGGATGAACTCTATGTGGTGGAGGAACTGGACCCCTTTACGGAAGAACAGGTTAAAGCCATGGGCATCCCTGTAACGGGAAAGGAACTGTTTCCGCTGACAGGTGAAGTATTTCCCAATATGGTTGCACAAAAAATTCTCGGTGAAGCCCATAGCCGGCCACTGGACATCAAAGGCTATTGCGACCAGCCCATTCCCATGCGTCCCCCGGTGCTTTGTCCCGGCTGCACGCACCGCAGCGTTTTCTACATGCTAAAAAAGCTGAAGATGGTAGTCAGCGGCGACATTGGCTGCTATACTTTGGGAAGCCTGCAGCCGCTTGATGCGATGGATACCTGTGTCTGCATGGGGGCCAGTGTCTCCGCAGGGCTGGGCTTTGAAAAAGGTAACCCGGACCTTAAGGGGAAAGTGGTTGCTGTTATCGGAGATTCAACATTTTTCCACTCCGGACTGACCGGACTGGCCGATGTGGTCTATAACCGCGGTACCACACTGACGATGATTCTGGACAACAGGATTACCGCCATGACGGGCCACCAGCATCACCCGGGAACAGGCTCTACCCTCAAAGGAGAGCCCACGGTGGCACTGGATATCAGTGCAATCTGCAAAGCCATGGGAGTCAGTCGTGTCCGGGAAGTTGACCCGTTTGATCTGAAGGCACTGGAAGCAGCCATCCGGGAAGAGGCGGCAGCCGATGAACCATCCGTGATGATTGTGAGAAGAGCCTGTACACTGCTTGATAAGGGGCCAAAAGACACGTACCTGATCGACCGAGACAAATGTATTGCCTGCGGCCTGTGCATGAAACTGGGCTGTCCGGCAATCTTCCGCGAAGGCGACGTGGTGTCGGTGGATAGCTCACTGTGTGTCGGTTGTGCGGTCTGTGTTCAGGTTTGTAAAAAAGATGCCATAACAAAGGCAGGTGGCGACAATGCCTAAAACAACAAGTATTCTCATGGGCGGTGTCGGGGGCCAGGGTATTATTCTGGCCAGTAAAATTCTGGCCCATGTCATTCAGGCACACGGTAACGACCTGAAGATCTCTGAAATTCACGGTATGGCGCAGCGCGGAGGCAGTGTGCTCACCCATGTTCGCTATGGTGAAGAGGTTAACTCACCGCTGATTGAAGCGGGACAGGCCGACTATATCATTGCATCTGAGAAGCTGGAAGCATGGCGCTGGCTGCCGTTTCTGCGGCCCGGCGGTACCATGGTGCTGAGTACCCAGGAAATTAAGCCTGTGCCGGTGATTATCGGTCTGCAGAAATATCCGGAAGGGATTATGGAAAGAATGGAAGCCCTGGCCGGCGGCGATGTCGGTAAGCTCTACGCCGTAAACGCTCTGGAAGAAGCAAGGGCCTGCGGCCAGCCAAAAGCAGCCAATGTTGTGCTCACCGGTGTCCTGGCACGCCAGCTTGAATTCCCGCTGGAAAGTTCCCTGACCGCATTGGCAGAAATTGTGCCGGCCCGTTTCCTGGAGCAAAATAAAAGGGCGTTTTTAACGGGGTTTGAATATTTTGCCGATAATTGAATAAAAAAGACTAAAAATTATGCTTGCGTTCTTTGCAGTGCTCTGCTATAATTACATTCAAGTTTTACTTTTTTCAAGCACGAATTGTACAGACAATTCATATACTGTCACAAAGCGAAGATGGGGAAGAAGCCCGAATCAGCCGACAGAGATGGAGCCGCACGTTGAGAGGTTCCTCGGTACTGTGAACGGTGAGCCGCCCCGGAGCTGCCCGCGAAGTAAGCGTGGCCGGCACTGCCGTTACACAGAAAGCGCAAGCTTGAGTGACCAAAAGATTTTTTGGTAACCAGAGTGGTACCACGGGTATAATCCCGTCTCTGTTTTTTACAGAGACGGGTTTTTTATTTTCCGCTATCATTAATATTTTTTCTAACCTGACGGAGGTGCAAGACAATGATTTTTGACCAGATGTACGCTGACCGTGCCAAAGCTATGAAAACGTCTGAAATCAGGGAGTTCTTTAAACTGACAGAGCAGCCTGACGTGATGTCGTTTGCCGGCGGTTTCCCCAGTGCGGAATTTTTTCCGATGGAGAAAGTCAGTGAAGTGATGCAGGATTTGATCGATCAGGAAGGCAAGTGTGCCCTTCAGTACGGCCCCACCGAGGGAAATCTCGATTTGCGCCAATATCTGGCAGATAAAATGACACGGGAAGGTGTGCCTGCCTCCGTTGACAATATCCTCATTTCAAACGGTTCCCAGCAGGGAATGGATCTCCTGAGCAAAGTATTTATTAACCCCGGTGATGTTGTGATTGTGGAGGAACCGGGTTATGTGGGCGGGCTGGGAGCCATCTATAATTATCAGGGTGACCGTATTTCCATCCCCCTTGATGAAGAGGGCATTCGTACCGACCTGTTGGCCTCCAGGCTGCGTAAGCTGCAGATGGAAGGGAAAAAGCCGAAGTTTGCTTATCTTGTTCCCAACTTCCAAAACCCCACCGGGATTTGCATGTCTCTGGAGCGGCGCAAAGAAGTGCTCAGACTGGCCCGGGAGTACAATTTCGTGATTATCGAAGATAACCCGTATGGCGAAATCCGCTATGAAGGCAGTCCGGTGCAAAGCATTAAGTCCATGGATACGGAAGGCCGTGTGATCTACCTCGGTTCCTTTTCCAAGACATTCATTCCCGGCATCCGCGTGGGCTGGATGGTGGCTGATGCTGATTTAATTCAGAAAGTTGCCTGTGCCAAACAGGCCACCGACCTTTGCTCCAATTCACTCGGCCAGCGGATGGCGTGCCGGTTTGCCGAAACCGGTTATATTGAAAAACACGTCTCATCTTTAATATCCCTTTATAAAGAAAAGCGTGACCTGATGCTTTCCTGTATGGAAAAACATTTTCCCGACGGGGTGACATGGACCCGGCCGCAGGGTGGATTCTTTATCTGGGTGACATTCCCTAAGGGCATGAACGCCCGTGAGGTGCTGCTCAAAGCCATCGAGCGCAAAGTCGCCTTCGTTGACGGCGCAGGATTTTTTGTCAACGGTAATGGAAAAAACACCGCACGGTTTGCTTTTTCCGAAGCCTGTCCCGCTAAAATTGAGCGCGGCATTGAAATTCTCGGTGAGATTATGCAAAAAGAAATGGCAGCTTTTAAAAAAATAAAATCTGCCTGATCAGTTCATGTAAAAGTCCCGTGGATCAATTCTGCGGGCTTTTTATTTTTACTTTGGTATGAACGGTACTTAGAACTGTACCGGCCAATCTTTTCCTTGACAGAAAGAGCCTGACGTTATAGGATGAATTAAATTGAATATTTCACTCTTATCCAGAGCGGTGGAGGGACTGGCCCTATGAAACCCGGCAACCGGACATATCTGTTACGGTGCTAACTCCAGCAGAGGAAATTCTGGAAGATGAGAGACCGTTTAAGCGATTTCTCTTTCTTTCCGGGAAGAGTTTTTTATTTTTCAGAAAAAAACATGCAGGGAGGAAAGCTGATGGCACAACTGAGAAGTATTGCCGAGATTAATGAAAAAATTGAGAAGGGCCAGGCTGTGGTTGTTACAGCCGAGGAAGTGATTGCGCTTGTGGAAGAACACGGGGAGGAAGAGGCTGCAAAGCGGGTCGACGTTGTCACCACGGGAACATTCGGACCGATGTGCTCTTCCGGAGCGTTTCTGAATCTGGGGCATCCCACACCCCGGATGAAGATGTCGAAGGTCTTTTTGAACGGTGTCAATGCGTATGCGGGCATCGCGGCGGTTGATGTATTTATCGGCGCGACTGAAATTCCCGATACGGACCCGGCCAATGCCCACTTTCCGGGGTCATTTAATTATGGCGGCGCACATGTGATTGAGGATCTGGTGGCGGGTAAGCAGGTGTACCTGGAAGCGAGGGCACACGGGACCGACTGTTACCCGCGGCAAAAGCTGGAGACATGGGTAACTCTCAATGATGTAAACGAAGCGTACTTATTCAATCCCCGGAACTGTTACCAGAACTACAACGTGGCGGTTAACCTTTCTGACCGCACACTTTATACGTATATGGGAATTCTAAAGCCGGGTCTGGGTAATGCCAACTACTGCAGTGCCGGACAGCTCTCACCCCTGATGAATGATCCGCTATACCGTACAGTGGGTATCGGCACAAAACTTTTTCTCGGCGGCGGCATAGGGTATGTGGCGTGGCACGGTACACAGCACAATCCGTGCGGCCCCCGGGGGGAGAATGATGTGCCCCGGACGCCGGCGGGGACGCTGGCACTGATTGGCGATTTGAAGCAAATGCAATCAAAGTGGGTGCGCGGCGTCAGCTACCTGGGTTATGGTGTATCCATGCAGGTGGGTGTGGGCCTGCCCATCCCTGTTCTTGATGTGGAAACGCTGCGCCACACTGCGGTTACCGACGATGACATAGTGGCCCAGGTGGTGGATTACAGTGAGGCCTATCCGCAGGGCATCGGCGGCAGCCTGGGGGAAGTCACTTACGGCCAGCTGAAATCAGGCTGCATCGTCGTTCAGGATAAAGAAATACCCACCGCGCCGCTTTCCAGCTACCCCAGGGCGCGTGAGATTGCCCAAACCCTGAAAAGTTGGATTGAAAAAGGCGACTTTACCCTAAGCGAACCGGTGGCCAAATTGCCGTCTGCTGATGCCGGCATTAAGTTTAAACCGCTCAAGGAAAGAAATGGGGGGGCAGAGTGATGAAGCGAAAACTCGTCTTGCGGTTTCCCGCATCTGTGGTGGAATCTCCGTTTATCTATTCGCTGGCCAAAGACTTCAATATTGTGGCCAATATCCTGCAGGCCAATATCAACCCGCGCAAGGAAGGGCGTATGGTGGTTGAATTATCCGGGGAAGAAGCAGATTATGAGAAAGGTGTGGAGTTTCTCACATCGCGCGGCGTAATGATTCTTCCTCTGGAGCAGCAGATTGTGTGGGTGGAGGAGCGCTGTACCCAGTGCGGTGCCTGCACTGTTATTTGTCCCACCAATGCTTTGTGGATGAAGCGGCCTGAAATGACCGTGGCTTTCTGCGGAGAGAAGTGCGTAGCCTGTGAGCACTGCCTGAAGGCCTGCCCGGCGCGCGCGGTGGAAGCACGCTACCTTGCAGGAGTATAAACATGGATACATCCCGGCGCAGCTACCGGCAAAATATGCAGCCGGCCGGTTTTGCCGGCTTTGCCTGCAAAATAAAGGAGACGGATTTACAGATCTTTGTGGACCAAAAGAGTTACACTCCGGAACTGGCGGTTTTTTGCGAGCAGCGGGTGTTATACTACCGTACTCTCTTGGAAGACTATCTTAGGGGCGATGCGGAATTTGGCACAACGCTGCAGCCTTATCTGGCAGCGCCTGATGCTCCGCCGCTTGTCCTGGCAATGATTAGGGCAGGAAACCTGGCCGGAGTGGGCCCCATGGCGGCCGTAGCCGGCACGTTTGCAGAATGTGTAGGCCGTGACCTGCTGCAGCATGTGCAGCAGGTGATTGTGGAAAACGGCGGTGATATCTTTCTGCGAACGGAAAAAGCGGTCTGTATTGCAGTTTTTGCCGGTTCTTCACCTTTTAGCAATCAAATCGCCCTGGAACTGCCGGCAGCTCCCGCAGGACTAGGCGTCTGCACCTCTTCAGGAACAGTCGGTCCTTCCCTTAGTTTTGGCAAGGCGGATGCAGCTGTCATTGTTGCCCGGTCTGCACCGCTGGCCGATGCGGTGGCCACTGCAACCGCAAACCATGTACAGTCGGCGGAAGACCTGGATACAGCACTGGCCTATGCCAAGAGCATTCCGGGTGTAGACGGTGCCCTGCTCATCAAAGACGACAAGCTGGCAGCCTGGGGAAAAATTAAACTCACCCGCCTCTGAGCGGAACACAGTGTGACACGGGGTCAGACCCCGTGTCACACTGTGTTTGATTCTAATTAGTGAAAGAGCTCACATTTTTTCTGTGAAACGACAGGAAACTGAAAAATCATGTCGAATCCTAGTAAAAATTAGGTAATTTACCAGGCTGAAAAATGGAGGTGCAGCATGAAGCGCATAGTAAAACAGAAGGAAACAGGGCAACACGACGATAAAATACGTTTTGGCCTGAAAGCAAAGCTCCTGCTCAGTATGGTGGGACTTGTGGCATTGGCCGGAATTCTGATCATGTCTGTCTTGATGGTCCGCAGTGTTGCCTTTAATGAAGAGCAGGCCCGAAATGATACAGATAACGATCTGGCAGCATTTGAACTGCTGATTGAGAGTGAAAAGAATGCACTGCAGGCCATGTATAAAATGCTGCAGAATTATCCGGGGTTGAGAGAAGCAATAGCCGACGGTGACCGAGATGCTGTAAAGAAAATTCTCCGCCCTGTCTTTCGAAACCTTGAGGAAGATTTTGGTATTACCACCCTGCAGATCAATGATGCCAGCCTTCATGCTTTTTACAGGGCACATGAACCAGATGAGTATGGTGATGATTTAAGCTTCAGGCCGTTACTCCGCAATGTGTATGAGAGTAACCAGCCGCGGAATGAGTTTGACATGGGCAGTTCGGGCCTGGCGATTCGTGCAGCCGGACCTATCAATAATGAATATGGGATGGTCATTGCCGTATTGGAGTTGGGAAAAACACTCAATGATGAATTCCTGGACCAGCTTAAAGAGCGACTTGATGTGGATATGACCATTTTTGCAGGAAATGAACGCATTGCCACCACGATAGCAACGCCCGAAGGGGAACGGGCCGTAGGTACCACCATTGAGCATGAGGAAATACTTCACAATGTTCTTGCTGAAGGGGGCCGTTGGTCAGGCCGCCAGGTGATTTCGGGCAACAATAATATCATCGGAGCATATACCGCAATTCGGGATATTGACGGTGAAGTCACAGGAATGCTTTTTGCAGGCCAGCCGTCTGCAGAATTTGATGCACGCCGCAATCAGGATCTGCTGCTGGCCTTAGTTCTGCTCATCGCCTGTCTTGCTGCATCGGCAATGGTTGCTGTTTTACTTTCCTCCAAAATTGTCGGTCCCGTTATCAGTCTTTCCAGACAATTTAAAAAAGTAGCCACCGGTGACTTTACCGTGGAAATCAGGGACTACGGTAAAGATGAAATCGGTGTCATCGGCAGAGCCGTAAAAGGCATGCTGGCCGATTTGCGAAGTTTGTTAGCAAAGACGGTGGAATCTGCACGGCTTGTCGAGCAGCTTGCCGACGGCGTAGCGGGCGCTTCTGACAATATCTCCTTGTCGATTCAGGATGTGGCCAGTTCCGTAAATGAAGTTGCGGCGTCAACGAGTCAGCTAAGCTCATCTTCTCAGGATATGACGGGTGAATCGATGCGTGTGGCTGAAAAGGCCGGCCACGGCGAGAAAGAGATACATAAAGCTCTGGACCAGATGAAAGCGATAGAGGGCAGTTTCAGTGAGCTGAAAACAACCATTGGCCGGCTTGGCGAGCGGTCCGCTAATATTGGCGAGATTGTCAAGGTTATAAACGAGATATCAGAACAGACGAACCTATTGGCTCTTAATGCCGCCATTGAAGCTGCCCGGGCCGGGGAGTACGGCAGGGGCTTTGCTGTTGTGGCAGATGAAGTCCGTAAGCTGGCAGAACAGTCCTCAGAGTCCACCAAGGAAATTGAACGGTTGATTACAGAAACGCAGAAGGATGCAAACAATGCAGTTAGCGGCATGGAAAAAAGCGCTGCCGCCGTTGATGAAGGGATTACTATTATGAGCTACTCATCCGAAACCTTTGGGCAGATTCTCGGGGCGATTGAAAACCTGCTGGGAAAAATCCAGGATGTGGCTTCTGCTTCCGAGGAATTAAGTGCCTCAAGTCAGGAAGTGGCTGCGTCCACAGAGGAACAGTCGGCATCCATTGAAGAAATTACCGCCGCTGCGGAAGATTTGAAACAGTCGGCAGCCAACCTCTACGAAGAATTAAAACGGTTTACCTATTAAAGGGAATGCGGTAAAGGTAGAGGCGCCCCAGATTCCCATCAGCCACACAGTAATTTGTGGAAGAAACAAAATCGTATTGATTTTAAAGTGGCTGTGCGCTATAATATGTAATGCGCGCCGGCATAGCTCAATAGGTAGAGCAGCTGAATCGTAATCAGCATGTTGGGGGTTCAAGTCCTCTTGCCGGCTCCATATAAATACAGTAACCACGGGATTTTTTTTGTTCCCGTGGTTTTTTTGTTTTCCCTGAAAACATCGCTTGTGTGTCTATAGTGTGTCACTTTTAAAAAAGTAATCTTTCTAGTTCTTCAGTGGCTCCTTGCTGCATGTCCGATAATACATGACTGTAAGTATCCAAAGTCAATGTAACTGAGGCATGCCCCAATCTTTCTGAAATCATTTTGGGATTTACTCCTGCCTTTAATAGGAGCGTGCACATGATTCGTTTTGTAAAAATATCAACTCCTTTTGTGGTAGTATTTCCCATTTACAAAAAATTATTTACGGTCTCACTAAAGGCAGGAATTGTAGAACTCTATGAAGAATATAACCCTTCATTCCAAATATGGTAATAATTGTACCGATATATGTCAATACTTATAGACTATTTACAGCATCCTTACTGTAATTTCTATGTAGAGTAAAATAATGAAAAACTTAGGAGGTAAAAAATGAAGGGTAAAAAAATTGCTATTATACTAGGAATATTATCTTTGGTGCTTGTTCTGCAAACAAATTTGGGTCAAGCAATTAATGGAGGTGCAGATTATTCTGGTTTCCTTAACCTAAAAAGTGGTATGTTCTCGGGTTTTAGTGTCGGTGATATGCCTGCAAGAAAAGCACGGAAAGATGAGGTGCAAGTAAGTTTAATTTCTTCTGAAACGTTTTATAATCATAATCATGATTCATCGTATGCGGATATAGGACATAATCACGATAGCCAGTATTCGCTTCTTAGTCATAATCATGATAGCCGGTATGCTCCTCTTAATGATTTTCTTAATCATAATCATGATTTATCGTATGCGGATATAGGACACAATCACGATAGCCAATATTCACTTCTCAGTCATAATCATGATAGCCAGTATGCTCCTCTTAACGATTATGCATTAGCAGATCACACGCACAGTGGTCAGTATATTTCATCAGTGACTACTTCTAATGGTATAAATGGCAACACGGATACTGACGGTAATGTCCAATTATCTCTAGATGAAAATACTGTAATAGGAGTTGTTCAAAACAATATATTCGTTTTACCTTTAGCTTCAATAAGAAAGATAAATAATTTAACATACGAGATTTGGTTTCATCTTGAGGATCGTACACCACTTAGAAAAGAATATATTAATAATTGTATTTTCTTAAGAGAGCATACGGTTTCTGGATTTAGAGACATAAATAATTATCAAGTATCTTTTCCTGGTACCAATTTAGTTCAAGTTTCATTAGTAGACGATGTTGCCAACCCGATTGTCGGTGAAAGGTTAGAATTTACAATCGACCTTGATTTAGTAATACTAGATAATGCAATGAGTCTCGCAGATTATACCGCATACGAAAATATTAAATGGGTTGGTCAGAATAACAACTTAGTGAAATTATATTATACTGAGTAAACTGCAGTTGTGAAGTATGACTAATTACCATACCTATAAATCCCTGTGTTGTCTAGCTTTGTAGGGTTTTGAGGTTACGTTAGTGTCTGCCAGTTTGAACCTAAAATGGATACTGGGGGTCAAGAGGTCACAGGTTAAAATCAGTGTACCGTTTGTGTGTCAATTGTGTGCCAATTGATCCAGTAAGGCAAATTCTCAGATTAAATATTAAAAACAAAAATAATAACCCATCTTCTTCCGGCCACCGGCCTGCTCCTTGTAATACCGCAGCCTTGCTTCTACGTGTAGCCTTTCAATCTCTCTTTGTTGCGGTGTGATCTCAAGTGTCTTTGTTATTTCACAGGAATGTTCGTTAGGGTAATGGAGCTGGGTTCCTCTCACGAATTCTGATGGCGGAACCCTCTGTTAAATTGACGTTTGACAGTTTAAGAAGACGTCCGCTTAGCATTGTTAATGTAGCTTGTCGTCTCCCTACAAACAGAGTAACCACGGGATTACTTTCTCCCCGTGGTTTTTTTGTATCGGTTGTAAGTAAGGTCTATGCAGAAGATGTTAATACATTCTTAATAACTGCTGCATGATTATGCTGTAAATTAGTAATTAGTATTAGCTAAATTGCATAGAAAGATAAGGTGATTTTTAGTCGTTTCTCTCAAAGGGTATGACCATCAAATTATAAGAAGGAGGAACATTTATGCATGAACAAGGAAAATGTCCGGTTACAGGAATGACCAAGAGCAAGGTTTCTGGGGGCATGACAAATCGGGACTGGTGGCCGAACCAGTTGAATCTCAGGATGCTCCATCAGAACCCTCCTATGAGAAATCCCATGGGTGAAGAATTTAACTATGCGGAAGAATTCAAGAAACTCGACCTTGCGGCATTGAAAGAGGATTTACATGCGTTAATGACCGATTCACAGGAATGGTGGCCTGCAGACTACGGACATTACGGGCCGCTTTTTATCCGCATGGCGTGGCACAGTGCCGGTACATATCGTATGGGAGACGGTCGCGGTGGCGCAGGGTCGGGTAGTCAACGTTTTGCTCCTCTAAACAGCTGGCCGGATAATGCAAATCTTGATAAAGCACGCCGTTTGCTGTGGCCTATTAAGCAGAAATACGGTAAAAAGATTTCCTGGGCTGACCTTATGATTCTTGCAGGTAATTGTGCTCTGGAGTCAATGGGATTTGAAACCTTTGGTTTTGCCGGTGGCCGTGAGGATATTTGGGAGCCTGAAGAGGATATTTACTGGGGTACGGAGAGCGAGTGGCTTGACGATAAGCGCTATTCCGGTGATAGAGAACTGGAAAATCCTCTTGCTGCAGTGCAGATGGGCCTCATTTATGTAAATCCGGAGGGACCGAACGGTCAGCCAAGTGCAATCGCATCTGGTAAAGACATCCGCGAGGTTTTTGCACGTATGGCCATGAACGACGAGGAGACCGTTGCACTCATCGCGGGCGGCCATACATTTGGCAAATGCCATGGCGCAGGGAGTGCTACCCATTTAGGCCCGGAGCCTGAGGCTGCCGGTATCGAAGATCAGGGGTTGGGCTGGAAGAACAGTATGGGTAGCGGTAAGGGCGGCGATACAATTACCAGCGGGATTGAAGGGGCTTGGACACCTACGCCAATAAAGTGGGACAATAGCTATTTTGACACCCTGTTTAAGTATGATTGGGATTTGGTTAAAAGTCCTGCCGGCGCCTGGCAATGGGTTCCAACGGATCCTGCTGCCGCAGATACTGTGCCGGACGCCCACGATCCTGCAAAAAGCCATGCACCAATCATGACTACGGCCGACCTTGCTCTCAGGATGGATCCCATCTATGGGCCGATATCCAAGCGGTTTTATGAGCATCCAGAGGAATTTGCGGATGCCTTTGCACGTGCATGGTTCAAGCTGACTCACCGTGATATGGGCCCAATTCCGCGCTACCTTGGACCAGAGGTTCCGAGGGAGGAACTGATTTGGCAAGACCCTGTACCCGCAGTCGATCATGAACTGGTTGATGAAAAGGACATTGCCGACCTTAAAGAACGAATTATTAATTCAGGGTTGTCGGTTTCTGAATTGGTCTCCACGGCGTGGGCATCGGCCTCAACGTTTCGCGGTTCCGATAAGCGGGGTGGGGCTAATGGCGCCCGTATTCGCTTGGCACCGCAAAAGGATTGGGATGTGAACCAACCGGAACAGCTGCAAACCGTACTGCAAGCGCTTGGAAAAATTCAGGATACATTCAATAGCGGACAATCAGGTAAAAGGGTTTCCCTTGCCGACTTAATCGTCTTAGCCGGATGCGCAGGTGTCGAGCATGCAGCTAAGAGTGCAGGTTTTGATGTGTCTGTTCCTTTTACACCGGGTCGCACCGACGCTTCACAAGAACAAACCGACATACACGCATTCTCAGTACTTGAGCCGAAGGCAGACGGATTCCGCAACTATAGCAGGGCCAAATATGCCGTTTCTGCTGAAGAATTGCTTGTTGACCGGGCACAGCTCCTGGGGTTAACAGCACCTGAGATGACAGTCTTGGTTGGTGGTATGCGGGTATTAAATGCAAATTACCAAAAATCCCAATATGGCGTTTTCACTAAGAACCCTGGGACCCTTACGAATGACTTCTTTGTAAATCTGCTTGCTATGGATACCAGGTGGAACGCTACCTCCGAAGATGGTGATATTTTCGAGGGCAGAGATGTAAAGTCTGGAGAACTCAAATGGAAGGGTAGTCGTGTTGACTTGATATTTGGGTCAAATTCTGAGCTTCGGGCCATCGCAGAGGTGTATGCAAGTGATGATGCGCAATTGAAGTTTGTTCAGGACTTTGTAATGGCATGGAATAAGGTGATGAACGCAGACCGTTTCGACCTTACCTGATCGGGAATTGCGTCCTTCTCCAGGCTTTGGTGAGCAAAACGCCGTTTTTTGCAAACGGCGTTTTGTTGTGCGCATTTAAATGGCTGCAATGATTTATTTGTTTTTACCCTGTTCTTTTGCGGCATACATGGCTGAGTCCGCACACTTGAGAATCTGGTCAGAATCGGGGCCGTGTTGCGGGTAGTGTGCAATACCGATACTGGTCGAAATCTGGGCTTGAAACTCACCTAATTGAAACGGGCTGTTTAATTTGGAGATAATACGCTGTGCAATGGCTACCTCGTCGGAACGTTCTGTTGCAGGAGAGAGAACAACAACAAATTCATCACCACCGACCCGGGCGACAAGATCGTTTTCGCGGACACAACCTGTCAGCCGCCGGGCGGCCTGTTGCAGCAGCAAATCCCCTGCGGCATGGCCGTAGTTGTCGTTTACAGACTTGAATTCATCCAGGTCCAGGAACATGACAGAGAACGTAAGCTGCTTTAGGTTTACCTGTTCTATTGTTTTTTTCAAATATTTGTAAAGGTACGTTCTGTTGGGCAGTCCGGTTAAATAATCATGAAATGCCATATGCTGAATTTTGTTTTCCACAGTACGGCGCTCTGTTATATCGTGAACAATGGAATACAGAAATTCCTTATTGTTAATAACAATCGGCCCGCTGTAGACTTCAACATCGCGAAGCTCCCCCGCCGGCCAGGCGATGACGGAAAAAAAAGTGGTTACGGTCTTTGCGTTTTGCCCTGTCCATCTCGTCAAATATTTCTTCGGTTGTAAGTTCATTGATTTCGGTAATCCGTTTGGAGACCATCTCCTGCTTACTGTAGCCATAGTAATCGCAGGCGGCGGGATTGGCGTCGATAATTTGTCCTGTCTGCGGATCAATCAGCAGCATCACAGCATGATTATTAGAAAACAGGCTTTGGTAGCGCTGGTTGCTTTCCGCAAGTTCCCTTTCATGCTCTCTTCGCATTAGCGCATTAGAAAAAATTTCGCCGACAATATTGAGTACATTGATGTGGGCCTGGGTCCATGTTTTTGCTTCTTTCACAGAATCAAACCCCAGGAAACCGATTAACCGCCCGCTAAATAGTAAAGGCAAAACAAGGAGGGAGCGAATTTGCTGCTGCATAAAAATATCCCGTTCCCGGTAAGCTTCGACCGGAAGCTCTGCTACGTTTGGTATATGTACGGTTTTGAGCTGCATTAGTTGCTTCATCAGCCAGGGAAGGATGCTGACGGGAGTATCAATAAAGTGGTGTGACTGCGGCTCAATATCCTCGGCACACCACTCATGTGTATTGGTATGTCTGGAGTAATCCTTGGAGAAGAGAAAAATATAGCTGCGGTCCACATGAACAAATTCACCGATTTTCCCCAGAGCGTCCTGGATGGCCGCATCGGTCTGATCCAATGAAAGGGCCATAAACTTTGCAGAGATGCCGGATACAAGATTTTCGAACATCAGGCGTTTATATAATTCATCTTCAACCTGTTTGCGCTCTGCAATGTAGTACTCGCTACTTATTTTTACTGTAATTAGTTCGGCATAGACGGTGGTAAGCCGCCTGTCATGAGCATCAAACCCTCCGGGTTTGTTAATAAAGCCGAGCAGACCTTGAACATCGTTACTCAATGGTATCGACACGAGAAAAATTCCGTATATGTTGGGACCTGCTGCTTCACAGGCAAAAAAGTTTTCAGGAAACGGGGGCTTTAGGCAAACGGCGGTGCCCTCAGTCATCAGGATAAAGCCCGCTTCAGCGCCAAGAACCCTTAGGCAGGCATCCAGAGAGGGTTTGACAGAAGCTTTAAGGTTTTTTAACTTTACCAGCGATTTATCCATGCCCATACCTCCCATCCAAAAGTAGATTATGTGATTTTTTGAATTTAGTCAATATGTTTTTAGTTTTATTATGAGTTCTGGTGAAAACAAGCAGTTGCCGGCGGTGGAAATGAAGACAGTGGAGCCTGTCCCCGCGTCTTCATTTGAGGTTATAGTCCGGAATGCTGGAGGTAATGCTAGTGCTATGGAGGTGTTGTGTATGCCGCGTGTTGCCTGCAGGGCTGCGTATTGCGCACATAATCTTGGGGGAGAGTTTTGCAATGCCGCTGAGATTGAAATAAACCGGGATACCTGTTCTGACAGCGAGGAAACAGATTGCAGCACATTTATTCCGAGGGCATTTTCAGGTTCATTGGTTGCGCTGGATAATGTCAACTATACCGGTCTGGTTGCCCAGGCATTTAGCGGGGAACAGCTTGTTTGTCCTGAGGTAAGGTGCATGCTTCGTTCCTGTCGTTATCATGAAAAAGGGGAATGCAAGGCCCAGTCCATTGAAATACTGGCACAACCGTCCCTTACATCAACGGAGACACGCTGCAGGTCGTATTGTGAGTAAAACTATAGGATATTATAAAAGTTAGAATATTTTTAATTCTAATCTATTTGCTATAGACAAATAGTTTTGTCCATGTTAAAATGTTAACAAATAGACGACGGTAACATTGCAGCAGTGATACGAGCACAGGGGAGTCTTTTTAAGTACAGATAAATGTGAAATAAGTCACACCCCGGCCGGCCTGTCGTACGAATATTCAGATGAATAAACAGGTTTAAATTTGACAGACTAGTGGGGAGTAGCATGAATAAATAGTAAGGGAGGTAAGCAGCATGGCATATCAACAAATAACCAGCCTTTCCGAAACGCGGGATGAACTCCTTCGCGAGTTCATGCTGGCCTCAGGACTTCATAAAGCAGAAATTCTGGCAAAGATCATTGATTTGGATGAAGAACTGGAGAAGCAAAAGAACTAATAGAAACCGCCGGCGTGGGCTGATTACGCCGGCGGTTTTCATTTTTTTCGTTGTTACAGATCTGCTGTTTCTCCCGGAGCAAGAATGATACAGCGGCTTAAGGTATTTTTTTCGGTTTTGATTTTAAATTCTTCCGGGTCTGCGGCTATGACGGGCCATGTATTATAGTGGAATGGAATAACGCTGTCGGCACCTACCAGTTTGGCTGCATAAACTGCGTCGTCAATATCCATAGTAAAATTACCACCGATGGGGACCAGGAACAAATTAATCCGTTCAATTTCCCCCAAAAGCTTCATATCGCCAAAAAGACTGGTATCCCCGGCAAAATAGACGGTAAAGCCATTCATATTAATGATAAAGCCACAGGCATGACCGCCGGGAATGCCGGAACCGTGAAAAGCGGGGGTAACACGTACATAACCAAAATTAAATGCTTTTTTGCCGCCGATATGCATGGGGTGCCCGTTGACCCCGTGCTTTTCGCATTCCTGGACGATTTCAAAGGTGGAAATTACGGTTGCGCCCGTCCGTCGGGCAATGTCAAATGTATCCCCGAGATGATCTGCGTGCGCGTGAGACACAAAAATATAATCTGCGTCGATTTCACCGGCTTCCACAGGTGCAAGAGGATTGTCTGTAATAAACGGGTCTAAAAGGTACTTTTTCCCGTCCTGCTCCAGCTGAAAGCAGGCATGGCCAAGGAATTTGATCTTCGTCATAAAATCCCTCCCGGTAAGTTTCCTTTATTATACCATTTTGCTCATTGGCGACCAACACCGGCATTTTTTGCAAGGGAATTCCCGGAAAACGGCGAATTAAGGAAAATAGATGCTTATCCGCATAAATGTTTGCGTATGCTAAGGATAGTGATTATGTGAGGAGGGATTGTTTTGGAAAAAGTGGATGTGGCCATTATCGGTTGCGGTCCGGCAGGTCTTTCCGCAGCTGTGAACGTACGGGTCCGGAATCGTTCTTTGCTGCTTGTCGGTCCTAAACTTTGCAGCACGTCGCTGCATAAAGCACATAAAATTAATAATTACCTGGGTATGCCCGGTCTCTCCGGCGAAGAGCTGCGGCAGAAATTCCTGGCCCATGTACGTGAGATGGGTACCGAAGTAAAGCAGTTGAATGTGTCGGGAATTTTTCCGGTGGGCGACTCATTCCAGGTACAGATTAAAGATGATTTTGTTGAAGCAAAAACGGTCATTTTGACCACAGGGGTGTATGCTGCCCGCAACTTGCCTGGAGAGGAAGACCTGGTGGGCAAAGGAGTTTCCTACTGCGGGACGTGCGACGCGATGTTTTATCAGGAAAAAAATATTGCAGTTATTTCTGACGGCAAAGAGCATGAAGATGAAGTAGCTTTTCTGGCAGAAGTGGCTGAGAAAGTGCATTTTGTTCCGGCATATGATAATATCGGCAATCTGCCGGAAAATGTGAAAATTATTCGGGACAAGGTTAAAGCTTTTGAGGGCAATGAACGGCTGGACCATGTTGTCCTGGAGGAAAACGGCGAGCTGAAAGTAGACGGCGCTTTTCTGCTGAAAGAGCAAATGCCCATGTCCCAGCTTGTGGCCGGGTTGGAGCTGGCAGACAAGCATATTAAGGTCAGTACGGACATGCACACCAATATTCCCGGTGTGTTTGCCGCCGGTGATGTGACAGGTAAGCCGTACCAGGTGGCTAAAGCTGTGGGACAGGGTCAGCAGGCTGCGTTGAGTGCTGTATCGTATCTCGACGCAAAAAAGTAACGTTTTGTTAAGCCAAAATCGGACTCACTTTGAGACAATAACAGTACTGAATTTTCTGTGATGTGTGACCTGTGTCATTTCCTGGCACAATTACCACACGATATAATAGAAATAACTTCAACGAGGAAGGGTGAGCAAATGATGGAAGTCTCAATTGCAAATATCAGGAAGGCTTTTCAGGACGTTGGCTATATTACGGATGAAGAAGTGATTATCACCGTCTACCTGTCTCTAAAGCTGGAAAAACCGCTGCTGATAGAAGGGGCTCCCGGTGTGGGGAAGACTGAGCTGGCTAAAGTTCTGGCACAGGTTTTTAATACCGAACTGATCCGCCTGCAGTGCTATGAGGGACTTGATGAGAATAAAGCCCTCTATGAGTGGAACTATCAGCGTCAGCTTTTAAAAATTCAGATTTCCAAAGAATCGGCTTGCACCGAGGATTTGGAGCAGGATTTATTTTCACGGGAATATCTTTTGGAGCGTCCTCTGCTTAAGGCAATCCAGTCAGAGGAAAAAGTTGTTCTTTTAATCGATGAGGTTGATAAAACAGACGAGGAGTTTGAAGCATTTCTCTTTGAGGTTCTCTCAGACTTCCAGGTGTCTGTGCCTGAACTGGGTACGCTTACAGCGCGTAAAATACCGATGGTTATTCTCACCAGCAATAATGAGCGGGAACTTTCAGACGGCCTGAAGCGGCGCTGTGCTTATCTCTATTTGGACTATCCGTCGGTAGAAAGGGAAATCAATATTATCCGGGCACGGTCACCGGAAGTCAGTGAGAAGCTGTCATCCGAAATCGCCAGAGCGGTCGCTTTAATCCGCAGTGACCAGGAAATTAAGAAAAAGCCGTCGATTGCCGAAACGCTGGACTGGACGCGGGCACTGATGGCCATGGATAAAGACCGTTTGGGTAAGGAAACAATTGAGCAGACGATGACCCTGCTGTTAAAGACACGTATGGATATTGAAGCGTTCAATAAAAATATCGGGGCGGCGCGTCTGGCTGAATATGTGCGGACGGAGAAGAACCAGGGATGAAGAACTACCTGGAAATTAATGTGGTGCGGTTTATCCACCTGCTGCGACACTCAGGAATCCGCATCGGCAGCGGTGAGGTCATCGACGCACTGAATGCACTCACACTTCTGGATCTGACAGACCGGAGTGCAGTCAGGGCAGCTCTCAAAGCCACACTGGTTAAACGGCCCGGCGAACAGCAGGTGTTTGACAAAGCATTTGACGTGTTCTTTGCGCCCCCGGAACATAAAGAGCACCGCCATGCCGAATACCGGCAAAAGCAGGCCGACCATGAGCAGATGCTGGATGAGGCGACAGAAGACTTGAGCTTTCAGGGATCGCCTCTGGAACTCTCTGATAAAGAAAAGACGGTATATGCCAGCATACCGGAAAAAGACCGGGAAAAACTGCTGGACTACATTAATAAAACAGCGGAAGGCAAAAATGTTGAGCAAAATTTTCGGCCGCTGCTGGAAAGTGTAGTGAAGGGCTCTTTGTCGTACTGGCGAAAGAATATGCGCAATGAGCTGGACCTTTCAGACGCTCCCCAAACCGGTGATGAGGAGTTGGACGCCATGGTGGAAGGCGTGGGCAGTACCGGTGAAGGCGGCTTTGGCTCTCTGCTGGAAGAAGATATGCAGAATATTGCCGACAAAGACTTGCCCCGGGCCCGGGCTCTGATCCGTAAGCTGGCCCGGCAGATGGTGGCGCGGATTACACGCCGCTACCGCCAGAGCAAAAGACACAAGCAGCTGGATTTACGAAAAAGTATCCGTCACAATATCCGTTTTGGCGGGACGATGTTTCGTTTACGCTACCGCAGCCGGCGGATCCAGAAACCAAAGCTGGTTCTTTTATGCGACGTCTCCGGTTCCATGGCCCGTTATGCCTCCTTTGTCCTGCAGTTTATCTACGGCATCCACGGTGTGGTGGGGAGTATTGAAAGCTTTGTTTTCTCCGAAGACCTGGAGCGGGTAACTGAATACTTCCGGCAGGGCGGGGACTTTACGGCCACGATGCTGGAAGTGGTGAACCGCTCGTCGGAATGGGGCAGGGGCACAAATCTGGGCGCCGCACTCAAAACACTGCGCCTGAAATATCCGGACGCCCTTACCGGCCAAAGCTACATTCTGATTGTTAGCGACACAAAAACAATGGCTCTGGAAGAGGCGTTGCAGGAATTGACGAAAATTAAAAGAAAAGTAAAAGATATTGTCTGGCTAAACACGTTGGCTGCAGATGACTGGGAGCACTCCAAATCCGTACGCTCTTTTCAGAATCTGGTGAGAATGTATCCTTGCAATACGCTGTCTGACCTTGAGAAGGTCATGCGGCAAAAAATAATTGCCTGAGTGAAGACAGGAGGTAGTATTTATGAAGCAAATTGCCATTGCCGGTAAAGGTGGCGTCGGTAAAACCACATTTACGGCGCTTATGCTGCGCTATTTATTAAAAAACCGGCCCAAGAAGGCCGTCCTGGCTGTTGATGCGGATCCGAACGCCAATTTAAATGAGGCGTTGGGGCTGGAGGTGGAGAAAACCATCTCCGATATTCTCGAAGACACAAAAAAGCCGGGAGCCGTTCCCACAGGTATGACCAAAGAGATGTTTATCGAGTATAAGCTGCAGGATGCCATGGCGGAGGCGGACACCTATGACCTGTTGGTGATGGGTAATCCCCAGGGGTCCGGATGCTATTGCTATCCCAACGATTTATTGCGCAAGCACCTGGAGAATCTCCGGGCAAACTATGATTATGTAGCAGTAGACAATGAGGCCGGCCTGGAACATCTGAGCCGCCGCATTATCTCTCAGGTGGACACTCTGATTGTGGTCAGTGATGCTGCAGCCCGCAGTATCCGCTCCGCCGCCCGGGTGCATGACATTGTTAAAAGTGTCAATCTGGATGTTAAGGAACTCTACCTTGTGGTCACCAAAGTCACAGGCAATGAGATTGACGAATTGCAGGGCGAGATTGAGAAAACCGGCCTGAAACTGATTGGTACCGTGCCGCTGGATCCCATGGTGGCAGAGTATGATGTAAAGGGTAAGGCTCTCATCGACCTACCCGACGAAGCGGCAGCCGTTCAGGCGGTGAATAAAATTCTTGACCAGCTAAACCTTTAACAGCTAAACAGAAAAAAGGACGGTCACCCGTCCTTTTTTCTGTTTATTAACCTTTCCCGTTAGTGGGGCCGCGGAAGCTTCCAGCGGAAGTAGATGGCCATCACGCGCAGGACGATAACCAGAAACGTGGTAAAAGCCATGGTCAGATGAAGCGGGACATCGATACGTACCAGTGACAGATACGTTATGCCGCCGATAATGCAGCTTACTGCATAGAAGTCCCGGGTCAGCACAAACGGAATTTCACCGGCGAGAACATCCCGGATCATACCGCCGGCGACGGCAGAGATCACGCCCAGGACAACAGCGCTTGTGGCAGTGATATCCACTTCGAGTGCCCTTGTTACGCCAATGGTGACAAACGTGCCCAGCCCCACAGCATCAGCCAGTAGAACAATGGAACGAATACGCAGAAGCTGTTCCACAAATAAAAACGTAAACAGAGAGCCGGTAATGGCTATGTAGAAATACAAGTCCTGACGAAGGACAAAAGGAGGAAACTGGCCAATCAGGATTTCACGCAGCGTACCACCGCCAATGGCGGTTACTGTTCCCAGGACAATAATGCCAAAAAGGTCCATATTTTTTTTGATGGCTACCATGGCACCGGACACGGCAAAGAAAAACGTTCCCGCCATATCCAGGATAAACAACAGGGTCACGGACATAACCCCCTTTCGTTTGTGCAGATTCTTTGCTGCGGTTAGAATCTCCTGCCAGGGCAGCAAAACTGCTGTCATAAACCATTTATTTGTAATATCAGGATACTCGCGGTAAAATAAAGTGTGACAGATTATGGAGGGGAACGATGAACCTAGCTTTCGGGCCAACGGAGCCCGGCATATTTGTGGAGCGTCTCAACCGGTTTGTGGCCGTTGTTAAATGCCGGGGCCAGCTCCTTCATGCCCATATCGCCACATCCGGCCGACTGTGGGAGCTTTTGGTTCCCGGGGCTGATTTGCTGTTGGAGAAAAGTATGAATCCCGGCAGAAGGACGCCTTACAGCCTGCGCACCGTGCTTCACCACGGTGTCTGGGTTTCCATTGATGCGCAGATACCTAACAGGTTGATGGGTAGAGCGCTGAAGGCAGGAGAACTGCGCCCCTTTGCCGACTGCCGGTTTATCAGAAGCGAGCCGGCATACGGTGGCGGGCGGTTTGATTTTTTACTGGCGGACAACTGCGGACGACCGCTGTACATTGAAGTAAAATCAGTTACCCTGGTGGAGCAGAAAACAGGGCTTTTCCCCGATGCTCCCACGGAGCGGGGGCGCCGCCACCTGAACCACCTGGCAACCCTGGCTGCTGAGGGGGGCCGCGCGGCGGTGATCTTTGTGGTACAGCGCAGTGATGCCGGCCGCTTTGCCCCCAATGTGAAGACAGATCCGGAGTTTGGTTCGGCTCTGCGACGTGCCTCTGTTGCCGGCGTGGAAATCTATGCATACAGATGCTATGTTGAGCCGCAGGGAATTACCCTGGGTGAGCGGCTGCCGGTGATGATCTAAACTGAAACGGAGGGACCCGCGTTGCAGAAAAAGCATTATCAGAATCGTTTTGAAGCCGGGGAGATCCTGGCAGAGGAGCTTTTGGCTTTTAGAGGCGAGGATGTTTTGGTGCTGGCCGTGCCGCGTGGCGGTGTGCCTGTTGCTCTGCCGGTGATGCAGGCTTTGCATTGCGAGCTGGACCTGATTATTCCGCGCAAAATCGGGGCGCCGCTGCAGCCCGAGGTGGCAATTGGTGCTGTTTGTGAAGACGGAGATGTTCTGCTGAACCCATACCTTGTTCGGGCACTGGGGGTAACGGATGATTACCTGAACAAGGCCACGGCAAAGGAAGTGGCCGAGATTAAAAGGCGCCTCGGTGCGTACCGCGGAGTACGTTCACCGGCAGCTGTAGAAGGACGCACAGTGATTGTAGTGGATGACGGTGTGGCGACAGGATTTACCATTACCGCTGCGCTGCAAGCTGTTGCCCGCCGCAGGCCAAGTGAGCTGGTCCTTGCTGTGCCCGTGGCGCCTCCGGATACAGTGGATACACTGGCCAGCGAAGTGGACCGGATTATCTGTCCCCTGCAGCCGGAATCATTTTCCGCAGTGGGACAGTTTTACAAACGCTTCGAACAGTTACATGACGGGGACGTACAGCGGATGCTGGCGCAGGCCTGGCATGGTTTTAAAAAAGGAAACGGGGACGAAAGGTAGAAATATATGTAGAATCATAGGAGAACGGAGGGAAACAATGAAGCTAACTTTCTGTGGCGGAGCAAAAACAGTGACAGGCTCATCTTTTTTACTGGATGCTGCAGGTAAAAAGATTTTAATTGATTGTGGAATGTTCCAGGGTCCCAGGAGGCTGCGGACCAGAAATGCCAGCGAGTATCCCTATAACCCGGCTGAGATTGACCTTATTATCCTCTCCCATGCCCATATTGACCATTCCGGCCTGATTCCGCGCCTGGTCAAAGACGGTTTTCAGGGCCGCGTTCTGGCCACGCCCGCTACAATTGACCTGGCTAAAATTATGCTGCCTGACAGCGGGCATATTCAGACCATGGAGGCGGAATGGACCAACCGCAAAAATGAACGGGCGGGCCGCCCACCCGTAGAGCCCCTTTATACAGTGGAAGATGCAGAGCAGTCTTTTAAATTCTTTCAGGCTGTAGGCTATTACGATACGTTTACAATTTCTCCTGAAATTTTGCTTAAATTCTATGATGCGGGACATATTCTCGGCTCTGCCATTGTGGAGCTCACAATTACAGAAAACGGCCGCCGGGAAAAGGTTGTCTTTTCCGGTGACCTGGGTAAGTCAAACCAACCGATTATCCGCGATCCCGACGTTGTGGAAGAGGTCGATTATCTGATTACCGAGAGTACCTACGGGACACGTGACCATGAACAGGAAGAGCAGAAGCTGGAAATCTTACAAAAAATAATTAATGATACGGTGGAGCGTCAGGGTAACATTGTTGTGCCCTCGTTTGCCGTGGGGCGGACGCAGGAAATTCTTTTTTATCTTGCCATGCTGATGCGGGATCATAAAATCCCAAACTTACCTATTTATATCGATAGCCCGCTGGCTATTTCCGCCACAGAAATTTTTTCCCGGCACCCGGAGTGTTTTGACCTGCAGATGCGTCAGCTGCTCCATAGCGGCCAGGACCCTTTCCATTTCCCCGAAGTTACTTTCACACAGACGCCGCAGGAATCACAGAAAATTAACAACATTCGTGGTGGCGCTATGATTATTTCCGCCAGCGGAATGGCGGAAGCCGGCCGGATTAAGCATCATCTGAAGCATAATCTGTGGCGGGAAGAATCAACCATTCTCTTTGTGGGTTACCAGGCTGAGGGAACACTGGGCCGGCGGATTGTGGAAGGGGCCAGGAAAGTAAAAATTTTCGGCGAGGAAATTATGGTGCGGGCAAATGTGGTCTCCATTGACGGTTTTTCCGCCCATGCCGACAGATCTGAGCTTCTTTCCTGGCTGGGGAAGCCTCATAAAAAGCCCAACCAGATTATCCTTGTACACGGGGAAGAAAATGTTCTGCAGGAGTTTTCTGCTACAATCGAAAACCAGCTTGATGTGCCTACCTATATTCCCGAATATCTCGAAACAATAGAGTTAAAACCGTCCGCACCGGAGCTGGCCACCACGTCCCAGGCACTGGCCCGCGTAAAGGCCCGTGAAATGCTGCAGGAGTGGCTGGAGCTGTCCAAGGATTTTACCGTCAGGCTGGAACTGGCTCTGCTGGAAGAAGATGATGAGGAGCGGCTGTTGGAACTGGAAAAGGAATTGGCAGCGGTAAAGAGCTGTTTGGATGAGAATTTCGAGTGTTAGATATGTGGTACAGGAGGCTTGCACGATGAGTGAAAAGTGGGATATTCAGTCTGTTTTACCCCACCGCTATCCGTTTCTGCTGGTGGACCGTGTGTTGGATGTGGTGCCCGGTGAACGGGCCAGGGGCCTGAAAAATGTGACAATCAATGAGCCGTTTTTTGAGGGGCATTTCCCGGGCTACCCGGTGATGCCCGGTGTTTTAATTGTGGAGGCGATGGCGCAAGTTGGGGCCTTTGCCATCCTCAGTATGGCAGAGAACAAGGATAAACTGGCGCTGTTTACAGGCATTGACGGTTTGCGCTTTAAAAAACAGGTGGTACCCGGGGACACACTTCTTTTGGAAATGGAAATTATAAAAATCCGCGGACCCATTGGCAAAGGGCGCGGCACCGCCACAGTGGATGGTAAAGTGGTGGCCTCCGGCGAATTAATGTTTGCCTTGGTGAAAAATAATAATTGACAAGCTTATCCATATCTATTATTATTTAAACTGAAACTTGTGAATTTAATACTCTTATCCAGAGCGGTGGAGGGACTGGCCCGATGAAACCCGGCAACCGGACGTGCGTCAGCGGTGCTAATTCCAGCAGGGTGAGACCCATCCTGGTAGATAGGAGAGGTTCTTCTCTTAAAAGGAAACCTCTTGCATCCAAAGAGGTTTTTTTTATTTGTCCAGGCGTTTAAGAGTTAACCATTTGTGTAAACCTAACCCAAGGAGGAGATTACATGGGCAAAAATTTCTTGTTCACATCTGAATCGGTCACTGAAGGCCATCCTGATAAGGTTTCCGACCAGATCTCGGATTCTATTCTGGATGCGATTCTCTCCAGAGACCCGCAGGCGCGCGTGGCGGCAGAAACATCGGTAACCACCGGACTAGTTCTGGTAGCGGGGGAAATCACCACATCCTGTTATGTGGATATTCCCAAGATTGTCCGCGGTACGATCAAGGACATTGGTTACACCCGGGCCAAGTACGGTTTTGACGGTGATACCTGTGCCGTGCTGACATCCATTGACGAGCAGTCACCGGATATCGCCATGGGTGTTGACCGCTGCCTGGAAGCAAAGGCCGGTGAATATACGGAAGAAGAACTGGAGGCCATCGGTGCCGGCGACCAGGGTATGATGTTTGGTTTTGCCTGTACTGAGACTCCGGAGCTGATGCCGCTGCCGATTGCCATGGCCCACAAGCTGGCCCGGCGTCTGGCGGTTGTTCGTAAAGACAAAACCCTGCCGTACCTGCGTCCGGATGGTAAAACTCAGGTTACAGTCAAATATGAGAACGGACAACCAGTGGGAATTTCCACTATTGTTGTCTCCACCCAACACCGGGACGATGTAGAGCTGCAGAAAATTAAAAGTGACATCATCGAAACCGTCATCCGGGAAATTGTTCCTGCAAAGTATCTTACCAATGACACACAGTATTTTGTCAATCCCACCGGCCGTTTTGTCGTAGGTGGTCCGCAGGGTGACGCCGGCCTGACCGGCCGGAAAATTATTGTGGACACCTATGGTGGTTATGCCCGCCACGGGGGCGGCGCATTTTCCGGAAAGGATCCCACGAAAGTTGACCGTTCAGCCGCATACGCAGCCCGCTATGTAGCCAAGAACGTGGTGGCAGCAGGTCTGGCGGATAAGTGTGAAGTTCAACTGGCGTATGCCATTGGTGTGGCCCGTCCCCTTTCTTTAATGGTGGAAACATTCGGTACAGCCAAAATTGCGGAAGAAAAGATTGAAGCCCTGATTAACCGGCATTTTGATTTGCGCCCGGCGGCCATTATTCAGAACCTGGAACTCCGCCGCCCCATCTATAAGCAGATTGCGGCGTACGGCCACTTCGGCCGTGACGACCTTGATCTTAGCTGGGAACGAACTGATAAAGCCGAGCTGTTAAAAAGCGAAGCCGGCCTTTAAAACAACGAACAAAAGAGTGATGCGAACACGCATCGCTCTTTTGTTCGTTTCGCTGAATTTAAGCACAGAATGGTAGCCTGTTGCGGACTTACGGTGTCCGGGGCAGGTTTTTTTGACGTACGCGGTCTAATTCGTTGTTTGTGGCGGTTAAAGGTGTACAGCTATAATCAGGATTACATGGAGAGGAGGTGAAATTCATGGCGGTGATTCTTGAAAAAAATTACACCCGCTGCCAGGCGAGACTGCAGAGTGGCGTGGATGCAGTGGGCGACCCTGTTTTTATTAACAGGACTATTGGCCGTATTCTCCCGGAAACAACCCACCAGGACCTCTACGATGTGATGCAGGGTCTGCTTGGGCTGCAGAGCTTACCGGTTGATTCCATCCGCAGGCTCGACGACGGTCAACTGATTAATCAGTTGTAAAACGTGAAATCAATCATGCATAAGGAGGTGAAAATGTGGAAACAACACTGCAACTGGTGTTTCGTAACGCCACAGGTGGCTTGTTCACCATTAACCTGGCCAATCCAAGAGATAACCTTACGGAACTGGAGGTCTCGGGAGTGATGGATCAGGTTTTGGCGAAAAATATTTTTCAGAGCACAGGCGGCCTGCTGACCGGGAAAGTCAGGGCGCGGCTGGTGTCACGTGAAGTCGTGGATTTTGCATCCTACGAGTAAGCGTACGGGAGGCAGGGCCTCCCGTACATATCCGGAACAAATGTTTGCCTGTCGATTGCAGGAACTGCTGTCTGTTTGTGGAATACTTCCTGATGGAGGGCGAAAGCATGCACTGTCTTGAAGGGGTTCTGGAGAGAATCACATATTATAATGATGACACGCTGTTTATGGTGGCGCGCCTGCGCAGTGGTGATGAGGTGCTGCATACCATTATCGGCAATATGCCCCGTTTGAGTGTGGGGGAACGGCTGAAAGTTGAAGGTGAATGGTTTCAGCATAAAGATTTTGGCCGGCAGTTTAAAGTGCAAACGTATGAAGTTGCGCTGCCTCACAATGAAAAGGGAGTACGGAAATTTTTGTCCTCCGGCCTGATTAAGGGTGTGGGGCCTTCAACGGCAGATAAAATAGTGGATGTTTTCGGTGTGGATGCTTTGGAAATTATCGAAAATAACCCGGAACGGCTGTGTGAAATTGAAGGAATCGGGCATAAAAAAGCAGCAATGATTATGGAGAGCCTCAAAGAGAGGCAGGAGGTTATGAAGGTAATGACTTTCCTGCAGAGTTACGGTGTCGGTGTAGGTTACGCAACCCGCATCTATCGCAAGTACGGTGATGACACTGTGGCCCGTGTGAGTGAAAACCCTTACAGGCTGGCCGATGATGTTTTCGGAGTGGGCTTTAAAACTGCGGATAAAGTTGCTCTGGAGATGGGTTTGGCCGCAAACTCGCCGCACCGCGTCCGGGCGGCGCTGCAGTTTCTGTTACGGGAAGCACAGGATGACGGGCACGTCTTCCTGCCACGGGAGGAACTGCTGCAAAAAACAGTGGAATCGCTGTCCACAGAAGAGTGCCTGCTGCCCGCCGAGCTGGTGGAGAAGCAGTTGGAGCGGCTGAGTAAAGACGGCCAGTTGGTTTTGGATACATATGGTGAAGAGTGTGCTGTTTATCTGGCACCGCTCTATTATGCCGAACGTTACGTGGCGGCCAGGCTGCATGAAATTGCGTGCCGGCAGCTTATATTGCCGGGCACGAATTTACAGGCTCTGGAGACAGGAGGCATCAAGCTTGCACCGGCACAGCAGGATGCTGTGGATAAAGCTTTGGGAACCGGCCTGCTGGTGGTAACGGGGGGTCCGGGTACAGGAAAAACCACAACCATCCGCTCTCTTTTATCCCTTTTTCAGAATCATGGCCTGGAAGTGATGCTGGCAGCACCGACCGGACGGGCAGCTAAGCGCATGACGGAGGCTACAGGTCTGGAAGCAAGAACAATACACCGCCTGTTGGAATATTCCCAGGTGGAAGGCGAAGGATTTTCTTTTCTGCGCAATGAGGACAGGCCGCTAAAGGCTCATGCCGTCATTGTCGATGAAGTTTCCATGGTGGATCTGTTACTTTTTTACCATCTTTTAAAGGCCATCCCCCCGGATTGCAAACTGATTCTGGTGGGAGACATGGATCAATTGCCTTCCGTTGGACCGGGCAATGTTTTGCGTGATATTATCTCCTCGGAAGCGGTACCGGTAACGCGGCTGGACCGGATTTTCCGCCAGAGTGGTGAAAGTGCCATTATCTCCAATGCTCATTCAGTAAACAGCGGTCAGATGCCCCAGTTAAACGGCAGCAGCGATGATTTTTTCTTCATTCATGAAGGAGAGCCGGAAAAAATTCTGGAGACAATCCTTGATTTGTGCAGCCGCCGGCTCCCGGAATATAAAAATAATGATGCCATAGCAGATATTCAGGTGCTGAGCCCGATGCGCCGCAATCTGCTCGGAGTGGATAATCTCAACACGCACCTGCAGCAGAAACTGAATCCTCCCGCCGGGTTTAAGCCGGAAATGAAAAACGGCAGCACTGTCTTTCGCCTTGGAGACAAAGTTATGCAGATCCGCAATAACTACCAAAAGGAAGTATTTAACGGCGATATCGGCTGTATCACTTACATTAACCGGGAAGACGGGGAAGCCGTGGTGCGTTACCCGGATGTTAACGGAGCCAGAGACGTGGTTTATGACCAGGCTGAACTGGATGAACTGGTTTTATCCTATGCTGTGTCTGTCCACAAGAGCCAGGGCAGTGAATACCCGGTGGTCGTTCTGCCTGTTGTCACGCAGCATTACATCCTGCTGCAAAGGAATCTGATCTATACAGCAATTACGCGTGCCAAAGAGCTGGTTGTGTTAATCGGAACAAAAAAGGCACTTGCCATTGCGGTGCGCAACAACAAAGTGGAGGCACGGTATTCAAGGTTGGCCGACCGGCTGGCCGAAAACACTGGTTTCTAGGAGGTCATTATGGGCTTTCTGACTCCTCTGCTGGACCTTTTATTCCCACCGCGCTGCGTGATTTGCCGCAGCCGGCTTACTGCGGACAAACCAGGCCCTGCAACGTGCCGGGATTGCCTGGCGCAAGTGCCTGACCCGAGTCACTGCTGCAGTTGGTGCGGCCACCCCCATGCCGGAGGTGTTCAGCCCTGTCCCTCCTGCAGAGACAAATCGTTTTCTTTTTCCCGGGCATGTGCCGTAAGCCTCTATCGGGGAGAACTAAAGAAAACAATTCACAGATTCAAGTATGACGGGCGAAAAGAACTGGCCGACCCGCTCGGTAAATTGATGGCAAGACAGGTCAAACGCAGCCATTGGCCCGAGATGGATGCAGTGGTGCCCGTGCCTTTGCACTACACCAGACTGGTGCAGCGCGGCTATGACCAGGCACTGCTGTTGGCCCATGTTATTGGGGATGAACTCAGGCTGCCGGTCAAACAGATTTTGGTCAGAAAGGAAGCGACGCCGAGCCAGACGCAGCTGGATGCAAAGGAGCGCTGGCACAATGTAGCCGATGCTTTTGCACTTGCACCTGACGCGGACCTGCCCGGCAGGGTACTGTTGGTGGATGATTTACTTACCACCGGTGCTACAGCCCACTTTGCCGGTGAAGCACTGCGTCGGGCCGGTGTCGCCGAGATTTATCTGGCTGTGGTTGCACGATAGTGAAACGGTTGACTTTATTGCCAATATATGATAATTTTATGCTGTGTTAATGGCTTCATTAACATAGTTTTTAATGTTCAGGAGGTATGAAAGTGCTCGGCAAAGTCAAGTGGTTTAATCAGGAAAAAGGCTATGGTTTTATTGAACGCGAAGATGGCGGGGATGTGTTTGTCCATTATTCCGCGATTCAGCAGGAGGGTTTTAAAACTCTGGCTGAAGGTGAAGAAGTTGAGTTTGACATCGTAGAAGGTACCCGGGGTCCGCAGGCTGCCAATGTAGTTAAAAAATAACGGTTTTCTGCGGTCATGCAACACATATGCAAGAAAAAATCCCAAATTAATTTGGGATTTTTTACTGTAAAAAGACCGGTTTTATCTTTTGTTAATCTTTCCAATGAAGGATTTTATTACGTTTCAGGGAATACTAAAAAAAAGCGGGAAGGAGCTGAAGAGAATGAAATTGATCTTACGCGGTAAAGACGTAGAGGTGACTGACGCCTTAAAAGACCATGTGCAGAAACGCATTGGTAAAATTGATAAATACTTTGATTTTGATGCGGTGGCCCAGGTCACGTTAATTGTTGAGCACGGTATGCACAAGGTGGAGGTAACCGCTGACATTAATGGAATGATCCTACGTGCTGAAGAAGGTACGGGCGATATGTATGCATCCATCGATTTGGTTGTGGATAAGCTGGAGCGGCAGATTGCTAAATATAAAACCAGAATCAACCGCAAGGCCCGCCAGGGTGGGGGACTTAAGGCCATGGCTGAACTGCCCAAAGTTGACGAGGAAGATGACCTGGATGTAGTTAAAACGAAGCGCTTTGTGGTGAAGCCGATGCCTGTGGAGGAAGCTGTTTTACAGATGAATCTCCTTGGCCATGACTTCTTTGTTTTCATCAATGCCGATATAGATGAAATCAATGTCGTTTACCGCCGCAAGGACGGTAAATACGGACTAATTGAACCCGCACTCAAATAGCGACGCCATACAAGCAGCCCCTTTAAGTAGACACGCGGTTAGCATACCGTGTAAAATACCTAAAGGGGTTGTTTTTTTGTAGGCAGAAAATGTACAGGAGGCTATCAGAATGATCGATGTTGTTATTTTTGAAGGAAATGAAGCCAAAAGCCCGGTGGAGGAAATGCTGGTCACGGTACGGCATGCCGCGCTGCGCGATAACCTGGATAAACTGCTGACTCTCCCGGAAGTGGGCAGAGTTTTTCTTGTCACCAACAGGCATGAACTTACGGCGCTTGCCGGTGAGCGTATACATATAGAATTCAACGAAACGGCACCGTCTGATTTCCATTTTGGCAGAGAACTGTTGCACCTGACGGTGAAACATCAAATCAAAGCTGTGATCTGCATGGGCGGTGCTGCCGTGCCGCTGATTGACACGGAAGAACTGGCCGGTGCCTGCCGGATTGTCCTGGAAAAAGAAAACCGCTATATCACCAACAATGTGCAGTCAGCCGACATCATTGCCTTTAACCCGGCCTCGGTTCTGCAGCACTACCCTCCGGCCGCCACAGATAATGCCCTGGTCCTGTTGCTGCGCTATGACGCCGGGTTTGAGCAGCACCTCCTCCCCGCAACACTGGGTACACAATTTGATATAGATACGCCCACAGACCTGCTGATTCTGGCCGACTCACCTTTTGGAGGTGCAAACCTGCGCACCGCCCTGAACGGTCTGGGATTAAACACAACACCGGTACAACGTGTTAAAGATATACTGCGGGCAGATAATTATCCCGATGTGGCCCTGATTGGCAGAATCGGTGCCCCGGCCATCTCACGGATAAATCACAATTTCAAAGTTCGCCTGCGCGTATTCTCCGAAGAGCGGGGTATGAAAGCGCTCGGCCGGCTGGAGAGAAATGAAGTGGTCTCCCTGCTGGGCTTTTGGCTGGAGGAAATCGGCCCGGAGCGGTTTTTTACCCATCTTGAGAAAACGGTAAGCGCCGCTTTGATTGACACCCGTGTTCTTTTTGCTCATCAGAAAAATCAACTGAGCGATGCGGATCGGTTTAACTCGGACCTCGGACTGTATCAGGAGATCAGGGATCCCTTTGTGCGTGAATTTACCCGCGCCGCTTCAGAGTGCCGGATCCCCGTTCTGCTGGGCGGACATTCCCTGGTCACAGGATGCGTCTGGGCGCTCGTGGAACAAATTGGTTGTCGAATTTAACTGTAATTTTCCTTGCTAGGAAGGATTTTCACATAACAGGTCGAAATATGGACAGTAGTGATTGAAATAAATGGAATAAAATTAGTTTGCGTCTTTCGGGGGAGCACTAGGCAATTTCATACAGAGACGGAGGGATCTACTTGGCCGACGCTCCAAAAGCAATTAAACTGGCTGAATGTGAAAACCTGATAAAGCAAATCCGTGATGTGATTTCAGTTAATATTGTCCTCGGCGAAAATAAAGAGATAGACGAAATTCATGTACTGGCCGAAGAGACAAGAAATGCGAAACAGCTTGTCAGGGATATTGAAACACTGCTGCGCGTTGAATATGGTATAGACCTGGACCATAAGAAAGTTTCCATTGTCCAGCTCAACAAAGAACAGAAATATTTTCAGGGGAAACGCCTTAAGTTTTCAGCCATTCATTATTCACTGCAAGGCACACAAATGGAAGCTTCGGTAGAGCTGACCTCCGCCAAGCGTTCCTGCCAGGGGAAAAGCTGTGGTGTTAATTCCCGCAGTAACAGGCTGCGACTGTTTGCTGAAGCCACCATTGAAGCGGTCAGCAGCTTTCTTGATGTAAACAGTAATGTGTTTCTGGAAGACGTCACACAGCATACCCTCGGCAGCCGCAATCTGGTTTCTACCGCCCTTACGTTTATCCAGGGCCCTGTGGAAGAATGCCTGGTGGGGACCGCCCTTATTAAGCAGGATGAAAAGGAAGCGGTTGTCAGGGCAACTCTCTCGGCTTTGAACAGACGCGTACCGGTTGATATTTGACATCTTACATAGCAAAAAAAAGGACCGACATTCTCCAATACCCCGAGCGAAGCGGTTACCTGTCGTCAACTAGCGGACCACGACAGAGGAAACCGTAAAGGGGGACTTTTTAACATGGCAAAGGTTATTCGTGCGATTATCGCTCTGGGCACACTCGTGCTTGCTGGTGGTGCCGGTTTTAGATGGGGTTAAGATAGTCTTCTCGTTTTAGTCGGTCCTTTTTTATAAATCAGGAGGAATGGCTGTGTCTTATAAAGAAGAGCCCGCACAAGCAAAATTATATATAATTTTTATTGTAATTCTTGGAATTACTTTCCTTTTTCTGAATACACCAGCTATATCCGATTTAAGATTGCCTGTATTCTTTTTTCTAATAGTTCATATCATTATGGATCATCTTGAAGTACCCTTACCAAGAGGAAATGGTTCTGTATCAGTGAGCTTTGCTATAGACCTTGCATTAATTATTTTGTTTGGCCCTGCGGTAGCGGCGTGGGTTAGTTTCTCTTCGCTGTTTCATAAAAAAACATTTAAAAATTTTGAACAGTTGTTTCACAAAATGTTGTTTAATGCTGCACAATTAGCTTTATGTACGGGAATAGCAGGAATGATTTATATCCGTTTAGGCGGGAACGTAGGCACTATGAGCTTGCCCGGTGATATCTTTCCGCTTGCAGTTGCTGCTTTCATATATATTACATTAAACTCACTCATTGTTATGATTGTAATTATGTTAGCACAAAAAGTTTCTTTTTGGGGAGTTTGGCTCACAAACTTCAGGTGGGCAATTCCAAATTATATTGCTACATTGCCCTTAGGAATTTTAATTGCAACTGTATATGCCAACATTGGTATCCTTGGACTGTTATTATTAATTGTCCCGCTAATCGTTGCCCGTCACACTTTCCTGATGTACATTGACATGCGCAATCAATACATCAGTACAATTAAAGCTTTAACCAAAGCTATTGATGCCAAAGATCATTACACTCACGGCCACTCGGAGCGTGTGGCGGAATACGCTGTCCAAATCGGACAAGAGATGAAGCTGCCGGAAGATTTTGTTGAGAAGCTGGAGTATCTTGGCTTGATGCATGATATCGGAAAAATCAGCATTCCGGAGCAGATATTGAACAAGCCCAGTAAACTTTCCGATGATGAGTTTGATTTGGTGCGGTCCCATTCTGCGGTTGGGGCGGAAATTATTCAAAATATTAAGTTTATCGGTGAGCATGCCGATATTGTCCGTCACCATCACGAGCGGATTGACGGTAGGGGCTATCCCGACCGGCTGACAGGGGATAAAATTTCACTGGGGGCGAAAATTATCGGGGTGGCGGATGCCTTTGATGCCATGACCTCGCACAGGATATACAGTGACCCGATGAGCAAAAAGCATGCAGTGGAGGAGTTAGAGCGCTGCAGCAGCGCACAGTTTTGCAAGGATGTTGTAAATGCGTTTATCAAAGTATTGAAGCGCAGGGGTGAGATTTAGTGATCATGGTTGGTGTGGTACTTGCTGTGGTTGTAGCGCTGTTGCGTGGAGGAAAGTATGAACGGTTGGGTGAATTGGGGTTGAAGGGCCTGCCATTGGTTATTTTGGCTCTGGTAATGCGTTCTGTGGTAACCCCTTTGGAAGCAAGGGGATTTTTGTATGGCCCTGTTGTTCAGGTTGTGGCTTATTTTATTTTTTTTGTAGCGGTTGTGCTCAATCTGGGAAAACCGGGGTTGAAGCTTTTTGGTCTGGGAAGCCTGTTAAACTTCATTGTAATAGTTGCAAACGGTGGAAAGATGCCTGTTTCTATGCAGGCAATGGAAACGATCGGATTGAGCCGGATGCCGGTTGGGACACATACGCTTATGACCCAGGAGACACGGTTGTGGTTTCTGGCGGATGTGATTCCGGTCTGGACACCTGTTGGCCAGGTGATCAGCGTGGGAGACATTCTGATTGTGGCGGGTATTTTCCTGTTTATCCAGAGGCGCATGCTTGGCGGAGACACGCTGCCTGCACTTGTTTCGGCCGATAAATAATGGTAAAATAAGTTTGGCTTCTGAAAAAGGGAACCGTCAGGTTCCTTTTTATGCATTATATAAACATTGGAGGTTTTGGCATGCGCGGCCTGATTTCAAGAATTATTGGCGACGTTAATAAACGGGAACTAAAGAAACTTTATCCCATCGTAGATAATATCAATGCACTGGAAGAAGAAATAAAAGCTTTGAGTGACGAGGAGCTTCGCGGGAAGACGGCGGAGTATCGGGGGAGGCTCAACGAGATACTTGCTGAGCCCAAAAGGCAGGTTGACGAGCTCAAAGACAGATTAGCTCCCGATGCCGATGCGTTTGACCGCAGGGAACTGGAAGACGCGAAAAAGCAGCTCTACAAAGCTGAGCAGGATGCTCTCTGGCAGATTCTGCCGGAAGCGTTTGCCGTGGTACGGGAGGCAAGCCGCCGGGTTCTTAAAATGCGGCATTTTGATGTGCAGCTGTTGGGTGGTATCGTGCTTCATCAGGGCCGGGTTGCGGAGATGAAGACAGGTGAAGGAAAAACGCTGGCGGCCACGCTGCCGGCTTATTTGAACGCTTTGGCCGGGCGCGGTGTGCATATTGTTACCGTTAACGACTACCTTGCTTCGCGTGACAAAGAGTGGATGGGGCAGGTCTATGAGTTCTTGGGCCTGAGCGTGGGTTTGATTGTGCACGGACTGGATCCGGTACAGAAGCGGGAAGCGTATGCTGCGGATATTACCTACGGCACAAATAACGAGTTTGGCTTTGATTACCTGCGTGACAATATGGTGCTGTATAAGGAAAACCTGACACAGAGGCCGCTTAATTTTGCCATCGTCGATGAAGTGGACAGTATCCTGATTGACGAGGCGCGGACACCTTTGATTATCTCCGGCCAGATGAAAGACCAGAAGCAGGAAGACGATTATGCCCGGATTAACCAGGCGGTCCGGCGGCTGAAAAAAGAAGACCACTTCACTGTGGATGAGAAAGCCAGTACGATTGTGCTCACCGAAGAAGGCGAGGCGCAGGTGGAAGTACTGCTGGGTGAAAAAGGCTTATACGGTGAAGAAGATGTTGTTTACGAGGACGTTGAGACAGAACAGGCGCAGATGAGCAAGGAAGCTGACCGCCGTAATATTATTAAGAAAAAAGTTGAAAATGCCCTCAGAGCACATAACCTGATGAAAAGGGACAAAGATTATGTGGTCAAAGACGGGCAGATTATTATTGTCGATGAATTTACCGGCCGTCTGATGCACGGCCGCCGCTACAGTGAAGGTCTGCACCAGGCCATTGAAGCCAAGGAAGGTGTCAAGGTTGCCAAGGAGAGCATGACACTGGCGTCGGTGACCTTTCAGAACTATTTCCGGATGTATAACAAGCTCTCCGGTATGACCGGTACGGCACAGACGGAAGAACAGGAATTCCAGAGCATTTACGGTATGGATGTCGTAGTTATTGATACGAATAAACCGATGATCCGTGAGGATCTGCCGGATGTAATCTATAAAACCGAACAGGGTAAGTTCCGTCATGTGGTGACAGAGATTGACGAACGGCACAAAACCGGACAGCCCATCCTGGTCGGCACGATTTCCATTGAGCTCTCCGAAGAGTTGAGCCGGCTTTTACAGAAGCGGGGCATTAAACACGAAGTGCTCAATGCGAAGCATCACGAGAAGGAAGCAAAAATTATTGCCCAGGCGGGCCGGCTGCATGCTGTGACCATTGCCACCAACATGGCCGGCCGCGGTACCGACATCCTGCTGGGCGGCAATCCCGATTCTCTGGCGGAAGATGAGTTCAGGATGGACTACGGCATGTTCCTGGAGGATTATCTGGGGATGCCGGAAACGGATGAGCGCGAGAAACGCGACGCCAAAGAAAAGTTTGCCGGGCTGCAGGAAAAATACCGCCTGCAGACGCAGGCGGAACGGGAAAAAGTTATCAGTGCCGGCGGCCTGCACATTCTCGGTACGGAAAGGCATGAATCCCGCCGGATTGATAACCAGCTGCGGGGCCGTTCCGGCCGGCAGGGGGATCCCGGTTCCAGCCAGTTCTTTATCTCGCTGGAAGATGACCTGATGCGGCTCTTTGGCGGCGACAATATTATGGGTATTATGGAGAAGGTTGGCCTGGATGAAGACACGCCGATTGACCATCCGCTGATTACACGCGCGATCGAGACGGCTCAGAAGCGGGTGGAAGCACGCAACTTTGATATCCGGAAGCACATTCTGGAATACGATGATGTGATTAACGAACAGCGGGAAGTGATTTACGGCCAGCGCCGCCGTGTTCTAGAAGGGGAAAATCTGCGGGATACCGCTATGGAGTGGATTCCCGACCTGGTGGATGATGCTCTTGGCCATTATGCCAGTGAAGCAATGCACGATGACGAGTGGCTGCTGCAGGAGTTGTTGGACTGGGCAGAGGGTGTGCTGCTGCCGCCCAAAAAACTCAGTCTTGCCGGTCTGGAAGGAAAAAGCAGGGAAGAATTGCGGGAACTGCTGCTGGACAATGCTGTTGCCTTCTATGAGGAGCGGGAAAAACGCATGGGTGAGGAAACGATGCGCGAACTGGAGCGCGTTGTTATCCTCAGAACAGTGGATTCCAAGTGGATGAGCCACATTGATGCGATGGATGAACTTCGCCACGGTGTGGGCCTGCGTGCCTATGGACAGCGAGACCCGCTGGTGGAATACAAGCGCGAAGCGTTTGAAATGTTCAACGATATGATTCACCAGATTAAGGAAGAATCCATCAGGGTTCTCTTCCGTGCCCAGGTCATGGCTCCGCCGCGCCGTCAGGCTGTGGCGGTGGCAAACGAAACACCTCCCAGTGACGGGACCGCCGTCCATGGGCCGGACCGGGCGGAAAAAGTAGGCAGAAACCAACCATGCCCCTGCGGCAGCGGCAAGAAATATAAAAAATGTTGTGGGAAGTAGGTGTTAGAATGGCTTCGGAAATTAAAACGGCTTACAAAGAATTACACGAGCGTCTGACAGAAATGAGTGTTTCACTTTGACGTTGCTGTTAAGAATGAACAAATTGCCAAACTGGAAGCGGTAACGGGCGAACCGGAATTCTGGTCTGACCAGGAAAGTGCGCAGAAAACCATTCAGGAACTGAGTGCCCTTCGTGACGATGTGAACCCGATTGAAGCTATCCGCGAAAAGCTGGCCGACCTGGAGGTAATTATTGCCCTGGCCGAAGAAGATGATGACAGTGAGTTATGGGCGGATGCCGAAAAAAGTGTGGAAACTCTGCGAGCTGATTTGGACCGGCTGGAGCTGGTTCTGCTTTTCCGCGGGCGTTATGACGGCCACAGCGCCATTGTTTCCATTCACCCCGGCGCAGGCGGTACAGAGTCGCAGGACTGGGCGGCTATGCTGCTGAGAATGTATACCCGCTGGGCGGAGAGGAAAAATTACCAGGTAGAAACACTTGACCTTTTACCGGGTGATGAGGCGGGGATTAAAAGTGCAACGCTGCTGATTAAAGGCAAGAATGCCTACGGTTACATGAAAGCGGAGCGCGGTGTGCACAGGCTGGTGAGGATATCGCCGTTTGACGCGGCCAAAAGGCGCCACACGTCTTTTGCCTCGCTGGATGTTCTGCCGGAAATTGAAGATGATGAGCAGGACATCGATATTAAACCCGAAGATCTGAAGATTGACACCTATCGCGCCAGCGGTGCCGGCGGGCAGCACGTTAACACCACGGACTCCGCAGTTCGGATTACTCATCTTCCCACCGGTGTGGTGGTGCAGTGTCAGAACGAACGTTCGCAGCATGCCAACCGTGACCGGGCGATGAAGATTTTGCGGGGGCGGCTGGCGGATCTGATGCAGCGCCAGCAGGCTGAGGAAATAAGCAGTTTGCGCGGCGAGCAGAAGGAGATTGCCTGGGGCAGCCAAATCCGTTCGTATGTTTTCCAGCCATATACATTGGTAAAAGACCATCGGACAGGCGTGGAGGTCGGCAATATCAATGCCGTGATGGACGGAGACCTGAATGAACTGGTTGAATCCTATTTGCGGCAGACCGCCGGAGAAAATAAGCAATAGGGGGTACGCATGTGGCCAGATTTCAGGCTGCCAGAGAGGTGACCGGCGTCTTACTGGGAACAGCTGTGATTGCTGCTGCTTTTCAGATGTTTCTGGTGCCGAATCAGATTGCAGCCGGTGGAATCAGTGGCCTTGGCGTTATCTTTTTTTACCTGCTGAGGATTCCGGTGGGTTTAACCGTTTTATTGCTAAATCTGCCGTTGTTTTTAATTGCGGCCAGGCTGTTTGGTTTACGGTTTATCGCCAGAGGGTTGTTTGGCGCTGTTTCACTGTCGGTGATGATCGAGCTGCTGGCTTTTTTGCCCACGCTGACCGAAGACCTGCTGTTGGCCTCCCTCTACGGCGGGATTGTTATGGGGGTCGGAATTGCCATTGTATTCCGGGCGCGCGGCACCACAGGAGGCACCGTCCTGGCGGCACAGGTATTAAATAAACTGTTTGGCTTTACCATGGGGCAGAGCCTGCTGGGGGTTGATTTTCTGGTGGCTGCTCTGGCCGGGATTGTGTTTAATCTCGAGCTGGCCATGTATGCCCTGATTTCTCTGTTTGTTACCAGTCGGGTCATCGATCTTGTCCAGGAAGGGCTCAGTAACAGTAAGGCTGCCCTGGTAATCTCCGGCGAGACCGAGCAGATTGCGCAAAAGATTTTGCGGGACCTGGACCGGGGTGCTACCATATTGACCGGGAAAGGCGCCTATACCGGGCAGGCCAGGGAAATGGTACTGACCGTCGTATCACAGTCTGAAATTCCCCGGCTGAAAAATATTGTGGAACAGGTGGACGAGAAAGCATTTGTGATTGTCGGCAATGCCCATGAAGTGCTGGGCGAAGGCTTTAAAGTTACACAACCCTGACTAAGTAAGAAGAAGCGGCAAGGTGTGAGCCTTGCCGCTTCTTTTCGTTTTTAGAGGAATTCATCCTGAATGCCGGCCAGCGACACCGGGTCGAAAGGCCTGGTAGCCAGGGGGTCTCCGGCCAGTACGGGAAAATGGGATTCAAAAGTGGGGCGCGGTACACTGTAGAGGACGCCGATGGGAATTTGATCTCCCCACTCCTGCGCCAGCTTCAGGGCGGACTGCCAGTCGGAGGGATCATGGCCCTCCGGCCTGTAAACGCGCTTTTTATACCAACGGTAGGTGTTAAGCTTATTGAAAGACACACAGGGCTGCAGGATATCCACCAGAGCATAGCCGGGGAATTCTATTGCCTGCTTCATCGTTTCCTTCAGATGATCCTTTTCACCGGAAAAGCAGCGGGCCACAAAGCCGGCGCCGGTAACAAGTGCTGTTGTCAGCGGGTTGAAGGGAGGCAGGATGACGCCGAAGGTTTGGACACCGGTTTTCATTCCTTCCTCGCTTGTAGGGCTGGCCTGCCCTTTCGTCAGGCCGTAGACCTGATTGTTGTGGACAAAATGGGCGAGGTCCGGATTGCGGCGGATGTTGTGGATGAAGTGGTTACCCCCTTCACCGTAGGTGTCGCCGTCCCCCGATTCCACAATGACTTTCAGGGAGGTATTGGCCACACGGGCACCCACGGCGGGGGGCAGCGCGCGGCCGTGCAAGCCGTTGAAGCCGTTTACCCTGATATAGTGAGGCATCTTGGCTGCCTGGCCAATTCCGGAACAAAGCAGGACTCGGTGATGGGGAAGGCCCAGTTCGGCCAGTGCTTCAGCCAGTGCTTCACGAATGGGAAAGTTGCCGCAGCCGGGGCACCACGCCGTTTCGTTTACCAGATAGTCTGCTGCTTTACACATCTTTTTCCACCTCCCGCACAATGTCTTCCGCCATAAACGGGCGGCCGTCGAATTTAAGAATTTCCCGGTCTGTCACCAGGCCGGCTTCACGTCGCAGCAGGGCGGCAAACTGCCCTGTGGCATTATTCTCCACACAGATTCTCTCGTTAAAGTTGGCAAAGATGCGGGTGATTGTAGTGACCGGCAGAGGCCAAAGGTCGGTGAAGTGAATATGAGTTACCTTTTTGCCTGTTTGAGTGAGCAACCCGGAAGCTTCCCGCAGGGCTCCGAAGGTGGAACCCCAGCCAATCAGCAGGGTATCGCCTTCCTCTGCTCCAAGAAGGAGCGGTTCATCCATTTCAGAGGCGAGAAACTCCATTTTCCGCAATCTTTTTTCGGCCATCAGGCGCCGGGTCTCAGCATCCTCGATAATATTGCCGTTTGTATCGTGTTCGTCGCTGTCCGCTAATACCGTTTCATCGCTGAACTGACCGGGCAGAGCCCGTGGTGATACACCGTCTTTTGTCAGGCGATAGCGCTGATAGGGGCGTTCAAGGCTTTCTTCGTCCGCCAGATACCTGTTATAGCGCAGACGGGTAAAGTCAAACAGCGGAACAGTACGGGCCGTATCGGCGAAATTCTGGTCCGTGAGGAACAGTACGGGAATTTGGTATTTCTCGGCCAGGTCAAACGCTTTGTTCATGCGGTAAAAGGCGTCTTCCAGATGGGTGGCGCAAAGGACAGCGCGGGGGAATTCTCCATGGCCTGCATAAAGGGCAAAATCCAGATCCCCCTGTTCCGTGCGGGTCGGCAGCCCTGTGGCCGGGCCGGGTCGCATGGCCAGAGCAATGACAACAGGGGTTTCTGTCATACCTGCCAGGGAGAGGCCTTCCACCATCAGGGCGAAACCGCCGCCGGATGTACAGGTCATGGAGCGTGCACCGGCATACGATGCACCCAGAGTCATATTAATGGCAGCAATTTCATCTTCGGCCTGCTCTACCACCAAAGTATGGTCTGCCTGTTTGCCGGCCAGGTAAGACATGATGCCGGTGGCCGGTGTCATGGGATAGGCGGCAAGGAAACGGCAGCCGCTGGCCAGGGAAGCCATGCCCAGCAACTGATTGCCGTCTAAGTAAATCTGTCTTTGTCTGTCTTCTTTCCCGGGCAGTGAAAAACAGGAACCGCAGTATTGGGCAGCCTCATCATAGCCTGCCCGCAGCGCAGCCATGTTCTGCCGGGCAATATCTTCGTTAAACAGTTCTTTCAGCAGGGATTCAGTACTGGCCGTCTCCAGGCCCAGAAGGGACAAAGCGGCACCAACGGCAACGGTATTGGCCATAATTTTACTGCCGTTTTCTTTAGCCAGGGCCTGTAGGGGAACGGGTACGCCTTTTTCTGCGGGAGGGGAAAACTGGCCCGGATCAAAGATCATGCGTCCCTCTTTCGTTAGGTCACTGCGGTGGATGCGATATGTTTCTTCATTAAGTGCAATCAGGATGTCGATCTTCTGTTTTGCGCACCAGGGCGTTTTTATGTCTACACGGAGACGCGTGAAATTATGTCCGCCCCGTACACGCGACATGTAGTCTTTTGCGGAGTGGACACCATAGCCTTCTCTTGCCAGAACCTTGCCCAGCAGGTGAGCGATGGTATCCATCCCCTGGCCGGCAGCTCCGCCGATGAGGATATTCATGTTATTGTTCCCTCCTTCATAATTTACCTCTTCGCCTGTACTGGCAAAAATCCTTTCTGTCGTGACCGGACAAAAAAGGCAGCAGTTGGAGAAAGTTTGCAAAAATAAGGTAAAAAAATGGCTTATTAAAAAGGTTTTTATAGTTCACCGTCGAATTTATGTTAAGTGCATGATAAGAAATTATAATCTTCTGTTAAGAAAAATTTATCGCTTTTTTAGGGCGGGAACAGGGAGTGACCCGAACAGCATGATAGAGGTTCAGCGCGTATCAAAAGTCTATCCTAACGGTGTAGCCGCGTTGAAAGAGATAAATGTAGAGATTGAGCGTGGAGAGTTTGTGTTTGTGGTTGGTGAAAGCGGTGCAGGGAAGTCTACGCTGATCCGACTGATTTGCCGCGAATTTCTGCCGAGTTCCGGCAGTATTAAAATACAGGGTCGTGATATCACCCGGTTAAGACGGAGGGAAGTCCCTCTTTTTCGCCGGAATGTTGGCGTGGTGTTCCAGGATTTTCGATTACTGGAAAACCGGAGTGTCTACGATAATGTAGCCTTTGCGATGCAGGTTATCGGATGTTCTCCCCGGGATATCCGCCGCCGTGTCCCTGAAGCGCTGGATATGGTGGGTTTGGGTTCTAAGGTTAAAATGAAACCCGACGAGCTTTCCGGCGGGGAGCAGCAGCGGGTTTGTCTGGCACGGGCCATTGTCAACCAGCCTACCCTGATTATTGCCGATGAACCAACCGGCAATCTGGACCCGAAAACGTCCAAAGGGATTATTGATCTTTTGAAAACCATAAATATTCGGGGTACAACCATCTTAATGGCCACGCATGACAAGGATGTTGTGGATGCGATGCGGCAACGGGTCCTTGTTCTGGACAGCGGTAAAGTTGTCCGCGACGAGCGGAGGGGAGTATACTGCCAACATGTTAATTAGAAACTGGGTCTACTACATCAAAGAAGCTTTTCGCAGTATTTTCCGAAACGGTTGGATGAGTTTTGCCTCCATTGCTGTGGTGGCTGTTACTTTGTTTATTCTGGGCAGCTTTATGCTCTTAAATATTAATGTGGAACAGATTACCGAAGATATTAAAGGTCAGGTTGAAATCATTGCGTATGTGGATGAAACGGTGGCACCGGATGAAGTGGATGCCATTCGGATTGCACTGATTCAGATGACTCAGATTGAGGAAGTTCGCTTTGTAACACGTGAAGAGGCGCTGGACCGGCTTAAAGAAGAGCTTGGCGAACTGGTGGATGGCTATGAAGAGGACGGGCGCAACCCACTTCGCGACTCTTTTGAAATCCGTACGATTATTCCTGAAGACATTCCCGCCGTAGCCACCGAACTGGAGAAGATGCCGGGTATTGCCAAAGTGGTTTATGGGGAGGAAATTGTCGGTAAGCTTTTCCAGTTTACCGGCGTTGTGCAATGGGTCGGGCTGGCTTTTATGGCAGGGCTCGCACTGACAGCGATGTTTCTCATTGCCAATACCATTCGCCTGACGGTGAATGCGCGTTCCAAAGAAATTAAAATCATGAAATATGTGGGTGCCACCGAGTGGTTCATCCGCTGGCCGTTTTTAATCGAGGGCGTGTTTCTTGGCTTCTTCGGTGCACTGATTCCTACTCTGATGTTAATGTATATTTACGGTGAAGCTGTGGGCTGGACAAGCCTCAATATGTATTTTCTGCCGCTGGTTGCGCCGGAGGTGGTTTTGGATGAAATGGCCAAACTGCTGCTGCTGCTGGGTACGGCTATTGGCGGCTTTGGCAGTCTGATCTCTATACGTCGGTTCTTAAGAGTCTGAGCATAAGGAGGGAAACGGTTTGTCTAAGAAAAAAGCGGCATTCATTTTATTTGCAGCGTCACTCTTTCTCCTGGTGGGTATACTGCCTGTATTCGCCAATCAAATTGACCAAAAGCAGCAGGAACTGAGTGGTGTAAAAAGCGATATTAACCAGCGGAAGCAGGATTTAAGTCAAAACAAGCAGGAACAGGACAAAATATTAAAGGAAATCAGACTGCTGGAAGGGGAAATGAATGTCATTAAGGCAGAACTGCGTTCCCTGGCAGCTAAAGTAAAATCTACCGAACAGCAGATTACTGAGACGGAAGCGGAATTGGCCGAGGCTGAAGAACAAATCGAAATCGTCGACCAGGTACTGGCCGTCAGGCTGCGGGCGATATATGAAAACGGTAAGACCAGTTATCTGGATGTATTGTTCTCCAGTTCTTCGTTTGCTGAGTTTCTGACACGCTACAACGATATGCAGATGCTAATTGCAGAAGACCGCGTACTCCTTGGGGAGGTCAAAGCAGAACGGGAACGAATCGTGGGTATGAAGGAAGCGCTGGAGGAACGGCGCCAGGAACTGTTGGTCATGCGCCGCCAGAACCTGCTCAAGGATCAGGAACTGCAGGCCAAGGCCTCCGAGCAAAGGCAACTGATGGCGGCACTGCAGGAAGATTACAATAATACAAACAAAGAAATAAAAAAGCTGGAGGCGGAAGCCAAGCAGCTTGATTCAATCATTAAGACCCTGCAGGCAGCACAGCGCGGCGTGCCGTCGCGCGGATCGGGGCAAATGATCTGGCCTGTTCCCGAGTTCGGAACGGCCTGGATCACCTCAAACTACGGATACCGACGCGATCCGATTACCGGCAGAGCAGGAACGTTCCACGGCGGTGTCGATATCGGTATTCCCCGCAGCCGCTGGCCCGCTTCCAGCTCATATACAGGCTCACCGGTTAACCTAGTCGCTGTGGATTCCGGAGTTGCCTATACATACAGGTATGGCAGCGGTTACGGTAATTTGGTTATTGTTGACCACGGCGATGGTATCGCCACCGTATATGCGCATACTCACGGATTCCTGGTGGCAAACGGCCAAAGCGTGGCCAAAGGACAGGCCATCGCTATCATAGGGTCTACCGGTTACTCCACCGGACCGCACGTGCATTTTGAGGTCCGTGTCAACGGAGAACGCGTCAATCCGATGCCGTATATCAGATAAATTTGTGACGACTACACCCGGGCACTCTATGTGCCCGGGTTGTTTTTTCCTGATTTAGAGGATGTTTCTGCAGGAAATCATGGTGGATTATTCAGCCCAATAGGTTTATAATGAGAATTAGTGACGAAAAATACTTGGCTGAAAGTTGGTGTGTTCTTTGAAGAAGAGAACAGCGTTGTTTCTGGTGCTCCTGCTCATTGTCAGCAATGCAGTAACGTATCGGCTAACCAGGCACGCTTACCGGTGGAGAGTGGCTACCCCTCCGCCTGCATCTGTAGATCAGGGCAATGAAGATGAGGTAAGGGAAGAACTACAGGCATTTCTTGATGTCCTGGATATTCTCACAGACCGTTATCTGGATGAAGTATCGGAGGAAGATTTAATTAATGCGGCGATTCAGGGTATGGTGGAATCGCTTGACGACCCGCAGACCAGCTTCCTGGATCCGTCTCACTGGGAAGAAATGATGATAAAAATCGATGGATCCTTCTCGGGAATCGGCATTGAAATTAATTCGGTAGATGATTATATTACAGTGATTTCTCCCATTAAGAATACTCCTGGTGAAAGGGCCGGCCTGCTGTCCGGTGACCGGATTGTGGAAGTAGACGGCGAAGATATTATCGGTATTACCACCATGGAAGCTGTTAAGCTAATGCGCGGGCCCGAGGGGACGCCGGTCACACTCACAGTGGAGCGTGACGGCGAAGACAGGCCTCTGACATTTGAAATTATCCGCGGCAATATTGTCCTGCCCAGCGTATTTCCCGAAATGCTGGAAAACAATATCGGTTATATTGAAATCACCTCGTTTGACGATCACACCGGTGAGGACTTCCGCAAAGGCCTGTTGGAACTGGAAACACAGGGCATGAAGGGGCTCATCTTAGACTTGAGGGATAATCCGGGCGGTCTGCTTACCGAGGCTATTAAAGTGGGCCAGGAACTGCTTCCCGCCGGACCGATTACCCATGTGGTGGACCGTGACGGCACTATTGTCAATACGTACCGCTCCTACGGCGTAGAGAAACCCTACCCGGTTGTTGTGCTTGTAAACGGCGCCAGTGCGTCTGCTTCAGAAATTATCGCCGGCGCTTTCCAGGATACCAAGACTGCCACACTTGTGGGGACAAAAACGTACGGCAAGGCTACGGTGCAGCACCTGGAAGAACTGGCAAACAGTACGGGCCTGCGCTATACCATGGCAAAATATACAACACCTGAGGGACGTGACATTCACGGTGAGGGGCTGGAACCCGATGTGACTGTGGAACTGCCGGAAGAGTTTTATATGACCTACCACAGAGTCGTCAGCGACCTGAACCCGGGGGATGAAAACACCAATGTCCTGTTTTTGCAAAAGATGCTGCTTGCTCTAAAATATAATGTTGACGAGACAGGCATCTATGACAGAGCAACGGAACAGGCCATTCGTTCCTTCCAGTCCAAACACGGCCTGACGGTTACAGGCACAGTCAATAACGAAACAAGAGAAAAGCTGGATGAAGAACTGGATGCGCTGCAGAAGCAGCTTGATGAACAGTTTAAAAAAGCGTGGGAGATTATTCTGGAAAAAATCTAAAGGGGTGGGCAGATGGAAATCATGGAAATTGTCCGCCTGGTCCTCAGTACGTATATTCTCTTTCCTTTCCATTTCCTGTTCTGGGGCGTCGTTGTCTTAGTTTATTTCCAGTACAGGCGGGTTGCACGGATTGAAACGCAGCTTTTTGGCCGGCCGCGGCACAATGTCATGACACAGACACTGGTTTCGACCGTGATTGGTTTGGCAGGCGGGCTCCTGGCCAGTGCGCTGTTGGTATTCTTCGGCATTTCTCTTTTGGAGATCGGGATTATATTTGTCTGGCCGGTGGCGATACTGCTGCTTCTGATCCATCCCCGCTATCTGTGTTTTGCCTATGCCGGCGGAATTGTCGGCGCGTTTGCTGTTCTTGTGAACCTTCTTGGAGAGATATGGCCGGCACTGACAGAGGGCTTTCTGGCCCCCGTTGCGGGAATCCATATTCCGGGGCTGTTGGCGCTAATCGGTATTCTGCACCTGACGGAAAGCTTCCTGATTGCCGTCAGCGGGCATTATTTTCCCAGTCCCCAGTATGTAAAAACAGACCGGGGGGTCGTTGGGGGGTTTTCCCTGCAGAAGTTCTGGCCTCTGCCGCTGGTCGGCCTGATTGCCCTGACGGTACCACAGGCAGCAGCCAATGCGGCTGTGGCAGCGCAAATGCCTGACTGGTGGCCGCTTTTACCCAGTGCCACCGCACCGGAAATGGGAAAAGTCCTGATGTATCAGCTGCTCCCCATTGTGGCAGGCCTGGGTTACGGTGACCTGGCCATCTCATTGACACCGCGGGAAAAAAGCAGAAGATCGGCTGTTAACCTGGGTCTCTACAGCCTCATCCTGATGGTGGCCGCTTTTCTGGCATTTCATTTGCCGTCGGTGATGATTTTTGCCGCGCTTTTTTCGCCGCTTGGCCATGAATTTCTGATTACCGCCGGCAACAAAAAAGAGTTTGGCAGCCGGCCGATATACCAGGCTCCTGCTGCAGGCGTCAAAGTAATGGACCTCTTTCCCGACGCCCCGGCTGCCGCAGCCGGCCTCAGGCCGCTTGATGTGATTACAGCCATCAACGGGTTGTGGGTTAACGATAGCATCACATTTGCCAATTTATTCCGTATGTCCGGTACAGACATCGAACTGGAAATAAAGAGAGACAGCGAGTTTCTCAGCATCAGGTTTGTGCAAAAAGGTGACCCGGGCATTATTCTTGTGCCTGACCGCTATACCCGGACCGTTATGGAAGTAAAGCACACGCATTTTTTTACCGCACTGTCGGAGAAAATCAGAAAAATCAAAGCCCGTGTGTAGAAGAGGCAGCCAACCGGCTGCCTTATTTTTTAACCTAGCCGCGTTATGCCGTAAGCAACCACAAGTGCTGCGTGAATTTTTTTGGGTTGGTGGGGAAAACTTTCGACTGGAGGTGCGGGCTCATGGAGCAAAAAGAGAACTACGCCTATTTACTGATGCAGCAGTCATTACGGCAGCTTGATACGGACAGGCAGGTCCTGCAGGCTCTGCAGCAGGCCATGGCGGCTCTGCAGCAGGCTCAGCAGGCAGTGCTTGCGGATATGAAGTTTCATGAAAACCTCAGCCGCTCAGGAGACTACACCGAACTGGCCGGGATGGGTCTGCAGGCCCCTTTTCCCGAAAAACAAGACGGCCAGGTTCCTCCGTGGCTTTCGGGACGGCCGCCCAATTTGCAATAAAATTCTGGCAAAGCTTGACAAGTTTTTCACGCTGTGCTACTCTCTAAGAGTGAGTTTAATATTGAGCACTTCGCTCAGGGCAAACCTGTTGAAAAGCAGGGACGCAAAGCCAAGGGTCTACCGCTGAGAAATCAGCCATGACAGCCGGTTGCCGAAGAGACGGTTAATGACGACCTGCATCCGTCCGGAGGCGGGTCTTTAATTTTACGTAAATCTCCTCCATTAAACTATGGTTTTGAACCATAGTTTTTTCTTTTGCTTTTTGCCAAATGTGATATAATAATTATGTTTACCAGTACTAGAACCGGCAGGGAGAATGAACAATGGGAGAGTTTCAGATTAAAAGTGAATATGCGCCGCGGGGGGACCAGCCCAAGGCGATTGATGAGCTGGTCTCGGGGATCAACAGGGGCCTGCAGCATCAGACTCTGCTGGGCGTCACGGGTTCCGGCAAGACATTTACCATGGCCAATGTAATCGAGCGGGTCGGGCGTCCCACGCTTGTGCTGGCGCACAATAAGACGCTGGCGGCGCAGCTGTGCAGTGAGTTCCGGGAGTTTTTTCCCGATAACGCCGTAGAGTATTTCGTCAGTTACTATGATTATTATCAACCGGAGGCATATATTGCCCAGTCGGATACCTATATAGAAAAAGATTCGGCGATTAACGATGAAATCGAGAAACTGCGTCACTCTGCCACCAGTGCACTTCTTGAACGGCGTGATGTAATTATTGTGGCCAGTGTGTCCTGCATATACGGACTCGGTTCCCCCGACGAATACCGCGACAATGTGGTTTCGCTGCGCGTGGGGATGGAAAAAAGCCGGGAAGAGGTTGTAAAAAGGCTGGTTGCCATCCAATATGAAAGAAACGATATGCAGCTGGAGCGGAGCCGGTTTCGTGTCCGCGGCGATGTGCTGGAGATTTATCCGGCGTCTGCTACCGAAAAAGCGGTCCGTGTGGAGTTTTTTGGTGACGAGGTTGAAAGGATCCGGGAAATTGATACTCTGACAGGGGAAATTTTAGGCGAACGGCAGCATATTGCCATTTTCCCGGCATCACACTTTGTCACCTCCCGGGAAACGCTGGAAGAGGCGATGGTCGATATCCGGCTGGAGCTGGAAGAGCGGCTAAAGGAGCTCCGCTCCCGGGACAGGCTGCTGGAAGCACAGCGGCTGGAGCAGCGGACGAAATACGACCTGGAAATGATGAACGAAATTGGTTTCTGCACCGGCATTGAAAACTACTCAAGACATCTTGACAGGCGCCCGCCGGGCAGCCGTCCGTCAACGCTGCTGGACTATTTTCCCAAGGATTTTCTACTTTTTATAGATGAGTCACACCAGACGATTCCCCAGGTCCGGGGCATGTATGCCGGTGACCGTTCACGGAAGGAGACGCTGGTGGAGTACGGGTTTCGCCTGCCGTCTGCCCTGGATAACAGGCCGCTGATGTTCCCTGAGTTTGCCGAACTGGTTCACCAGGCAGTTTATGTGTCGGCAACACCGGGTCCTTATGAGCATGAGCACAGTAAACAGGTGGTTGAGCAGATTATCAGGCCTACGGGTCTGGTGGACCCCGAGATTGACATTCGTCCTGTTAAAGGCCAGATTGATGATCTCTACGGAGAAGTCCGTAAACGGATTGAGCGAGATGAGCGGGTTCTTGTCACGACTCTAACGAAGCGTATGGCCGAAGACCTCACAGAGTATTACAAGGAACTGGGCTTAAAAGTTCGCTACCTCCATTCAGAAATCAACACACTGGAGAGAATGGAAATTATCCGGGACCTGCGCCTTGGCGAGTTTGATGTTCTGGTGGGTATTAACCTGCTGCGGGAAGGGCTGGATCTGCCGGAAGTTTCGCTCGTGGCCATTCTTGATGCGGATAAGGAAGGTTTTTTGCGCTCAGACCGTTCCCTGATTCAGACAATCGGGCGTGCAGCACGTAATGTAAACGGTACGGTGATAATGTATGCAGACAAAGTGACGGATTCAATGAAGCGTGCCATTGATGAAACAGCGCGGCGGCGCAGCCGTCAGATTGAATTTAACCGTGAGCACGGAATTACGCCGGCCACGATACGTAAAGCGGTCCGGGCTGTTATTGAGGCGACCAAGGTAGCTGAAGATGTGCTGCCCGGTTATCCCGGGATAGAAAAGCCTGAACTGCTGACTGCAGCAGAGCGCAAAAAGGCCATTACAAAACTGGAAAAGGAAATGAAACAGGCAGCGCGGGATCTGGAATTCGAGCGTGCAGCCCAGCTGCGCGACATCATCAGTGAATTGCGCAAAGCCAAAACGGAGGACAGGTCATAAAAAATGAATCAGGATAAGATTATTATTAAGGGTGCGCGGGAGCACAACCTAAAAAATATTGATGTGGAAATTCCCCGCAACAAGCTGGTTGTTATCACCGGTGTTTCCGGTTCGGGCAAATCTTCACTGGCTTTTGACACAGTCTATGCCGAGGGACAGCGCCGTTATGTGGAGTCGCTGTCGGCGTATGCCAGACAGTTTTTGGGGCAAATGGATAAGCCGGATGTGGACTATATTGAAGGCCTCTCCCCGGCCATTTCCATCGATCAGAAAACAACGTCCCGGAATCCGCGCTCCACAGTGGGTACGGTAACGGAAGTGTATGATTATCTCCGCCTGCTTTATGCGCGGGTGGGGCACCCGCACTGTCCGCACTGCAGTATTCGCATCGCCCAGCAGACTGTGGAACAGATGGTGGACAGGATTATGGGCCTGCCCGCTAAAACCAAAATCCAGGTCCTTGCACCGCTGGTGCGGGGGCGCAAAGGCGAGTACAGCAAAGTCTTTCAGGATGTGCGGGCCGACGGTTTTGTCCGTGTCAGAGTGGACGGTGATATCCGCGACCTGGAAGAGGAAATCACACTGGATAAAAATAAGAAGCACACCATCGAAATTGTTGTGGACCGGCTTGTGATTAAAGAAGGGCTGGAAAACAGGCTTGCCGATTCACTGGAAACGGCGCTGAAATACGGGGACGGTCTGGTGATTCTTGAAATTATTGACGGTGAAGAGATGCTTTTTTCATCCACATTCGCCTGCCCGCAGTGCGGTTTTTCTTTCGAGGAACTGGCGCCGCGGATGTTTTCGTTTAACAGTCCCTACGGGGCCTGCCCCACCTGCAGCGGCCTGGGCAGTAAAGCGGAAATTGACCCGGATTTGGTCGTTCCCGACAGGCGCCGCACATTGCATGAAGGGGCGATTGCTCCCTGGAAGTCTGGCAGCCAGGGCTACTACCAGCAGCTGCTGCAGGCGGCAACGGAACATTTCGGTATTGAGAGGGACAAACCGTTTGCAGACCTGCCCAAGGAGCAGCAGAAGCTTCTTTTGCGGGGTTCAGCCGAGCGGATACCTTTTAGCTACGAGGATGCCCACGGGCGGATTCACCGCTATCAGCTCAGGTTTGAGGGCGTGATCCCCAATCTGGAAAGGCGCTACCGGGAGACTACGTCAGACCAGGTGCGGGAAGAGCTGGAAAGCTACATGTCACATAACCCCTGCCCCGAGTGCAGCGGGTCCAGATTAAAACCGGCCAGCCTGTCTGTGACAGTGGGCGGAAAAAATATTGCGGAACTTACTGCCATGACGGTGGCGGGTGCCAAAGACTTTTTAAGCGGACTGGATTTAAGTGATAAGGAACGGCAGATTGCCCGTCTGGTGCTGCGCGAAATTGAGGAACGGCTGGGCTTTTTGCTGAATGTGGGGCTGGAATATCTGACGCTGGACAGGGCGGCCGGCACTCTCTCGGGGGGTGAGGCACAGCGGATCCGTCTGGCCACTCAAATCGGCTCCAGCCTGACCGGAGTGCTGTATATTCTTGATGAGCCAAGTATCGGGCTGCACCAGCGGGACAACGAGCGGCTGATCGGTACGCTCTCACGCCTGCGTGACCTGGGTAACACGGTGATCGTGGTGGAGCATGACGAAGAAACCATAGAGAGTGCGGACCACATTCTGGATATCGGCCCCGGAGCCGGTGCCTGGGGCGGCCGGGTTGTGGCAGCCGGCACCATGGCTGAAGTCATGAACGTGGCAGAGTCGGTAACGGGCCAGTATCTGTCGGGCAAAAAGCAAATTCACGTACCGGAAAAGAGACGACAACCCAACGGCAAATGGGTGGAAGTCAAAGGCGCGCGTGCTCATAACCTGAAAAATCTGGATGTAAATTTTCCGCTGGGCGTGTTTACCTGTGTGACCGGTGTGTCGGGGTCCGGTAAAAGTACTCTGGTCAATGAGATTCTTTACCGCAGGCTGGCTATGGAGCTGCACCGCGGGCGCCACAAACCGGCGGAGCATGATGATATTCTTGGGTTGTCACACCTGGACAAAGTGATTGATGTGGACCAGTCCCCAATCGGACGCACCCCGCGATCCAATCCCGCAACGTATACAGGCGTTTTTGACCTGATCCGGGAGTTATTTTCCCGTACATCAGAGGGGCGTGCCCGTGGATATAAGCCGGGACGCTTCAGCTTTAACGTAAAAGGCGGGCGCTGTGAGGCCTGCCGCGGGGACGGAATTCTGCGGATTGAAATGCACTTTTTACCTGATGTGTATGTACCCTGCGAAGTATGCCGCGGTAAGCGCTACAACCGGGAAACGCTGGAAGTGCGATATAAAGGGAAAAACATCGCCAACGTGCTGGAAATGACTGTGGCGGAAGCGCTGGATTTTTTTGACGCCATTCCGCGTATCAAGCGTAAGCTGCAGACACTTTTCGATGTTGGCCTGGGTTACATTCGACTGGGGCAGCCGGCGCCCACTCTCTCGGGCGGCGAGGCGCAGCGGGTGAAGCTGGCCACGGAACTGTCTAAGCGCAGCACCGGCAAGACGCTGTATATTCTCGACGAGCCCACCACAGGCCTGCATAGCGATGACATCAGCAAACTGCTGACTATTCTTGACCGTCTGGTGGATAACGGCGACACTGTTCTGGTAATTGAGCATAATCTGGATGTGATTAAGCGCGCCGATTATATCATCGACCTGGGCCCCGAAGGCGGGGATGCCGGTGGGCTGGTCGTTGCTGCCGGTACGCCTGAGGATGTGGCGGCGGTACAGGAGTCGCATACCGGCAGATTCCTGCAAAAAACCCTGCTTAAGGTAAAACACTAAACGGAGGCTCACATGACGGAAGAACGGACAGAACTGCTGGAAAAAAAACTGGCACAGCTGCCCCGCCGCCCGGGCGTCTACCTGATGAAAGACGAACGGGGCCGGATTATTTATGTGGGCAAAGCCGTGGATTTAAAGCAGCGTGTCCGCTCGTATTTCCAGGCGTCCGGAAAGCTCTCTCCCAAGGTGCGGGCATTGGTGGAAAAAATCAGCGACCTGGATTACACGGTAACAGATACAGAGGTTGAGGCCCTGATTCTCGAGAGCAACCTGATTAAAGAATACCGGCCGCGCTATAATATTGATTTAAAAGACGACAAGCATTACCCGTATCTGCGTGTCACAATTCAGGAAACGTTCCCCAGAATCCATGTAGCCAGGCGGGTGGAAAAAGACGGTGCCCGTTATTTCGGTCCCTTTACCAATGCAGGGGCTGTCAAGGAAACCATCCGTTTAATCCGCCAGCTGTTTCCGCTGCGCCACTGCCGGGGGCCGGTCAACCCGCAAAAAGCCGGCAGGCCCTGCCTGAACCGGCATATCGACCGCTGTCTGGCGCCCTGCAGCGGCGATGTGGAACAGTCAGAATATCACAGGCTGGTTAACGAGGTTCTTTTGTTTTTGGAAGGGAAGCAGGATAAGCTGCTGCGGGAGCTGGAAGCGCGCATGCAGGAAGCTGCGGAAAACCTTGAATTTGAGAAGGCGGCACGTCTGCGTGATCAGTTTCGCGCCGTACTGGCTGTGACGGAAAAGCAGAAGATTGTGGCTACCGAGGGCGGAGACAGGGATGTGATTGCCATGGCGGCGGCGGAAGATTTGGGTTGTGCCCAGCTGTTTGCTGTCCGCGGCGGCAAGCTGACAGGCCGGGAACATTTTTTGCTGACAAATCCCACCGGTGAGGGGCAGCCGGAGATGCTGGCTGCGTTTCTGCGCCGCTTCTACTCCGTTGCGGGCGATGTGCCCCCGGAAATTCTCCTCTCCGCAGACGTGCCGGAAAAGGACCTGCTTGAAGAATGGCTCGGCAGCCGCAAAGGCGGCCGTGTCAGACTGCGGACCCCGCAGCGCGGGCAAAAAAAAGAATTGGTTCGTCTGGCCAAAGACAATGCGGCCATGTTTCTGGAACAGGAAATTCTGCGTGAAAAAGCACGCAACCCCAAAGCAGCTCTGCAGGCGTTGGCAGAGACCTTGGGGCTTGAAAGTCCGCCGTTTCGGATTGAGGGGTATGATATCTCCCACCTGTACGGAGAAGGAACGGTGGCATCCATGGTAATTTTTGAGAACGGCCTGCCTCTTCCGGCAGATTACCGCCGTTTCCGCATCCGTTCCGTGGACAAGCCGGATGATTATGCTTCAATGAAAGAAGTGCTGACAAGACGCTTTGCCAGACTTCTGACCGCCCGGCAAGAAGGCAATCTGACAGAGGACACCCACGATCCGTTTCTGCTGGCGCCGGATTTAATTCTGATTGACGGCGGTTTGGGTCAGCTGAATGCCGCGCTGCAGGCTTTGGACGCGCTGCAGGTACACGGTCTTGCTGTCATTTCCCTGGCAAAAGAAGAGGAGCTGATTCATCAGCCCGGCCGGCGCGAGCCGCTCCGCCTTCCCAGGCAGGCACCGGCACTGCAGCTTTTGCAGCGTGTCCGTGATGAAGCCCACCGGTTTGCAGTCACGCAGCAGCGTAAGCAGCGGTCTGCCGCCGGCAGAGGTTCATTTTTACTGGATGTCCCGGGTATCGGAGACAAACGGCGAAAAGCCCTGCTTAAGCATTTCGGCAGTATTGCCGCCATGCGCAGGGCAACTCCTGATGAGTTGGCATCGGTCGCCGGAATGAATGCGGCAACCGCAGCAGTTTTGTATGAGTATTTACGTGACGGCCCGGCCGGTGAGTAAATCAGACAGATGTTAGCAGAGCCGCAGCGAAATGGTTGGCAAACTGTTCCGCTGCTTTTTTTCGTTCCACAGCCGGTTTCACCGACGGTTTCGCAGCGTAGATGGCATGGCCGAATTCATGCAGCAGGCAGTGAAGCTGGGTATGGGCGTCGAAATCATTGGCGCCGCATATGATGGTATGGGACGGGAGGAGATAATAAGCGGGGTCGGGCAGTTCATAATTGAGACAATAGAGGTGCAGTGGATGACGGTTGAGGCGCAGTCTGCCCGCCAGCCTGCTGCCGGCCAAGATTCTCAGTGCACGGCTGACCGTTTCCGGTGAGGGTGCTTTTTTCTCCAGAGACAAACGAAATCCCGACAGAAAGAAGGATTCGTCCAGCAGCCGCCGGCATGCCTGGCTATAAACATGATCACGGCTGTGCAGAGGACAGTGTTCCACTGCCGGTAGAGTTGAGAGAAGCTGGCGAATGACAAACAGCCGTGCTCCCTGCCGTCCATAGGCGCAGAACACCGGCGTATCAACCTTTGGCACATCCTGTTGGAGTTCCTGCAAGATGACACGCAGTTCCTCCCGTTCCAGTGCCAAAAGCGCCAGGCCGTAATCACTGTCGATTGCTCCTTCTTCCAGTGTTTCAAGTATATCCTGAATATAATCCACGGCCCATTGTATTGGTTCGGCGGTAAAAATATTTTTATAACCTGCCGTCATAATCCCCCTCCATCCGATTAAAACATTCTTGTCTTAGTATCTTGATTCTGGCGGAAATTATGTTGGTATTCACAACCAATCCGAGTGTATTCGTCAATCTTTTACAGTTAATGAGAGGAATCCGTTGGTTATTCGTCGAACAATAAAAAAAACAGTGTGAGGTGAAAAGGTTTGAAGGGGTTTATCTGGCGCTGGATCCTGAATGCATTGGCTCTTTACATCACCGCGTTTATTGTTGACGGCATAAGTATCGCAGGTGTGGCAGCCGCGCTGGTGGCTGCATTTGTCTGGGGTTTTGTCAATACAGTAATTCGGCCCCTCATCAATCTTTTGACGCTGCCCATTAATATTATGACTGTGGGCCTTTTTACGTTTGTTGTAAACGGATTTTTGCTCTGGGTGGTTGCGGATGTCGTTCAGGGCTTTGATGTAAAAAACATTTGGATCGGCATATTGGGAGCACTGGTTCTCTCTCTGGCCAGCAGTATTCTCAGCGCCCTGATCGAAGACAACTAAATATCAAAAATGAAGACGCGGGGACAGGTTCCACTGTCCTCATTTTTGTCTGCCTGATACGATGTTATGAAAGATGGCTGTAAATTTTCACAGATATGAAGACAGTGGAACCTGTCCCCGCGTCTTCATTACAGCAAATTATTTGTAAAGTTTGCTTGCTATTACTGGAAAAACCATAGCACCTCATGGTATGATATAAAAGCTGAGTGCGTACTTTTTTAACAATTGCGATTATTGCATAGGGACACAGGTTTTATTTAAGGGGTGTAATCTTTTGTCTTTTAAATTGCTGGCGCTTGATCTCGATGACACTCTCCTGAATGAAGAATTTCATATTTCATCTGAAAATCGTGCTGCCATCCGACGTGCTGCGGTAAGCGGGGTGCTGGTTACGCTCGCTACCGGCAGGATGTTTCGTTCCGCAGCGGTGCATGCACGTGAGCTGCAGATTGATCTGCCGTTAATTACCTACCACGGTGCATTGATCCGGACGGCAAGTGGTGATGAAACAATATACCATCAGCCTGTTCCCGTTGAACTGGCAAAAGAAGTGACAGATATCGCGGCGCAGCAGGGATATCATGTTAATGCGTATATCAATGACGAACTGTTTGTGGCGGAAGAAAACAGTTATTCCCGCAGCTATCAGAAACTGGCCAATGTACCGGTAACGGTAGTAGGGAACCTTTCTTCTTTTTTGGAAGTACCGCCGACCAAGCTGACTGTGATAAACCGGGATGGTCGTCTGGAGGAGCTCAAGGATGAACTGCTGGAAAGATTCGGGCAGGATCTGTCTATAACTGTTTCGCGCCCGAGTTTTCTGGAGATTACCGACAGACTGGCCACCAAAGGGCGGGCCCTGAAAACGCTTGCAGAAATACATAATATACCCCAGGCACAGGTGGCGGCTATTGGGGACAGCTATAACGATCTGGATATGATTGTTTATGCCGGAATCGGGGTGGCTGTGGCTAATGCCCGTGAAGCGGTAAAAGCTGTGGCAGATGTGATTACTACGTCAAATGCGGAACATGGCGTGGCGGAGTTTATTACCAAGTATCTTTTTGGCGGTAAGGAGGAAGGTTGTAATGAATGAGAGAGAGATGCGTGACAATGCCCGTGAAAAAATGAAGGGTACCTGCCGGGTATGTCCTTGCTGCGACGGTAAGGCGTGTGCCGGCGAAGTCCCGGGAATGGGCGGCCTTCTTACCGGCTCAGCATTTAAGAATAATATTGAAGCGCTTTCTATGTATCATATTAACCTGCGGACGATGCACCAGATTGACCAACCGGATACAACTGTCAGTGTTTTTGGTCGTAAGTTTGCTACTCCGGTTTTTGTAGCGCCTCTGACCGGTGCGTCATACAATATGGGTGGTGCACTCAGTGAGGAAGAAATGGTATCCTGCCTTGTGCAGGGTGCCGGTGCCGCCGGCTCATTTTCCTTTACCGGAGACGGTGCCGAGACAGAAATCTATGCGGCGGGCCTGCAGGCAATCAAGAGTGCAGGCGGCCTGGGTATTCCGATTATCAAACCCCGCTCTATGGAAGCCATCGCCGACCGTATCCGTCAGGCCGAAGAATCGGGCGCGTTTGCTGTGGGCATAGATCTGGACGGGGCAGGCCTGGTGACGATGGCTATGAAAGGCCAGCCGGTCGCTCCCAAGAGCTTTTATCAGTTGCGGGATTTGGTGAACAGCACCAAACTGCCGTTTATTCTCAAAGGCATCATGACGGCGCAGGAAGCAGAAATGGCTGTTGAGCTAGGCGCAGCCGCCATTGTCATTTCCAATCATGGCGGTCGTATTCTCGACGGTACACCGGGTGTGGCTGAAGTCCTGCCTGAGATTGTGGAAAGAGTCAAAGGAGAAATTTTTATCTTTGCAGACGGCGGTGTGCGTAACGGGATTGATGCCCTGAAAATGATGGCGCTTGGTGCCAACGCCGTGCTGATCGGCCGCCCGTCAGTATGGGGTGCATTTGGCGGTGGGGCCGGCGGTGTCACGCTGACCATTGAAAAAATGACAGAACAGCTGCGGCACGGGATGTTAATGACCGGCTGTGTAAATATTAAGGCTGTAGACTATCACGTTATATATTGATGAGGTGTCTGTTTTTTTATGAGAATTCTTGCCGACCTGCACATCCATACAATCGCCAGCGGGCATGCTTACAGTACCATTGAGGAAGTAACATCTGCCGCCGGGGATAAAGGACTGGAACTGGTGGCGATTACAGACCACGGCCCTGCTATGCCCGGTGGCCCGCATGAATACTACTTCGGTAACCTGCGTGTACTGCCTCCTGTGATGAACGGGGTAAAAGTCCTGCAGGGCGTGGAAGCGAATATAATGGATGAACGTGGCCGTTTGGATCTGCGTGAAATTTTCCTGACACGGCTTGATCTTGTTTTGGCCGGCCTACACAATGTTTGCATCGAGCCCATGTGTCGTGAAAAAAACACGCTTGCTATGGTGAATGCACTGAGGAACCCCTTCGTGGATATTGTGGTGCATCCCGGTAACCCTGACTTTCCTATTGATATGCCTGCGGTAATCAGTGCAGTTGCAGAGCAGGGTAAGGCACTGGAGATTAACAACAGCTCCTTTTTAGTCCGGCGCGGCAGTTATGAGCCTTGTCTGGAAATTGCCCGTCTGGCCCGTGAAGCGGATGTGCCTGTTTCCATCAGCAGTGACGCGCATATCTCCCGGGATGTGGGGGCGCTTTCTCTGGCGCTGGATTTAGCACTTGCTGCCGGGATCCCGGAAAAAAATATTATCAATCTCAACGCGGACCGTGTGGAACGTTTCCTTGCCTTACGGCAAAAAAGACGTTTCGCCGGGAATGGTGGTGGCGGCAATGGCTAAAGGAACGGAATATTTAAGAAAAGTGCCGTTTTTTGAAGGTCTTTCCGATGCGGATTTAACGATGGTGTCTTCTGTGATGATAGAAAGAACATATCCAAAAGGTACTGTTCTTTTTTTCGAAGGCGACCGTGGTGAAGCCCTGTTTGTGATTAAAACGGGACGCATCAAAATCAGCAAGTCAACCGCAGACGGCCGTGAACAGATTTTGCATATCCTAAAAAATGGTGATATTTTTGCCGAAGTTGTTTTGTTGGACCGGGGGGCGTACCCGGCTACGGCGGAAGCTGTGGAAGACAGCGTTTGCTGGCTGCTGCGCAATGCAGACATGGAAAAACTGCTGCAGACGCATCCGCTGCTTGGCATCAAACTTTTGCGTGTGATGAGCAAGCGGCTTCGCCAGGCTCAGCTTTTGATCCGAGATTTAGCCCTGCATGATGCGTACGGGCGGATGGCCGGGCTGCTGTTGCGTTTTATCCGCCGGGAAGGCAACCGGACTGATGAAGGGGTTATCCTGGATCTTGACCTAACACGCCAGGATATGGCCAGTATGATTGGTACTTCCAGGGAAACGGTGGCACGAATTTTAAGCCGCTTTCAAAAAGACGGGATTCTTTCACTGGATAAACAGCGCATCACGATTTTGGATGAAGAAAAGCTCCGTGAATGGACATAATTTTGGGCACACTACCGAAAGGGAGGTGCCTTTTTTGATGCATATTGTGGGAGATTTTCACACACATACAAAATACAGTCACGGTAAAGGTACAGTGGAAGAAAATGTTCGTGCTGCTGTGGAGTGCGGGCTGCAGGCTGTGGCTATTACGGACCACGGCCCCGGCCATTTTTTTATAGGAATCGGCGGTATGGATGCGTTTCGCCGTCTGCAGAAAGAAATCGAGACCTTACGCCGTAAATACAGGGATATTGAAATCTTGTTTGGTGTGGAAGCCAATATTGTGGACATAGACGGTACAATTGACGTCCCTGCCGCTATCCTGCGCGAACTGGATATTCTGCTTGTGGGCTACCATAAACTTGTCAGGCCGCGAAGTTTCGGTGCATTTGTACTGGGGGCCAAGAATTTCGCAGCCGGCTGGCTGGGCCGCAGTACGGAAAAACTGCGTGCCGCAAATACGGCTGCGATTACTGCGGCAGTACGGCGTTATCCCATTGACGCTATTACACACCCCGGTCTGCAAATCGATATTGATACAGCCCAGCTGGCCCGTGTCTGCCATCAGCAGCAAACGCTATTGGAAATTAACAGCTCTTACGGTGAAGAACTGGATCCCTATATTCAGGCCGCGCTGCCTTCCGGGGTCAGGTTTATTATTAACAGTGACGCCCATCAGCCGGGGCGGGTCGGTGATTTTTCCAAGGCATTCCGGCTTGTTGAAAGACTTCACGTACCGGCTGACAGGATTGTCAATCTGGCGGAAAACATACCGTTACAAAAAAAAAGGAGTTTCGGAGTCTGAAGCGAAACTAGTATCACAATTGCGTGTACGGGGTGAAGATAGTGGAGAATATCCGTTTTGTCATTATTACAGGCCTGTCCGGGGCGGGAAAAAGCCAGGCAATCCGCAGTTTCGAGGATTTGGGCTATTTTTGTATAGATAACCTCCCGCCGATGCTGATTCCCAAATTTGCAGAGTTGGCGGCACAGTCTCAGGGGAAAATTAACCGCATTGCCCTTGTTTCAGATATTCGGGGCGGTGATTTTTTTACAAGCCTGCTGGAAGCCCTTGAAATGTTAGAAGGTGTCGGCTTCGACTATGAAATTCTTTTTCTGGAGGCTGATGATGATGTCCTCATCCGTCGCTTCAAAGAGACCAGGCGGCGCCACCCGCTTGCTTCACAGGGCAGTATTCTCGAAGGCCTGAAGGAGGAAAAACGGCTGCTTGCCGATATCCGCAGCAAAGCCGACAAAATTATTAATACCTCTGCACTTGCGCCTCAGCAGCTAAAAGAAGAGATCACATCACTATATGCACCGGACAGTGAACAGGAGAATATACTGATAACGTTAGTGGCCTTCGGTTTCAAGTATGGTATCCCCCTGGATGCCGACCTGGTCTTTGACGTACGTTTTCTGCCCAATCCGCATTATGTGGAGCATTTGCGTCCGCTTACCGGTAACAACCAGGAAGTAAAAGACTACGTGTGGAAGTGGACCGTAACGCATAAGTTTTTTCAAAAATTAATTGACCTGATTCAGTTTCTTGTGCCCTGCTACATTAAAGAGGGAAAACCGCAGCTGGTGGTCGCTATCGGCTGCACAGGGGGAAAACACAGGTCCGTTTCAATCGTTAATGAGCTGGAAAAGATGCTTAACGGGAAAAATTATCGTGTTATCAAAGAATACAGAGACATACAAAAAGCTTAGTCAGAGGGGAATACTATGCAGCTCCGTGATTTTATGCTCGGTCTGGTTCTTGGGGTGGCCGGGTTTTTAATACCGCGCCTGCGCAGGAACCGCGCTGTCCATGATGAACAGATCTGGGAAGCGCTCTATGAGAAATATTGCGGCGACGACGGACCGCTGGTAACCGCCATCGGCGGCGGGACAGGATTATCCACTTTGCTGCGCGGCCTGAAAAAATACACGTCTAATCTGTCTGCTATCGTGAATGTTACAGATGACGGCGGCAGTTCAGGGCGCTTACGGGAAAATCTTGATATGCTGCCGCCCGGTGATATCCGTAACTGCTTACTCGCCCTGGCCAATACAGAACCGCTTCTGGAAAAAGTTTTTCAGTATCGTTTCAGGTCCGGTGAAGGTTTGGAGGGGCATAACCTGGGCAACCTTTTCCTGGCCGCCCTGACCGAGGAGTTTGGGTTTGAAAAGGCCGTTGTGGCGGCAAGCCGTGTTCTGGCAGTCAAAGGGGAAGTGCTTCCTGTTACCCTGGAAAAACTGGATTTAGTCGCTGTTTTTTCCGATGGGCGTGTAGTTCGCGGCGAAAGCCGGATTCCAAACGAAGGTGGCAGAATCCAGCGACTGTATCTTGAGCCCGACACATCAAATGTGTATTCGGCAGCCGCCAAAGCCATTGAGGATGCGGAAGTGGTTGTTGTCGGTCCCGGCAGCCTCTATACCAGCGTGCTGGCAAACCTGCTGGTACCCGGTGTGGTGCAGGCAATCCGTGCAAGCAGAGCTCGGAAAATATACATCTGTAATGTGATGACACAGCCTGGTGAAACGGACGGGTATACTGCCGGTGACCATCTACAGACTATCCACGACCATGTAGGAACCGGTCTGTTTGATGTGGTTATTATTAACTCTAACCTGAATATCCCACCGGATATTCTGCAAAAATATGCCCGGGAGGGCTCTGCCCCTGTCATCCCTGATCCGGCCCGTCTGAGCAAAATGGGTGTGGATGTCCTTTCCTATGATTTGATTTCTTTACACGAACTGGTTCGGCATGACCCGGCAAAACTGGCGCAGATTATTTTTACTGAAGCGCTGGAATTCCGCAGAAACGGCAAAGGTGTTAATAAGAAACGGGCCGTTTAAAGGCTGGAAAGAGGGTGCAGCGTGTGACATACGCACTGCAGGCGAAAAACGAACTTGCCCGCCGCGAGTTGGGCAGAAACTGCTGCCAGTCTGCTGAACTGACAGCCTTTATCCGTTTAAGTGGAAATATTCAGATTACAGGTAAGAGGCTCACACTGAATGTCGTTACCTCAAACCCGGCAGTGGCCCGCAGGATTTTTACTTTATTTAAGCAGGTGTTCCATTTCAGTTCCGAGCTGTTGGTCCGCAGAAAGATTCGTCTGCGTAAAAATAATGTTTACCTGGTTCGCATTTCAGAATCCATACGTGTCAGGGAAGTTTTGACGAAACTGGCTTTGATGCGAGACGGTGTTTTGCTGCATGAACTGGATGAACGGATTCGCAGCAGTAAGTGCTGCCGCAGAGCTTATCTGCGGGGCGCTTTTCTTGCAGGGGGGTCTGTATCCAATCCGGAGAATTCGTATCACCTGGAGATTTATACGGATTATTCGCAGCAGGCGGATGACCTGGCCGCTATTATTGAAACTTTCGGTATCCGAGCCAAAGTAACTTCCCGAAAAAACGGCCATCTTGTCTATATCAAAGACAGCGAGCAAATTGTGGAATTTCTCAGTGTCATCGGCGCCCACTCCGCGCTCCTGAATTTTGAAAATGTAAGAATCCTCAAGGATATCCGCAACCGGATTAACCGTCTGGTCAATTTTGAAACGGCCAATGTGAACAAAACGGTGGAAGCGGCCATCAAGCAGGCGGAAGCAATTCGCATCATTGAGGACCATATCGGTATTGATGCGTTGGAGCCGCCGCTCCGACAGTTGGCAATACTGCGTGTACAGCATCCGGAAGCGAGCCTTCAGGAGTTAGGGGAGATGCTGGACCCGCCTCTGGGGAAGTCCGGAGTCAATCATCGCATGCGTAAATTAGAAAAAATATCCAAAAAATTTATAAAGGATCAGCATTTTAGATAAATTCATGTGAAAATTGGCAGGATTTTTGCATTAGACTGACGAATCTGTTTAAGAACAGTAGATGCAGTGCTTTTCCGCCGCGGGCGCTTTTTTTGTCTGTCATGTTTACAGCATCGGCGCGCATAGGATGTAAGGAAGGGCTTTGCCAAGTCTAATGAAAAGGGAGATGCCTTCATGCGTATTTCCTACGGTCTCAAACTTGAACAAACACAGAAACTTATTATGACACCTGAACTGCAGCAGGCAATTAATTTGCTGCAGCTTTCCACACAGGAACTTCAACTTTATGTTCAAAATGAACTCTTAAATAATCCGGTCCTTGAAGTTGAGGAAGGGGAAGATGTTGAAAAGAAAGCTGAGGGGCAGGCAGAGGAGCCGAAGACGGATAAAGACCCGATTGACTGGGATCAATACCTCCGTGACGAAGGGCTTGACTCCATGCCAAACATGGCTGTCCGGTCACACGACGATGCCCCGGCTTATGATTACTATCTAAGTAAGGAGCCAACCCTGCAGGAACATCTGCTCTTTCAACTGGGCCTGTGCAGCCTGACGCAGACTGAAAAATATATCGGCGAGTTTTTGGTGGGTAATATTGACCATAACGGCTATCTCAAAGGTGATATCGGTGAGTGCGCCATGCTGCTGGGTGTGGATAACAGTGAAATTCTTTCTGTTCTGGAGATCATCCAGAAATTTGACCCTATTGGTATTGGGGCACGGGATCTCCGTGAGTGCCTGCTTCTTCAGATGAGTGAATGTAAAAACAGCCATCCCCTGGCGAAAAAAATTGTGGAAGATTATCTCAAGGAAGTGGCAGACAATAAGTTTAAAAAGATCGCCTCTGCATTGCATGCAGACCCTTCGGAAGTGCAGGCTGCTGTTGATTTTATTCGGACTCTGGATCCCAAGCCGGGCCGCCTGATTGGTGATATCAGCGATGTCCGGTATGTGGTGCCCGACGTGGCGATTGAAAAGGTCGAAGGAGAGTATGTTGTCATTGTTAATGAACACTCCATGCCCCGCCTGACCATCAATCCCTATTATCGCTCACTGCTTGGGCAGGAGAACAAGGAATCCGTAACCAGCTCATTTATTAAAAGCCGGCTGGACTCAGCTCTCTGGCTTTTACGGAGTATTGAGCAGCGCCGCATGACACTATACCGTGTTACAGAGTGTGTTGTTCGCATGCAGCGGGTATTTTTTGAAGAAGGAATTAAGAAGCTCAAGCCGATGACCCTCAGGCAAGTTGCCGAGGATGTGGGCGTGCATGAGTCCACTGTAAGCCGGGCTACAGCGAATAAATATGCCCAGACTCCACGCGGCATGTTCCCACTGAAATTCTTTTTTGCCTCGGGGGTGGAAGATTTTTACGGCACAGCCGTTTCATCGCAGTCGATTAAGTGTCATCTTAAAGAACTAATCGATGCCGAAAATGTATACCGTCCGTTAAGCGACCAAAAACTGATGGAACTGCTGGAAAAGCGCGGCATTGTGGTTTCGCGTCGCACGGTTGCCAAGTACCGTGAGGAAATGTCTGTACCCTCCTCAAGTAAGCGAAAACGGGTATAGCTGCGCCTCAACCCATCAGTTCAAACTGTCAGATTAGCGGCCCGAAAAGAATACCGATTCCAACCTGGGTGCCTTTTGAGGCGCCTTTTAATTTATTGTTCATCAACCGGTCGCAAGTTATGGTATACTATTATTTAAATATGGTACACAATTCGCTAATCTTCGGAAGGATTTTTTTTGACTTTAGCGAACAATAACAGTACGGAATTTCGCCAACAGGGCGAATCTTTTTGCTGTAAAAAGCTAAATATCAGCCATACACAAAAAAACAAGATACTTTGGGAGGTAGTTGACATGACAATTAAGCTGGGAGTAAATGGATTCGGCCGCATCGGACGTGCATGCATCCGGATCGCCGAGGAGCATCCGGATGTGGAAGTTGTGGCTATAAACAGTACCCGTGATCCGGAGTTGCTGGCTCATCTACTGAAGTATGACTCTCTGTATGGTGAGACAGCTTATGATATTGAGCCTGAAGATGGTGCAATGATCATAAACGGTAGAAAGGTAAAGATTCTTGCCGACCGTGACCCCGCCAACCTGCATTGGGGCAGCCACGGCGTTGACATTGTTGTCGAAGCAACCGGCGCATTCAGAAATGCCAAAGATGCCGGTAAGCATTTGGGCGGCACTGCGGAAAAAATTATTATCACAGCACCGGCCAAAGGTGAAGACCTGACAATCGTCCTGGGTGTCAACGAAGAACAGTATGACCCCGCTCAGCACCATATTATTTCCAACGCTTCCTGTACAACAAACTGCCTGGCTCCGGTCTGCAAAGTGCTGGATCAGGAATTTGGTTTTGTTAAAGGATTAATGACAACCATCCATGCGTATACTAACGACCAGAACATACTTGACGGGACACATAAAGATTTGCGGCGGGCCAGGGCTGCTGCTCTTTCCATGGTTCCCACCACAACCGGAGCTGCCCGTGCAGTATCAGTCGTTCTCCCCGGGATTAAAGGCAAAATTGACGGCTTTGCTGTTCGCGTGCCGACACCGACTGTGTCGCTGGTTGACCTGGTTGCCGAACTGAATACCACGGTGACTGTAGACGAGCTAAACGACGCCTTCCGTCGTGCCGCCGCAGACCCAATGAAAGGGATCCTCGGAGTTTCCGACAAGCCGCTGGTTTCCGTGGATTATAAAGGTGACACCCGTTCGAGTGTTGTGGATGCTCTATCCACAATGGTGGTAGGGGACAATCTGGTGAAAGTCGTTTCCTGGTATGACAACGAGTGGGCATATGCCTGCCGTGTAATTGACCTGGCAGCTTATATCGGTAAAACAGGCCGCTAATAATGGTGGCATGAAGCCGGTATGGACTTTCGGAGGTGTACTATTTGGCAAAAAAGACAGTGAAGGACATTGCACTTACTGGTAAGCGGGTTTTTACCCGTGTTGATTTTAATGTGCCCAGAAATGAAAATGGAGATATAACAGACGATACGAAAATACGTGCCGCACTGCCGACCATCCGCTATCTGCTGGGCGAAGGGGCTGCGGTTATTCTGGCCAGCCACCTGGGACGCCCCAAAGGGGAGCCGGACGAAAAACTGCACATGGATGTAGTGGCAAAGCGGTTGTCCGAATTGACTGGACAACCGGTACATAAAGTTAGTGAAGTGATAGGAGAAGAAGTGTCCCGTGCCGCAACGGATCTGCAGCCGGGAGAAATTTTGCTGCTGGAAAATGTTCGTTTCCATCCCGGTGAAAAAAAGAATGACCCAAAGCTGGCAAAAGCGTATGCCGACCTTGCGGATGTGTTCGTCTCAGACGCATTTGGCACTGCGCACCGGGCACATGCCTCCAACACCGGCGTGGCAGAATATCTCCCTGCGGTGGCTGGACTGCTCATGACAGAGGAAATAGAGAATCTTACCAAAAGCCTGCATAACCCCAAACGGCCTGTGGTTGCCATTGTGGGGGGCAGCAAAATCGCGGATAAGATTGGCGTACTACATAATTTTATGAAAATGGCAGATTCTCTGCTTTTAGGCGGTGGGATGGCCAATACGTTTCTGCGTGCCAAAGACTATAACATGGGCCGCTCCCTGCTGGAAGAGGATAAGCTGTCGGCTGCCTCTGATGTTATGCGTGAAGCGGTAAACCATGACCTGAATCTTTGTCTGCCGGTGGACCTGGTGGTGGCAGACGGCATTAATGCGCCGGAGACAGCGGAAGTGGTTACGGTTGATTCTGTTCCTGAAGGCAAGATGGCTTTGGACATCGGGCCGCAAACGAGAAAAATCTTTAGTGAATTGGTCAGTAAAGCAGGTACTGTTCTTTGGAACGGCCCGCTTGGTGTTTTTGAAGAAGATGCTTTTGCCAAAGGCAGTATGGATGTACTGCAAGCCATAGCCGACTCCGATGCTTTTTCAATCATCGGCGGCGGTGACGTGGTGGCGGCGGTAGAAAAAGCTGGGCTGGCAGACAAGATTTCGCATATTTCCACCGGCGGCGGCGCTACGCTGGAATTCTGGGAAGGCAAAGAACTCCCCGGTATTGCCGTGCTGCAGAATAAGTAACTGTTTTGTGAAGCATCCTAATTTTCGATAGACTTCAGGAAGGGGTTAACCATGCGGACACCGATTATCGCTGCAAACTGGAAGATGCATAAAACCGTCCGGGAAGCGGTGAGTTTTGTAGAGGAGCTGGGCAATAAACTGGAAGCTGATTCCGTGGAGACTGTTATCTGCCCGCCATTCCCCCTGCTGGGCGTAATTGCCCAAGCATGCCGTGAACATGGGCTGCGCCTTGGCGCACAGAATATGCACTGGGAATCTTCCGGCGCGTTTACCGGAGAAACCTCACCGGCTCTTTTGCACGATATGGGAGTTGATTACGTTATTGTGGGACACTCTGAGCGCAGGCAGCTTTTCGGGGAAACGGACCAAAATGTATCACGTAAAGTAAAAGCGGCATTTGCCCACGATCTAACACCGATTATCTGTGTGGGTGAAACACTGCAGCAGCATAAAGCGGGCCAGACGACAGATGTGGTGACTGAGCAGGTTACCTCTGCGCTAAATGGCCTGGATCCGTCCCAGGCCAGAAAAGCTGTCATTGCTTATGAGCCGGTCTGGGCAATCGGCAGCGGCCTTGCCGCTACAGGCCGGGACGCGGCTGAAGTGGCACAGTGGATCCGTAAACTTACAGGAGACATGTTTAGCCTCAAAGTAGCCCGTGATCTTCGCATTCAATACGGTGGCAGTGTCAAGCCGGAGAATACCCGGGAATTTATCAATGAGCCGGATATCGACGGCGCTCTGGTGGGCGGGGCCAGCCTTGATCCGGAAGCTTTTGCCGCCATCGTTCACGGTGCTGTGGGAGTGGCTGTATCATGAGTCGTCCCAGGCCTCTGGTTTTAATTGTGATGGATGGCTGGGGGCTTGGCAGAAAACGCATCGGCAATGCAATTTATCAGGCTGATACACCCTTTTACCACCATCTTCTCGAAAAATATCCGGTAGCCCGCCTGAAAGCCAACGGAGAAGAAGTAGGGCTTCCGGAAGGACAAATGGGCAACTCGGAAGTGGGGCACCTGAATATCGGGGCCGGACGGATTGTGTATCAGGAACTGACCCGGATATCAAAAGCTATTGATGACAGCGTTTTTTTCGAAAATAAAGAACTGCTTCTGGCACTCAGTCATGTAAAGTCCCGCAAATCGGCACTGCACCTGATGGGTCTGGTCTCCGACGGCGGTGTCCACAGTCATTTGCGCCATCTCTATGCTCTGCTGGAGTTGGCAAAACGTCATGATGTGGAAGATGTCTACATCCATGCCATTCTCGACGGCAGAGATGTGGGCCCGACCAGTGCGAGAGAATACCTAAAAGAGTTGGAAGATAAAGTAAGAGAGCTGGCAACAGGGAAAGTAGCTACTGTTTCCGGTCGTTACTATGCCATGGACAGGGACAAGCGCTGGGAACGGGTGGAGCTGGCGTACAATGCTATGGTTCACGAAATAGGAGAAAAGGCTGCCGGATCGCTTCACGCCCTGGAAACTGCCTATGAGCGGGATGAGACGGACGAATTTGTCCGTCCCACAGTACTGCTTGATGAACAGGGACATGCGATCTCGCAGGTGGCACCCGATGATGCCATCATTTTTTTCAATTTTCGTCCTGATCGGGCCAGACAGATTACGCGTGCATTCACAGACCGGGATTTTAACGGATTTGACCGTGGAGACAATCCACCGTTGCCCTATTTTGTCTGCATGACACAATATGATGAGCACATCAGGGCACCGGTTGCATTTCCACCGAACCATCCGGAAAATACGCTGGGAGAAGTGATTGCCCAAAACGGCCTGACACAACTGCGCATTGCAGAGACAGAGAAATACGCCCACGTTACGTTCTTTTTTAGCGGCGGTGAAGAAAAATCCTTTGACGGAGAGGAACGGATTCTCGTCCAGTCTCCCAAAGTTGCCACATATAATCTCAAACCGGAAATGAGTGCCCCTGAGGTTACGGAGCGGGTTTTGCATGAGATAAATGAAAATCATTTCGACTTTATTGTATTAAACTATGCCAATGCAGATATGGTGGGCCATACCGGTGTTGTGGATGCTGCAGTCGCAGCCATAGAATGCGTTGACCGTTGCCTTGAAAAAGTGGTCGGCGCCGTACTGGCAAAAGACGGCATTGCAATTGTCACAGCCGATCATGGCAATGCGGAGCAAATGACATCCGGAAGAAACCATAGCCCTTTTACAGCCCATACTCCCAACCCGGTACCGTTTATTATGGTATCCAACACACCATACCGGCTGCATAAAAGCGGTATCCTTGCAGATGTCGCACCGACGATTCTGGAACTTCTGGAATTGCCCCGTCCGTCTGAAATGACTGGTAATTCACTCTTAATCCGTACGGCAGGTAAAAGAAACAGGAAAAACGCATAGGAGGCGTACCGCAGTGACCAACATTATTGAAATCTTTGCACGTGAAATACTGGATTCCAGGGGAAACCCCACACTTGAAGTCGATGTTCTGCTGGCCGGAGGTGCCTTTGGCCGGGCGGCCGTTCCTTCAGGTGCGTCCACAGGAGCCTTTGAGGCGGTGGAACTGCGGGACAATGATTACAAGCGCTATCTGGGGAAGGGTGTACTGCAGGCAGTTAAAAATGTTAATGAAATCATCGCGCCCGCACTTGGCGATATGGATGCGCTGAACCAGAGTGAAATAGACCAAACGCTTCTTGCACTCGACGGAACACCAAACAAAGAGAAACTCGGTGCCAACGCCATTCTGGGTGTTTCCATGGCCGTGGCCAAAGCCGCCTCCAATGCACTGGGGCTGCCGCTCTACCGCTATCTCGGCGGCGCCAACGCAAAAGTTTTGCCTGTACCGATGATGAATATTCTCAACGGCGGTAAACATGCCGACAACAATGTGGATATTCAGGAATTTATGGTTATGCCCGTGGGTGGCAACACATTCACGGAAGCTCTGAGAATAGGCACGGAAATATTCCACCACTTAAAGAAGGTACTTCAACAGCAGGGCCTGAACACGGCTGTGGGGGATGAAGGCGGTTTTGCCCCCAACCTGTCTTCCAATGAAGAAGCCCTGGAAATTATCGTCCGGGCCATTGAAGCGGCAGGCTACCAGCCGGGCAAAGATATTGTGCTGGCACTGGATGTGGCGGCTACCGAAATGTATCAAGACGGCCTCTACCACCTGGCAGGGGAGGGCCTGCAGAAAACATCACAGGAAATGGTAGAATACTATGAGAAGATTGTTTCCGCCTACCCCATTGTTTCTATTGAAGACGGCCTATCCGAGGATGACTGGGACGGCTGGAAGCTGCTGACGGACTCCCTTGGACACAGGATTCAGCTTGTAGGCGACGACCTCTTTGTCACCAACATGGAGCGCCTGCAAAAAGGAATTGATACCAACACGGCCAACTCCATTCTGATTAAGCTCAATCAGATCGGCACAGTCACCGAGACTCTCGACTGCATTGCCCTGGCCCAGCGGAACGGATACAGCGCGGTCATCTCTCACCGCTCCGGAGAAACGGATGATACCACAATAGCCGATCTGGCGGTGGCCACAGCTGCCGGACAGATTAAAACCGGTGCTCCTTCGCGGGTTGACAGGGTGGCAAAATACAACCAACTGCTCCGGATTGAAGAAGAACTGGGTGAGGGTGCTGTCTTTACCGGGAACCCATTTTCTTCCTAAAGAAAGGAACAATCGTTTGTTGTTTTTTGCAAAGTGCTGTGGTAAAATATCTTTATGACTGCGGCCCCAGGCGAGTCACGGAAAATTATTTCCTTAATATTGCGTCAACTCAATTAAGTGAAGGAGGTGTATCTGAATGAGATTCGCACTAAACCTGTTGTTCCTTGTCTCTTCAATCGGGATGATCATATCCGTCCTTCTTCAGTCCAGTAAATCCGCCGGCTTGTCCGGAGCAATTTCTGGCGGTGCCCAAACGTTGTTTGGTAAGAAAAAAGGTGTTGACGATTTTCTGGCTAAGCTAACCATTGTCTTTGCTGTGGCATTTATGCTGCTGGCCATTATTCTCACTTCCCTTGGCGCTTAACCCGGCTGCCGGGATAAGACATAGATTATCAAAAGAAGGAGGAGTAAAACAAGTATGGACAATCTATTGATCTGGGCTCCTGTTGCAGGTATCGTAGGCCTGCTGTTCGCCTTCTATCTGACCCAAAGGGTCAATTCGGCGGACCCCGGTAATGAACGGATGCAGGAAATTTCCCATGCTATCCATGAAGGGGCAATGGCTTTCCTCAGTCGTGAGTACCGCTCACTTTTCATCTTTGTAATCATTCTCTTCTTCGTTATTGGATTCGCAATTGACTTTGCCACAGCAATCAGCTATGTGGTAGGTTCCTTTGCTTCCGGTCTGGCAGGTTTCATCGGTATGAACATTGCCACCAAAGCAAATGTCCGCACCACAAACGCCGCACAAAAAGGCACAAATGAAGCTTTGACAGTCGCTTTTTCAGGCGGTGCCGTTATGGGTCTTTCCGTTGTAGGCCTTGGCCTTTTCGGTCTGGGTGTGCTCTACATAATCTTCCAGGACCCGGCAGTTGTTAACGGTTACGCCCTTGGTGCCAGCTCCATCGCACTGTTTGCCCGTGTAGGTGGCGGTATCTACACCAAGGCTGCCGACGTGGGCGCCGACCTGGTGGGTAAAGTTGAAGCCGGTATCCCGGAAGATGACCCACGCAACCCTGCTGTTATCGCGGATAACGTGGGTGATAACGTGGGTGACGTAGCCGGCATGGGTGCCGACCTCTTTGAATCTTATGTAGGTTCCATTATTGCTGCATTAACGATTGGTATCCTCAGTTTTGGTATGCCGGGTGTTGTCGTCCCTATGCTGGTTTCTGCAACCGGTATTCTGGCAGCCATCATCGGTACGTTCTTTGTTAAGGCCAAGGAAGGCGTAAGGCTTTCCGCAGCCCTGGAACGCGGTACACTGGTCAGCGGTGTGCTGGTGATTATTGCTGCGTACTTCATTATCAATGCAAATAGAGTCGCCTTTGACGGCATTGGCCCGTTCTATGCGGTTATCGCCGGTTTGATCGCCGGGATCCTGATCGGACGTATTACTGAATACTACACTTCTGATCATTATGGGCCTGTTAAGGGTATTGCCGACGCTTCCCAGACAGGTCCGGCCACAAACATTATTTCCGGCCTCGCTGTGGGCATGCGCTCCACACTCCTGCCGCTTCTGGTTATTGCTCTGGCTATCCTAATTGCCAATGCAACAGCCGGTCTTTACGGTATTGCCATCTCGGCTGTTGGTATGCTGGCCACCGCCGGCATGACCATTGCAGTTGATGCATACGGCCCTATCGCCGACAATGCCGGCGGTATTGCTGAAATGGCTGAACTGGACAAGTCTGTCCGTAAAATCACTGATGAACTTGATGCAATGGGTAACACCACCGCTGCTATCGGTAAAGGTTTTGCCATCGGTTCCGCTGCGCTCACTGCACTGGCCCTCTTCTCCGCCTATACCCAAGCTGCCGGTGTGGAAACCATTAACATCACCGATGCCACTGTCATCGCCGGCCTCCTGATCGGCGCCATGCTGCCATTTTTCTTCTCCGCTCTCACCATGGAAGCGGTTGGCCGTGCAGCATTCGAAATGATTGAAGAAGTACGGACCCAGTTCAGGGAAATTCCCGGTATTATGGAAGGCACAGCTAAGCCCAACTACGCCCGCTGCGTGGATATTTCCACCGCTGCTGCACTGAAGCAGATGGTCCTTCCCGGACTGTTGGCGGTCATCGTGCCTCTGCTGACCGGTTTCGTTCTCGGTAAAGAAGCTCTGGGCGGCCTGCTGGCCGGTGCTTTGGCCTCCGGGGTTCTCTTGGCCATCTTCATGGCCAATGCCGGTGGCGCCTGGGACAATGCTAAAAAGTACATTGAAGGCGGCGCATTTGGTGGTAAGGGCTCCGAGCCTCATAAAGCTGCCGTTGTTGGCGACACCGTAGGTGATCCCTTCAAAGACACTGCCGGCCCGTCCCTGAACATTCTCATCAAGCTGATGAGTATTGTGGCTCTTGTTTTTGCTCCCATTTTCCTTACACTTGTTCCCCTGATTGAAAGACTCTTCTAAGTTAAAAAGAAGATTCCCAAAGAGCGGCGCAAATTGCCGCTCTTTGCTTTTTTTACGGAAATTTTATACAATAGAGAATGACGCTATCCTGTAGAATAACCGGAGGACAGAATGAAACCCACATGGTATTACAACGAAATGGTCTCCCGGGGGACCGATTATACCGACCTGAACAAAGTACAGGAATATGATGAAAAAATGAAAAAAATCCGCGATATCGAGGGTGAGTGCAATGAGATTATTGACAGCCTGGCACTTTCCGGAGAGGAAAACGTACTGGAATTCGGTGCCGCCACCGGTGAGTTTGCTCTTAGGGCCTCCCATCACTGTAAAGCGTTTTATGCCGTCGATGTATCTCCCGCGATGCTGGCCTACGCCAGAATCAAGGCCGACTGCAAGGATTTGCAAAATATCAGATTCTTCAACGCCGGTTTTCTCACTTACAACCATACAGGCCCGCCGCTTGATGCCGTCGTATCACAGCTGACGCTGCACCATCTGCCCGATTTCTGGAAAGAAGTGGCTCTGTCACGAGTGTTCTCCGTCCTCAAACCCGGCGGCCAGTTTTTTCTGAAGGATACAGTTTACTCCTTCAATCCGGCTGAGCATATCCAGTTTTTCAGTAACTGGATAGAAGAAACCTGCAGAGTTGATCCGCAGATTGCCATCGAAGTAGAAACCCATATTCGTGAAGAATTCTCCACAACAGCCCCGGTTATGGAGGAGATTCTGGCACGCGCAGGCTTTATAATAGAACGGGCCGAATACCCAGACGGCTACCTGGCCACATATGTATGCAAAAAACCGGCCGAATAATCAACGTCAAATGAAAATCAGGATTTTGGCAATAATAGCATATATGATGTAGTCATAAAGAGAACAGCACTCTGACTAAAAAATGTATGAAATACAAAAACTTAATTATACACATGACTGAACCCAGTCATGAGATACAGAAAGAAAAGAGGAAGAATATGAGTTTCGAAGAAAAAGTATTAAATTATATGCGTGAAGGCGCCTATAAGCCCCTAAAAGTGGAAGAGCTCACGCAAGAACTCACTGTGGATGACAAGCGGGATATTAAACGCTTCCACAAGCTTTTGGAAGAAATGGAGCAGGAAGGTAAGGTTATTAAAACCCGCTACGGCCGTTACGGTGTACCGGAAAAAATGAATCTTATTGTTGGTAAGCTTCAGGGCAACCAATCCGGTTTTGGCTTTATAATTCCCGATAACCCCGCTGTTTTCAAAGCTGATGTATTTGTACCCGCCAGCCAGATGAACGGTGCCATGCACGGCGACCACGTCGTGGCCCGAATGGTCAGAGGCGGCAATGGTAAAAACAATGAGGGCGAAATAATCAGGATACTTAAACGCCGCTCAAAAATGATTGTGGGCCGCTACGAGTCCGGAAGACAATACGGTTTTGTTGTTCCTGACGACCAGCGGATTTCTCAGGATATTTTTATCCCCAAAGGGGAAGCCAAGAAACTGAAAAACGGTATGAAGGTCCAGGTTGAAATCACGCGCTGGCCCGAGAAGAGAAGAAATCCTGAAGGCGTCGTGGCTGATGTGCTGGGTTTTCCGGGAGAAAAAGGCGTCGACACACTCTCAATTATTAAGAAATATGAGCTGCCCGAGGAATTCCCGCCTACCGTTATCAAAGAAGTACAGGCCTTTGAGCGGGAACTCTCCGCAGATGACCTGGAGGGCCGGCGGGATCTGCGAGAACTGCCAATGGTGACCATCGACGGCGCCGATGCCAAGGACCTGGATGATGCGGTATCCCTGCACCGCAATGAAGCAGGCAACTGGGAACTTGGTGTCCACATCGCGGATGTAAGCCATTATGTCAAGGAAGGTACCGCCCTGGACAAAGAAGCACTCTACCGGGGCACCAGTGTTTATTTGGTGGACCGCGTCATTCCCATGCTTCCGCCCGAACTATCCAACGACATGTGCAGCTTAAATCCCCATGTGGATAAACTTGGCATGAGCGTCATTATGGAGATTGACAATAACGGTGGCGTTCTCTCCCACGATTTTGGACCCAGTGTTATCCGTACACAGGAGAGGATGACGTATGACAGTGTGCGCGCCATCCTGGAAGACAATGATCCGGAACTACGCAAACGCTACGAACCCCTGGTGCCGATGTTTGAAAATATGCAGAAACTGGCCCTTATTCTGCGTAAAAAACGCTTTAACCGGGGCGCTCTGGATTTTGCCGTCCCGGAAGTGAAAGTTAAACTGGATGATGACGGCAAACCGGTGGCTATAGAAAGGCGGCCCCGTACCATCGCTGAAATTATCATTGAAGAATTTATGCTCATCTGTAATGAAACGGTGGCCGAGCATTTTCAACGCATGAACCTGCCCTTTGTCTACAGAGTCCATGAAAAGCCAAACGAGGAAAAGATTCATCATTTCCGTGGTTTTGTCCATAATCTGGGCTTTTCTCTCAAAGGTTCTCCAGACAAAGTGCACTCACGTGCTCTGCAGGATCTTTTGGATGAAGTGGAAGGCAAACCCGAGGAGCGTGTTGTCAACACCCTTCTGCTGCGAACCATGAAGCAAGCACGCTACTCCGCTGAAAACTCACCACACTACGGTCTCGCGGCCGAATTCTACTCCCACTTTACATCACCCATCCGCCGTTACCCCGACCTGGTTATTCACCGCCTGATGCGTGAATACCTCAGGGGCATTCCCGGGCAAAAGCGTTTGACCAAGATCGAAAAAAATAACTATGACGCAGCAGAACGTGCATCCCTCCGCGAACGGATAGCCATGGAAGCCGAACGGGAAAGCGTCGATATGAAAAAAGTAGAGTTCATGGAAGGCAAAGAAGGAGAGGAGTACGATGCCATCATCTCAGGCGTAACCTCCTTTGGCCTCTTTGCCGAATTAGACAATCTTGTCGAGGGCCTGATTCACGTCTCATCCATGGATGATGACTACTATCATTATCATGAAGACAAACTGGCCCTCATCGGTGACCGGACCGGCAAAACCTATCGCATCGGCAAACCTGTCCGCGTTATCCTCAAACGCGCCAGCAAAGAAGACCGACAAATCGACTTCGTCCTCACCGACACCCAAAACGACTAACCAGAGGTAGGTTTACTCTTATTTAACCTAACTTCACCTAACACGGTTTTACCACCTGTTACCACCTACACAACCTACTTACAGCAGAGTTGACGAAAAATCCGACAAATGGTATAATATCACTACGGTGTGAAACAACTTGTCGTCAGGCCCTATTTGTCTTTGGCAAATAGGGTTATTTATCGGAAGAGGTTTTCTATGGATAATAAGGTTTTTGCCAAAAACCGCAAAGCGTTCCACGACTATCATATCGACGAAAAGTATGAGGCGGGTATGGTCCTGACCGGTACAGAAGTAAAATCTATCCGTTCCGGCAAGGTAAATCTGAAGGACAGTTACGCCCGTATTGAGAACGGCGAAATGTTTGTTCTCAACATGCATATCAGTCCGTATGAGCAGGGAAACCGCTTCAACCACGAACCTCTCCGCAAACGGAAGTTGCTGATGCACCGTCGGGAAATTAGCCGCCTGATCGGCTTAACCCGGGAAAAAGGATACACTCTTATTCCGTTACAGCTTTACGCCAAAAAAGGATTTATCAAGATTGAAATCGCCCTGGCCCGCGGTAAAAAGCAGTACGACAAACGTGATGCTTTAGCGGCCAAAGAAGCCAAACGCGAAGTCGAGAGAGCCTTCAAGGATAAGCAACAACTTTAACCAGGGGGCGTTTTGGATTCGACGGGGGTTGGATGGGTGAGAGTCGCGAGTCCGGGCCCATGACCCGGTAAACAACGTGGAAAAGGCTTAACTGCCAACGATAATTACGCTCTCGCTGCTTAATTAAAGCAGCGTGTCCGCTGGATCCGAGCCTGTAGGAACCAGTCCGGGCATCGACTATTCAGGCTACCGACTCCACGGTTTGTACAGCCAAAGGAGAAGGGAATCACAACTGTACTAGCGTAACGGTATCCTGTCTCAGGGAGCCCGCTGCGTGAAACTAAATCTGGGACTACACTCGTAGAAGCTTTTGCTGGTTTGCCTTCGGACAGGGGTTCGACTCCCCTCGCCTCCACCAAAATGGTGGCACAGCCTAGGTAAAAACCTGGGCTTTTTTGTTTTTATAGGGGTGTGAGGTTCGACGTGGGTTATCTGATTTCTATGTTTATTCACTTTATAAACCATCTAACGTCGAACCCCGCAAACTATAGTACATACAATACACGGGTTGTTCAGTGATACTGTTAATCTAGGGTGAAATAAATAGTCTTTTCTAGGACATTTATGTTGCTATCCTGTCCATGAAGTGGAATTTTGTAGTTGAGTTTATAGTTTCCGGAGAATTGATCTGCCATAATGGAGATAATATATTCTTTCAAAAGCTGATTCTGCTCATGCGGTTGTGCGACTTTTACTTGCGAAATAAATGCTTTTAGTCTATCCCGAATTATTTTCAGCTGCTCTGCTGATAATGTAGGCTCTACTTGTGTGGTAGATATTTGCTTCTTTTTCTTTTCAAGCTCTTTCACTTCTTCTTCCATTTCGCTAACATAGTGTAAAGCATAGTCACGCTCAGATCCTTTTTCCATTTTAGCCATTTCCATTCTTTTATGGAGATGCTTCAAGTCATCTTCTATCCTTGCTAGCTGAAATGTTATTTCACGGTTTTGATACTCAATGTGTCTACGAATCTCATCCTCCAAGCTTCCTGGAAAAGTCAGTAATGAGAATTCTCGTATTAATCCATTTAGGCTTGCTACTTCAATTTTTTCTTTAGTAACGCCATTTCTCTTGCAGGCTTTTATTCCTTTCCGATGATAGGTGCCACAATGGTAATAACGATTTCTCCCCCTACTATTACGGTTGTTTGAACCAGTAACCATATTTACATTGCACATAGGACACTTTATTAAGCCACGAAGGATATAAAGGGAAGGACCAGTGGACTTGAAAGCGGAGCCGGTAGGATTACGTTCTTCACTTTTAACTACTACAGCATTAAATGTCTCTCTGTCCACAATCGGAGGGTGTGCTTCGGCAGACACAATCCATTCTACTTCTGGTTTCATCTTCTTACCGGCACCATAGTCGTACTTGTTCCAAACTTTCCGACCAATATAGGCGTCATTGTGAAGGATATGCCAGACAGTAGTCCAGCTCCACAACCCGCCTTTCGGACTTGGGTTTTGTTCTTCATTCAAAATACTCACAAGTGCCTTATAGCCCTTGTTCCGGTTTACATACAAATCGAAAATCCGTCTGACGGTATTGACCTCTTCATCGGGTCCCAATACCCAGACGGATTTTTCATTACCCCGATTGTCTTTAACTTTCCCTATTCGATAACCATAAGGCGGAGACCCCCCATTATGATAGCCTCGCCTGGCATTTTCTACCATGCCTTTTCTTGTTTCTGCAGAAAGGTTCATATTGTAGAACTCACTGATCACTTCCAACATACCTTCCAGTAAAAAACCGTGTGGGGTTTCAGGGTCGGTCTGTTCCGTAATGGAATAAACAGATACCCCAAGCTTCTTTAGTAGTGCTTTAAAGATCACATGGTACTCACGGCTTCTACTAAAGCGATCAAACTTATGGACGATAATTGAATCAAAGTGACGGTTAGGCTTTTTTGCCAGCACGATCATCTTCTGAAAGGCTGGCCGGTCAGTTGTTTTGGCAGATTTGCCTTCGTCAATATATTCACCAACCAGGTTCCAGTCTTTGTCTTGGCAATATTTCCGGATGGCTTTCAGCTGCGCAGGAATACTTAATTCCTTGTCGGCTTGTTCTTTACTTGATACACGCGCATAGGCAACAACACGGGTTCCACTCATAGTAGTCCTCCTTAAAATAAAGAGAGGAGCCGGTTGGCTCCCCTCGGGGTTAGTATTCTTCGGGCAAAAGGAATGTCACATAATCACCATCATCTATGCACCAAAACTTAATTGATTCTTCCCCACCTAACGTATGTGCGAGACCGGTTTGAAAATAATCGGCGCCTTCCTCAGTCCGCTTCGCTAACAATGCCATAGTCATATAAGAAGTCTTGAAATCTACTCATTGTGATATGCTCCCTCTATGGTAGACAGTTGAAATAATAAAAACTGTCTACATGGAGGGAGTGTTTTTTTGTGGAAAGTAGGCCTAAGGTTTCATTTGAAGAGAAGTTGAGAGCTGTTGAAGATTATCTACACAATATTCGTTCTGTAAGCCAAATCGCAGCTACGTTACAGGTAAAACGATGGTCTGTCTATAGATGGATAATAAAGTACCAATCCCAAGGTGCGGCAGGGTTACAAAACCCAACCCACAATGCCTATTATCCCAATGAGTTGAAAATTCAAGCTGTTGCTGACTATCTGGATGGGAAGGGTTCTATAGAACAAATTTGCCAGCAATATCAAGTTTCAACTGGAAGTGTTCTCCTGGGATGGATAAAGAGGTACAATGGTCATGAACAGATGAAATCTCATAATTCAAAACCTGCAAATAAAAGTCAAGCCTAAAAATGAAGAAATTTTTCATAGACGATAAGGATGAAAAATAGCATAGCAAA
>JAWSUT010000003.1:0-126993 GCA_033549345.1 Bacillota bacterium | reverse complement strand
AGAAAAGCGTTGTTTCAGGTGATGTCTGCGCTGCTCCAAACCTCGCCCGGAGAAGATCCTGTGTTTCATTTTATGGACAGAAAGCGGGCAGAAGGTAAGCACTACTACGTCTACATGAATGCCGCTGCAGGCAAGTTCCTGCGTATTTACTACGCCCGTGTAAAAGCGTATCTCAATAACCTGGAGTCAGAAAGTTATTAAATGTTTTTGCCTTGCTCATGCCACCTTCAGTAAGGTGGTGAGCGTAGCGAATGAAGCTTACTGAAGGTGGTGGCTATTTTTTTTGCACTATCCACCGCCTTGTTTGCTATGCTATTTTTCATCCTTATCGTCTATGAAAAATTTCTTCATTTTTAGGCTTGACTTTTATTTGCAGGTTTCGCGCCACATAAAATGTGCGGCGGGATGATTCATCTGGTTCTTCCTGAGAAAACGCCGCGTATCTCCCAGTCAGTTTCAACCCGGCTTTTTCCAGTGCAGTCACCACTTCTTCTTCAGAAATCATTCTCTCACGGTGCACTTCACTGAACTTCCTGTAAAGTCCGTTTTCCGTGGGGACAAAGCCGGTAATATTGATTTCCCACATATCGTTACTGATAAAACGTGTTTCCCAGATGAGTGTGAATTCTTCACTGTCGACCCAAAAGACGTCTGTTGTTTTTGATTTGTGTAGTTTTTCCACACGGTTTATATCAAAGATAAACAGCCCGTCACGTTCCAGACAAGCTGCGACCGCTTTCATAGTGTCTTCAAAATCAGCGGTGGTGGGCAAATAGTTGAGGCCGTCCTGAAAGGAGACCACCAGGCCTACGGATTCAGGAAGAGAAAATGAGCGCATGTCCGCACGCATAAAGTTGATATCCAGTCTTTCCCGGGATGCTTTCTGACGGGCAACCGAGAGCATTTCACCGGACAGATCCAGACCTGTGGCAATGTAACCGGCTCTGGCCATCGCCAGCGTGGTACTGCCGGTGCCGCAGGCCACATCAAGTACGGTTTTCTGCGGCACACCCCCGTGACGTCTGACAAGGGATTCGATATACTCTGCCCACTCTCCATAGTCCACGCCAAGCATCAACGTATCGTAAATTTCGGCTAAACCGCCATATTCGGTCATGAATCAATCACCTTTTCCTGTAGGGAACGGCCGGCTAAATCCAGAATCTCGGCAATGCCTTTGTCCAGGTCATCCACATTAACCACAGCCAGATAATGAGTTCTTTTTTGTCGCGAATCCCGATAATAAAGGTCGTAATAATCGGTGCAAAGCTTTTGGGCTGCGGGCAGATACTCGCCACGGCGAATCAAACCGGCCAATTCCTCGCATTGTTCCCGGCCCAGTTTCTGCTGCAGGGCATAAACAGCGTCTGCCAGCTCTGCGCGATTGGTTGCGCTGCCGTGATACTCCGTAACAATTCGTTCAACCCGCGTATCAAGACCGGCCTCCAGTAAAATATGGTGGCCATGATGCATAGCAGCAAAGAGCATATCCGGTAAAACCACAGGGCCTATTCTCTTGCCCTCACCCTCCACAATCAGAAATGGCGAATTTTTTAAATCGTACATAGCTAAAAAAAGCAGTGCTTCAAAATCCTTCTGGCTGCGAGACTGGCCCAACCCCACCGCACCAAAAGCTGAGCCGCGGTGGTTTGCCATTCCTTCCAGGTCAAGGGCAGGAGCCCCTTTTTCCAGCAGTTTTTTGATGACTAGTGTCTTGCCGACGCCCGTCAGGCCGTTTAAAACATAAACAGGAAGATCAAGTTTTGTATCTTTAAAAAATGCTACCACCCGGCGTCGGAATGCCTTGTAGCCGCCTACCAGTTGACGAACAGGGTACCCCAAAGCTTCGAGCAGGGAAAATACACTGCGGCTGCGCATACCTCCCCGCCAACAGTAAAGGACAATTTCACGTCCTGCGGCACCTTCGAGAATGTCCTCCACTATCTTTGACAGCTTTGAGGAAACCAGTGAAAGGCCGACCAGCTTGGCCCGGTCGGCCCCTTCCTGCCAATATGCGGTGCCCACCTCTGCCCGCTCTTCGTCTGAAAACAGCGGAACATTTACAGCACCGGGAATACTGGACTTTGTAAATTCTCCGGGCGAGCGCACGTCAACTAAGTAATATTGTTGCCTGTTTTCCAGGAACTGTTCAACTGAGAGGAGCGATTTCACGTTTCCATTCCTTCCACTGTGTCTGTGTTCCTATTGTATCCAATTGCCCGGATAAACTCAAGTTTTTAGCCGCAGCCTCCCGGGCAGCCGTCATGTTTGCTGCTGCTGCCTGTCTCTTTCTCATCATCCTGCGACTGTTTAAGGTATTCATTATATGTTTTTAACTGTCTGGCCACGCGGCCAAAAACAGTGTCGGCGGGATAATCGCCGGCATCATCCGGCTCACCCGCAGTTACACCGGTCAAGATCTCTATCCCTTCCGCTATCGTCTTCACCGCATAGATATGGAATTTTCCATCTCGCACAGCATCCACAACTTCATCTGCAAGGTTAAGATTTTTAACATTCTGTACCGGCAGCATCACTCCCTGATTGCCCGTAAGCCCTTTTAACTTACAGGCTTTAAAAAAGCCTTCTATTTTGTATGTGGCACCGCCAATAGGCTGAATCTCACCCAGTTGGTTGACAGATCCGGTGACCGCAATATCCTGCCGGAGGGGGATACCGGATAAACTGGAGAGAAGCGCGTATAACTCCGTGCTGGATGCGCTGTCACCCTCAACACCGCTGTAGAGCTGTTCAAATGTCAGGCTGGCTGAGAGGGACAGCGGAATTTTCTGGGCGAATTTGGATGCCAGGTAGCCTGAAAGAATCAGCAAACCCTTGTCATGAATACGCCCGCTCATTTTCGTCTCACGCTCAATATTGACAATACCCTGTCGGCCAAGGTACGTTACCGCGGTAATCCGCGAGGGACGGCCAAAAACATAATCACCGCTATTTAAAACAGATAGCCCGTTGACCTGCCCCACTTTCTCACCATCCATATCCAGCAGGATAGTTCCTTCATCCATAAGCTCCTGAAGTTTTTGTTCATACTTATCAGAGCGGTACACTTTTTCATCAATTGCTTTTTTAACATGTTCATTACTGACAATTTCCTTGCCTGCCATTTCCGCCCAGGCATCCGCCTCATATATAATCTCCACAATTTCATTGAAACGTGTGCTTAGTTTTTTCTGATGATCAGCCAGGCGTGAACTGTATTCCACCAGCTTTGCTACTGCCGTGCGGTCAAAATGCCGGACATTTTCTCTTTGCGTATGAGTGGCCACAAAGCTGGCCATCTCCGTCATGTTCTCACGGGAGGCATCCATCTCGGTGTCAAAATCGGCTTTGACCTTAAAATACTTACGAAAGTCTTCATCCAGATGGTAAAGAGTCTGATAGAGATAGGGGTTACCGATCATGATTACTTTGACACTTACGGGTATTGCCTGCGGGCGCAGGGTGGACATGGCCATCAGGCCAAACTGTTCCCCCAGATTCTCCATGCAGGCTTCCCTGGTTTTAAGCACCCTCTTAAGACCTTCCCAGGCACCGGGGCTTGTCAGCACATCACGGGCCTGAACAATCAGATACCCGCCGTTTGCCCGCAGCAGTGAGCCGGCCTTAATCATAGTATAGTCGGTGGTTACCATACCCATTTTATTCTCGTATTCCACCCGTCCCACCAGGTTGTAGTATGTAGGATTTGTTTCCACAATCACCGGCGCACCGGTTGTTTCTTTGTTGTCCACAACGAGGTTAACACGATACTTATAACCCGGATCGCCCTTTTTACGCATCCAGGGCAGCGGCATTGCCTCTTCATCATCTCCGCCGCGGAACTCATCAAGGTTATCCAGGATGTCTTTCTGAACTTCCTCCAGATAGCTTACCACCGACTCTTCCTTGCTGTAGCGTTCTTTTAGTTCATCAATCAGGTACCCTACGGCAAACAGGCCGATTTTATTTTCTAACTCTTTAATCTTCGCCTTCATTTCCTTTTCAGCGTTTTGAATTTTACGCATCACCTGAATCGCTTTAAGCTGGATCTCATTCGACTTCCGTTCAAATTCTTCTTTCTGCTCTTCCGGAAGCGCCTCAAACTCTTCTGTGGAAATTTCCTTACCATCCACAACCGGTATGCTGACAAAGCCTGTACTGGCCCGTTTAAGGACAAATCCCTGTTCGGCTGCCATTCCCGTTAATTCTTCAAGCAGACTTGAACGGGTCTCCTGAAATGTTTTGAAGATTTCCGCTTTATGGCGCTCGTAATCGTCTGCGTCGAATGCCTTGGGAATTTCCATTTTAAGGGACTCCACCAGCTCTTCCATGTCTTTCTTCAGCCGGTCACCCTGTCCGCAGGGCAAACGCAGAGACATGGGCTGGCTCTGGTCGTTAAAGTTGTAGACATAACACCAGTCATCAGGCACCTCTTCCGTACCTGCCACCTCATTTACCAGTGTCTGGGCATATGAATTTTTTCCGGTACCGGTAAGGCCGGTCATGAAAATGTTGTAGCCGTGGCGCTTAATTGCCAATCCAAACTCCATAGCCCGTACAGCCCGCTCCTGCCCAATAATGCCTTCAAGAGGTGGGACCGAATCCGTAGTTTCAAATTCAAACTCTGCCGGGTCGCAATAATAGCGCAGCTCTTCCGGTTTTACTGTTCTGTGTTCCACTGCTCATCCTCCTTTGTCTCTCGACGTTACCTTTCAGTATTGCCCATTGGCAGTGATTTTTCCTGCTTTTCGTTACGACAGACACAGAATATCATATACACATCTGCCTTTCCATAATACATTATTAAATCAATTCTCTTGGTAACGCAGAGTATTTACCATAAAAAATCAGCAGCCCGTATTGACCGGACTGCTGAAGGATTTATTTATATTAGCCGACACGATCGGATGCCAGTGTCTCAACAATGGACGGATCGGCCAGGGTAGAAGTGTCGCCAATTCCATCCACTTCCCCGTGGGCAATTTTGCGGAGAATTCTGCGCATAATTTTGCCACTGCGGGTTTTCGGCAGGCCGGGTGAAAACTGGATACGATCCGGTGTGGCAATCGGTCCGATAACTTTACGGACATGCTTAATCAGCTCTTTGCGTAAATCCTCACTGGCCTCAAACCCTTCCCTGAGGATAACATAGGAATGGATTCCTTCACCTTTAATGTCATGGGGGAAGCCCACAACGGCTGCTTCCGCTACGGCGGGGTGGGAAACCAAAGCGCTTTCCACTTCTGCTGTGCCCAGGCGGTGGCCGGAAATATTAATTACGTCATCGACGCGGCCCATCAGCCAGAAATAGCCGTCCTTGTCCTTGCGAGCACCGTCACCGGTGAAGTAAAAGCCGGGATATTGTGAGAAATACGTGTTCTTAAACCGCTCATGGTCACCGAAAACAGTACGCATCATACCTGGCCAGGCTTTGCGGATGACCAGATAGCCACCTTCATCCACGTCTGCTTCGCTACCATCCTGACGAATGATGGCTGCGTCCACGCCAAAGAAGGGGCGTGTGGCGGAGCCGGGCTTTGTAGGAATCGCGCCCGGGATGGGAGAAATCAATATTCCACCGGTTTCTGTCTGCCACCAGGTATCCACAATAGGGCAGCGTTCTTTGCCAATCACTCTGTGATACCACATCCACGCTTCCGGATTAATCGGCTCGCCGACTGAACCCAGCAGACGCAGGCTGCTCAAATCATGCCGGTTAGGCCACTCCTCACCATCACGCATCATGGCTCGAATTGCAGTGGGGGCCGTGTAGAAAATATTTACACGGTACTTTTCCACCACATCCCAGAAGCGGTCCGGATTCGGGTAGTTGGGAATGCCTTCAAACATCAAACTGGTAGCACCAAGAGCCAACGGCCCGTAGACGATATAGCTGTGTCCGGTTACCCAGCCGATATCCGCTGTGCACCAGTAGGTGTCTTCATCTTTAATGTCAAAAATGTACTTGGCGGTCGTAGAGACATGTGTCAGATAACCGCCAGTGGTATGCAGCACACCTTTAGGCTTACCGGTGCTGCCGCTGGTGTAGAGAATAAAGAGCGGGTCTTCAGCATCCATTTCTTCCGGCTCACAGTAGTCTCCGATATCCGCTGCGGACATCTCATCATCCCACCAGGTGTCGCGCCCGTCAGTCATTGACACGTCATTACCCGCACGCCGGTAAACAATGGCACCCTCAATGCTTGGTGTATCCTGCAAAGCTTCATCTACTGTATCTTTAAGCTTTACCAGCTTGCCGCCGCGCAGTCCTGCATCGGCTGTAATCAGCAGCTTACAACTGCTGTCATTTATTCTGTCACGGAGTGCTTCCGCACTGAACCCGCCGAAAACAATACTGTGAATCACGCCAAGCCGTGTGCAGGCCAGCATAGCGATGGCCAACTGCGGAATCATCGGCATATAAATGGCAATACGGTCACCTTTACTGACACCTTTCTTTTTCAGCACATTCGCAAACCGGTTAACTTCTCTATGCAGTTCTTGGTAGGTATATGTCCGGCTCTCGCCGGGGGTATCCCCTTCCCAGATAATAGCGGCTTTATTTTTCCGCCAGGTATTTACATGCCTGTCAAGGCAGTTGTAGGAAACATTGAGCTTGCCCCCTGTAAACCAAGCTATTTCAGCTTTAGCAAGATCGTATTCAACCACCTTATCCCACTGTTTAAACCAATGTAGCTGCCCGGCCATTTCTGCCCAAAAAGCATCAGGGTCGCTAATGGAATGATTATACATCTGTTCATAATCTTCCATGCTCTGAATATGTGCCTGATCAATAAATTGCTGAGGTGCAGTATAGACGTTATCCTTTTCCGTTACCAACTTACCGTTCGTATCCGTCATAATTCCCCTCCTGTAAAAATTATTCCTGCAATAAGACAGGGGGCCGGAGCCAAAGCCCGGCCCCCTTTAACAACTGCCCTGAGCAGCATGGAAGCACTGAGTGGATCGCCCCTTTGAAATCACTGCTGCATTGTTGTCATGGTTTATTGCAGGTGCTTATCCTTTATACCTCATTATACATCGAATCAAATTGAATGACAAGAATGAATCTTCAGAATTTGCTTACTATTATTGTGCCAAATTACAACACCCTGTCCTGGAACACTAGGGAAACCTAATTGCCTTCACCAATTTCCCTTGTGGCCCGCGGATAGCGCAGCTCTGTAACCAGGTCCTGAATGTCCTCGGGCGGCTCTTCGGTCATCATTGAGACCACATAGGTTACAATGAAGTTGGCTGGTACTCCAAAGAGACCGGCATTAACAGGCACAATACCAAATATCTTTATCCCGTAAAAATGGGAAAGGATGATATAGCTGATTGTCACAACCAGACCGACGGCCATCCCGGCGACGGCACCTGTGGTATTAGCACGCCGCCACCAGATTCCCAGAAAGACCGCCGGGAAGAAGGACGCGGCGGCAATGGAGAACGCCCAGGCAACCATGACCACAATTAACGCCGGCTTAGTCAGAGCGGCCAGGGCACACAATGCGGCCACAACCACCAGTACGGCCCGGGACCAGAATAGGACGGTTCCCTCCGAGGCGTTCGGGTTAAGCATCTTCTTGTAGATATCATGTGCCACGCCGGCGGCAAGCACCATCAGCAGACCAAGGGACGTGGAAACGGCCGCCGCCATACCACCGGCGCCAATCAGGCTTGAAACGGTGTAGGGCATATTGGCGATTTCCGGTGTGCCCACAACAATCATGTCGGCGTGCAGTTTTAGTTCGGGGAACTGCAGAACGCCGTCACCGTTTTGGTCTTCCACAGCGACAAGCCCCTGCTCACCCCATCTGTCAACCCATTCCGGCATTTCTGCAATCTGTGTTCCCACAAGATTGGTGTAGATTTCATTTCTGACAAGAGCGGCTTTTGCCGGTGCGGAAACATAAACCAGAATAATGAACAGCAGGCACCAGCCCACGCTGATCCGTGATTCACGGACTGATTTTACCGTATAGAAACGGGTCAGCACGTGGGGCAGGCCTACCGTGCCTACCATCAGGCAGAAAATCAACCCAAGTGTATTAGCCATGCTCATGTTGGTAAACGGCTGCACATAACGTGTCATCCCGTTGGCAACCTCGAAGGAGTCGATCGATTGCAGCGCCCGGCCGTATGCCAGCCAGGGGATAGGGTTGCCTGTCAAGCGTGTGGAGAGCAGCACCAGCGGTACCAGATAAGCCACAATAATCACCAGGTATTGGGCAACAGATACCCAGGTAACACCGCGCATACCGCCGGAGAATGTGCAGAGCAGAATAACCGCCAGGGCGACGAAAACGCCCCACTCAAACGGCAGGCCGAGAAAACGGCTGGCAATCATGCCGATACCCATAAACTGCGGAATCAGGTAGACAACGTTCATCGCCAACGCGGCAAAAACGGAAAGGCCCCGGGCCACATTGCCGCCGTAACGGGCGGCCATAAAGTCAGGCACTGTATAGGCCCGCATTTTACGGATATACGGTGCGATCAAAAGCGCTAAAAGAACGTAGCCGCCGGTCCAGCCCATAATATAGGCCAGGCCGTCGTAACCTAAGAGATAAATGGTACCTGCCATACCGATAACGGAAGCAGCACTCATCCAGTTCGCGCCACCGGCCATTCCGTTGTAAAACGCGGGAATGTCACGGCCGGCCACATAGTAGTCGGCAACTTTCCGGGCTGAAACCAGCAAGCCTACCACGGCGTAAAGGGCGACTGTACCAAAGAAGAAAATCAGGCCGATCGTGCGGGGCTGAATCATGTTCTGGCCTTCCATCACGGTAAAGATCCCAATCAGGGCCAATAGGGATACAATAATTCCCAACGAAAACAGAAACCATTGTCTGTCCTTCATATGTCTCCTCCTCTTCTTTCGCCTGCCTTATTCTTTCATGCCGTATTTTTCGTCAATTTCATCCATCCGGCGGGCGTAGTAAAAGATCATTCCGGTGTAAACAAACAGTGCCAGCATTGAACCCATGACATAACCAAACGGGAATCCCATAATACGAATGGAATTTAGCGCTCCCGCAAAAATAGCAGCCACCCAGGTTACAATAAACCAAATTACAAGCAGCATGGTAACAAGACTTGAATTTTCTTTCCAGTGCGCATCGGCGGTTTCTTTGTCAACGGATGAATATTTTAGCTCTTCAGTCAAACCAAAAACCTCCTCTTCTTTTTTCTTACTCTGCCTGACTCCGAATATCTTTTACTGTACCTTTAGGCAACACCTCCGTGTCTAGTGGGCACATTGTGAGTTTTTTATTTATTTTGAATTTTCTGTCTACTTTTTCTCAAATTCATCCCCCACTGACAGATAGGGGGATAGGCATTAAACAGTTATTCTTATTCTAGTTAATTTCTGACTATTTTTAATTGTAATTATACCGAAACTGTCGGATAAAATCAATACCTTATTTTTGAATTTTCTGATTATTCTGTCTTGTTACGTTTTACACAATTCCTTTTTCCCTTAATGTGGCTATTTCTGTCTCACTAAATCCGTTTTCACTAAGAACTTCCACGGTATGACAGCCAAGTGCCGGCGCATCAGTTACAGCCATTTCTTCTCCCTGAATACGAATCGGGCAGCCCAACGAATTCCCGCTTACCATACCTCTTGCCCGGACCTGCGGATGCCGCCCCACTTCAACAAGGTCCAATACAGGTTCACAACAGGCATCGACATTGGCAAACGTTTCTTCCCACTCGCTTCTGGTTCTACTTTTAAATATTTTTGCCAATTCTTTTTTGAGAGCTGCCTGATCTGGCTGGTACTGTAATTCGCATAAATCGTCTCGTGTAACCGCTTGACAGAAAGCCTGCCAGAATTTTTGCTCCAGGGCTGCCAGCGTCATGTGTTTGGCGTCAGCTGTTTCATACACATGGTAACAGGCAAGTCCACCGTTTAACGCAGCGCCTCCCCGCACAACACTGTTGCCGGCAAAGACCTCCGCCATGGCAAGCGGCAGCCATGACACCAGGCCGTCAAGCATGGCAATATCCAGATAGCGTCCGCCCTGGCCGCGTTCGCGGGCATACAGGGCGGCCAAAACGGCAGAAAGTCCCATCAGGGCTCCACCACCCACATCCCCAATTTGTACACCGGGAATAGCAGGTGCACTGCCGGCATTGCCGGTTATTCCCAGTATTCCTGCCAATGCAATGTAGTTCAGGTCATGCCCGGCCCGCTTACTGCAGGGCCCCTCCTGGCCATACCCTGTAATAGAGCAGTAGACAATGTCCGGATTGACCTGGCATACATCTTTATACCCTACACCCAGTGAGTCTACCACACCAGGCCGAAAGCCTTCCACGATTACATCGGCCTCTGCCGCCAGACGCAAAAAGACCTGCGCTGCACCCTTGGCCTTGAGGTTGAGAGTCATACTTTTTTTATTTCTGTTTAACAGTTTAAAATACAGGCTGTCCCCGCCTTCGGGAGCCGGGCCCATGTCCCGCATATAATCTCCTTCACCGGGGCTTTCAATTTTTATCACTTCCGCCCCCATATCCGCCATCATCATCGTACAAAAAGGGCCCGGATACAGCCGGGTCAGGTCCAATACCCGTACATCTGACAAGAGCTTCATCTCTCTACCTCCCCACTATTGTTTGTACTCTGTTTCTCCCGGAGAGCCGGATTTTCCTTTTTTGTTAAGAACTTTTCTCTATAACTCCTGTTATGATTTTGATAAAATTACAGACAGGAGGTGTTATGATGGCCATTGTTGAATTATCCGTCGTCCCAATCGGCACAGCAGGTACCAGTGTCAGCGACTATGTGGCAGCCATCCACGATGTCCTGGCTAAGGAAAAAGATGTCACCTTTACTCTGACACCAATGTCCACAGTCATTGAAGGAGAACTAAACACACTCTGGCCGCTTTTGCGCAGACTGCACGAAGTACCATTTCCCCACGGTGCTCAGCGTGTATACACAACAATAAAAATCGATGACCGGCGGGACAAATTAGCAACCATGACCGGCAAAATAGCATCGGTAAGAAATAAAACAGCCAAGGTGAGGGATTAACATGAAGAAATTGTTCTTTCTCCTGCTTTCAGGTATTCTGCTTCTGTCTCTGACAGCCTGCGGCGGTGGCAGCAGAGAACAGCCACCCTCGGATTTTGACCCTGTTTCTGATATCAATTTGATTATAGAAGAGGATGTCCCAGCTTTTATCATGAGTGAGATTGACCGGGAGTCAGAAGATCAGTATGCTTATCAGGTCGAAGATGTGCTCTACCTGGTTGCCACCATGGGTGAAAAACCAACAAGCGGATACGAAATTACTTTTGTTGGTTACCGGGAGAACCAGGACCATACAATGGATGTTTTTCTGGAAACAACAGAACCGGCAGAAGATGAAGCCGTTTTGCAGGTGCTAACCTTTCCTGCGGCTTATGCACGTTTCTACCCCGACCTGCCTGTATTTCATGTGCGCTTCCATATTGACGGCGAGATGGTAAATGACCTTGTGGTAGAAACGATGGAAGCACCCCCAGGGGTATAGAACTACACTCGATTTTCACAAACCTCTAACAAATGAAGACACCGGGGACAGGTTCCGGTGTCTTCATTTCTATGCCAATATTTAGTTTTTTGAGGACACCGGAACCTGTCCCCGGTGTCTTTATTATTGTTTATTCTTCTTCGACGATTTTGTGGGTGTACCGTGGCAGAAGTATGGGGGATACGCGATCGCCTGTGTCGACGCCGGCATCTTCCAGTTCCTTGTGATATTCGGCCACATGGTTCAGGTTCAGCTTTTTGACTTTGATATCCTTGGCGCGGGAGCCCGCATGCCGGCCGGCGCGGCGTCCAAAGACGACGATGTCAAGCAGGGAGTTACCCATCAGGCGGTTACCGCCGTGGACCCCGCCTGCGGCTTCACCGGCCACATAAAGGTTTTCCACGTTGGTCATGCCGTTTTCATTGATGAGCAGGCCGCCGTTTTGATAGTGAAGCGCCGGATAAATCAGCATGGGCTCTTTGATGATATCCACGCCGAAACGGGCAAACTGACGAACCATGGCCGGCAGTTCTTTTTCAATGGTGCCGGGGCCGTGCAGCATGTCAATCATTGGAGAATCCAGCCAGACACCGACCATACCGGTGGGCGTGGGGATACCCTTTTTACGTTCTTTGACTTCACGGATGATGGCTGCTGCTTCCACGTCCCGGGTTTCCAGGTGGTAAACAAACTGTTCGCCGTCAATGTTAACCGGCTCTGCTCCCAGTCCGCGGACCTTTTCGGTAATCAGCAGACCGATAATCTGCGGCGGGTATGCGGCACCTGTGGGATGATACTGCATGGTATGCATAAAGGCCAGCTCGGCACCGGCACGGTAACCAATGACCAGGCCGTCTGCTGTGGCACCATAGTGGTTGGTGGTGGGGAAGCCCTGGTACTCCAGGCGGCCGGAACCACCCACAGCGAGAATGACAGCCTTGGCACGGACAACCTGGTATTCACCGGTCTCCATGTTATAAAGAATGGCGCCGCCGACCTTCCCGTCTTCATCTTTGAGCAGTTCAACGACGGCGCAGAACTCAATGACGCGAACGCCGCGGTTCCGCACTTCGTCACGCAGGGTGCGCATAATTTCCGCACCGGAGTAGTCCCGGGCCGAGTGCATCCGCTTACGGGATGTACCGCCGCCGTGGATACTCTTCATGGTGCCGTCTTCATACTTGTCAAACATGGTGCCCAGTTCCTCAAGCCATTTCAGAGCTAGTGGAGCATCTGACGTAAGGGCACGAACCAGTTCCGGCACGTTTTCAAAACGGCCGCCGCCCATAACATCCAGGTAGTGTATGGCAGGAGAGTCATTCTCCTTGTCGGCGCCCTGAATGCCGCCCTGGGCCATGACGGTATTGGCGTCACCGAAACGAAGCTTGGTAACCATTAATACGTCGGCGCCCTGTTCCTGTGCCAGCAGAGCAGCGGATGCACCGGCACCGCCGCCGCCCACCACCAGGACATCCACGTCATAATCAAATTTCTCCAAATCAAAACCCAGGCCTTCAATGCGGCTGCGAGCCTCAATCAGGTCCGCGAATTCATGCGGCACCCTGTAATCCTTGTTGGGGCCCACCGGCAGAGGGCGCATACTGGCTTCAATGAAGTCGGGGTGGAAGTTTTTTAAGACCACATCCCGCTCGTCCATTGTCATGCGCTGAAAATGGCCTTTTTGCACACGTTCAGCGCGGGTTTCTTCCACTTTCTTTATCAGTTCCCGCATTTGCGGAGTGTAAGACATACGGTTCTCCTCCTAATCTCCAAGTCCTGGACTGTTATTTTTCGATATCCCGCTTACCGTAAAGCTCTCTTAGTTCTTCTTTGGAAGCCTTCATCAATTTGTCAATTTCCTCGTCGAACTTCCCGGCCTCAATTTCATCCGCCCGGTCTTTCAGATGTTGGGCGGGTGGCGCAATATGGCGGGAATAGAGACGGCGTGCCAGAATCCCCACATTAAAGTGGACAATCTGAGCCGGACAGCGGGACGCACAGAGTCCGCACATCACACAGTCAAAGGACTCATCGGCGCAGCGGTCAATCTGGCCGCGCTGGGCGTAACCGATATACTGCATTACTTTCAAATCCTGGGGGCAGATTTTGGTACAGGCATTACAGCCGATACAGCGGTATATTTCAGGGTAAAACTGAGCGATTTGCTCCGCTGAGGGCTTCAGTTCCTGGATGTTATACTCCGACTTTTGTGCCGGGAAAAACGGTATCTGTGTCAGGTACATTTCCGGTTCGACCTTTGTCTGACAGGCCAATCCGACTTTCAGATCATAGTCACCCTGAATGCGGTAAACCGTTGCACAGGCACCGCAGAAGCCGGCACGGCAGCCGCAACCGCGTACCAGTTGGTAACCGGCGTACTCCATGGCATTCATAATTGTCAGCACGGCAGGGACTTCGTACTTCTTCCCCATAATATAAATGTTTACAAATTGTTGCTCCACAATGTTTCTCCCCTCTAAATGATGTTAAAGAACATTTTCTTTGACGTATTCAATGGTCTTCTTTACGCCAGCAGCGCTCTTGGCCAGTTCTTCAGCCTCTTCGGCTGTCAGGTCAACCTCGATAATCTTTTCAAGGCCGTTGCCTCCGATAATGGCCGGCACACCAAGATACATATCATTCAGGCCATATTCCCCTTCCAGGTATGCAATGGCGGGCAGGACACGGTGCTGATCCCTGATAATCGCCTCTGCCATCTGGGCGATGGCTGCACCGGGCGCATAACCGGCACTGGTGCCCATCAGGTTGACAATTTCACCGCCGCCTTTGCGGGTGCGCTCAACAATGGCATCAATGGTCTCCTGCGGCATCAGTTTTTGAAGCGGGACACCGCCGATGCTGGTGTAGCGTACCAGGGGTACCATCTCGTCGCCATGACCGCCAAGAACCAGCGCGCTGATGTCCCTGACGGAAACGTTGAGGGCCTGGGAGATAAAGGTACGGTAGCGGGCGGTATCCAACACGCCGGACTGTCCAAGCACTCTGTTCTTCGGGAAGCCTGTCTTTTTAAACATGGTGTACGTCATGGAGTCAACCGGGTTGGTGAGCACAATTACAAAGGCATCCGGCGCATACTTGGCAATATTTTCGGCAACCTGGGAAACAACCCCGCCGCTCTTGGAAATCAGGTCTTCACGGCTCATGCCGGGCTTGCGGGGGAAACCGGCAGTAACCACCACTACATCGGAGCCTTCAATGTCGGCGTAATCGGCGGTACCGTAAATGTTCAGATCTTTTAAATTTACGGGAGTCGCCTCCAGCAGGTCCAGGGCAACACCCTTTGCAAAGTTTTCTTTCTGGGGGATATCAAGCAGAACTATATCGCCAAGTTCCCTCTCCGCACAGCCAAGCACTGTGCCCTGGGCGGTAAAACCGGCACCAATCACACTGATTTTTGCACGCTTCATCGTCATGATAAACTCTCCCTTCAGTCTTTTAGATTATTTTTGCCGATTAGTCACTAATGGCGTATTGCTTGATTCCTTCTTCATAGATGTCGTTGCCGTAAGCATCGTTTACAACAGTTGCCGGAAAATCTTCCACTTCGAGACGGTAAATGGCTTCCGGCCCCAGTTCGGGATAGGCTACCACGTCCGCTTTTTTCACTGTTTTTGCCAACAGTGCCGCAGCACCGCCGGTTGATGCCAGATAAACCCCTTTATGTTTCACCAGAGCGTCTTTCACCGCCTGGCTGCGGCCGCCTTTCCCGATACAGGCCTTGAGGCCCTGCTCCAGCATGGTCGGGGTATAGGCATCCATCCGCCCGCTTGTGGTGGGGCCGGCTGAGCCAATCACCTTGCCCGGCTTGGCCGGGGAAGGCCCGACGTAGTAAATTATCTGCCCTGTGAAATCTACTGGCAGCGGCTCGCCCGCCTGTACCAGGTCCACCAGTTTTTTATGCGCCGCATCCCGTCCGGTAAAAATCACCCCGGAGATTAAAACATTGTCACCCGCTTTGAGCTGCATGATATCGTCGTCGGAAAGCGGTGCGGAAATTCTTTTAACCGTCATGTAGAATACCTCCCTTCTCAAAATACCGGGTGCTAAATAACTCTTTCTTTATGCCGCGCAGCATGACAGTTAATGTTTACTGCAGCCGGCATACTGGCAATATGCGCCGGGTAGGTTTCAATATGGACAGCCAGTGCGGTGGTCCGGCCGCCGAACCCCTGCGGTCCAACCCCCAGCTTATTAACTTTTTCGAGAATTTCATTTTCCATCTCCGCATAAAACGGATCCGGGTGGGACTGGCCCAGTTCACGCAGCAAGGCCTTTTTGGCCAGATAGGCAACCTTTTCGAATGTCCCGCCGATACCTACACCAATAATGATGGGCGGGCAGGGGTTGGCCCCGGCTTTTTTGGCTGACTCCACCACAAAATCTACGACGCCTTTGGCGCCGTCTGCAGGCTTGAGCATTTTCACAGCGCTCATATTTTCACTGCCGCCGCCCTTGGGCGCGATCGTCAGTTTAACTTTGTCCCCCGGGACGATATCCACATGAACCACGGCCGGTGTATTGTCTTTTGTATTTACCCGGTTAATCGGGTCACTTACGATAGACTTGCGGAGATAGCCGTCTCCGTATCCCTTGCGGACGCCTTCGTTGATGGCTTCATAAAGGTCACCGCCCACCAGGTGCACATCTTGTCCCAACTCTACAAAAATAACGGCATATCCAGTGTCCTGACACATGGGAACCTGCTCTTCTTTGGCGATTTGCGCATTGGTAATTAGTTGCTCCAAGACATTTTTACCGGTGGGAGACGTTTCTTTTTTTAACGCTTCCTGAAATGCATTATACACGTCATCCCCCAGATTATAGTTGGCATCCATGCTTAGCTCTGCGATGGCGGCCGTGATTTCCGCCACGTTGATTTCACGCATCCTTTTCCCTCCCTTATACTGTTAACTGTGTATTTGCTCAGACTATTCACAATTTTGCGCTACTAATTAATATTCTTATGGCTAAATAAAAATCCTGCCCTAAAATAAAAAAAACCAAAAAAATGATTATAATATTTTAAAGAAATTCTAATTATTATAGGAGCGGGTTAGTTGTAAGGTTTTGGCATAATAAATTAATCGCTTTCAACAACCGCCCTAACCCCTTGCAGACTGGTTTCCTCACGGCCAAACCACGCTGTGCCCCAGACACCGAGAATAATCATTACCGCACCCACGCCCTGAAACCAGGCAAATGTCTCGCCACGAAAAAGAACGCCGCCGAGTATAGCCACAACCGTTGTCAGGTTAATATATGTAGCTGTCTGAGAAGCACGAATCTTTGAGAGCATAAAATTCATCAGAAAAAAAGCCACCACAGATGAAAGAATGCCCAGATACGTTACAGCAAGCAAAATCCGGGGATTGGCAAGCGGCACAAACATTTGCCACAACGTACCGTTCACGGCCTGCGTTGTTATCTCCAGACCGTTGAAGAGGATCGCACCGGCCCACATCATTAAATAGGTAATTTCCACAGGTGTAAACGCCAGCGTGGATTTTTTGGAGTAAATATTGTACAGGCCGGCAGAAACCACGGCACCCAACAGCGCCAGAGTTCCCCAGATGTTATACCCGAGTTCCACATTGCCCTTCATTATCACAATAAAAAAGACGCCGGCTACCGACAGCACCACGGCTGCCAGCTGCTTCAGAGACGGGACGGATTTAAAGAACGGAATTTCAAGCAGCACTACCACCACAGGAATCAGGCCCATCATCATGCCCGCCTCCGATGCTGATGTAAGCCTCACGCCGTTTGTTTCAAAGATGAAATATAACACCGGCTGAAAAAGAGCTACCACAAATAGTGCGCTGAGATTTTTCCCCCGCAAATCCACACGGATCAGGCCTGCGTAGCGCAAAATTGTCAGGGAAAGTGCGGCCAGGGCAAAACGAAAACCCAAGAGGTGCAGCGGCGCCAGAATATCAAGCGCTTCCCTTGTAAACATAAACGATAGTCCAAACAAAACAGATACTGTAACACCGGCCAGGACCGGCAGCCATTTTTCCTTGTCCATTATTGCACCCCGCAGATAAAATACATACAAGCTTTATTATACATGAAACCCTGCATTACCGCCAGACATATAATTTTTCGACATTTGATTTGACTTCTCCTGTATTCCGTGTTATAATTATTTTTGTTGCCGCGGGGTGGAGCAGTTGGTAGCTCGTCGGGCTCATAACCCGGAGGTCGCAGGTTCAAATCCTGTCCCCGCAACCAAGGAATAAACAAACGTATCTTCAAACTGAAGATACGTTTTTTCTTTTTATTTTGTTTGCAGAAATTTTTCCAGACGGTTCATCCCTTCCTCGAGATTTTCCATAGAATTGGCATAAGAGAGCCGGATATACCCCTCCAGGTTCGGGCCAAAGTCAATTCCCGGTGTTACAGCCACGCCGGCCTTCTCCAGGCATTCAAAAGCGAATCCATATGAGTCATTTGTATACTCTTTTACATTGGCCAGCATGTAAAATGCGCCCGTTGGCGGTACACTGGGGGCAATATTCATCCGGCGCAGGCGCTCCAGCAGGTAGAGCCGCCGCTTATTATACACAGCCACCATCTCCGCAACGTGGCCGTCACAGTCACGCAGGGCTGCTATCGCTGCCTCCTGGGAAAAAGAGCAGGCACTGATAAACAGATTCTGCTGCAGAATTTGCATCGGTCGCACAAACTCCGGCGGCGCAATCACATAGCCGAGCCGCCAGCCGGTCATGGCGTATTTTTTTGAGAAGCCGTTAATAACAAAAGCGCGATCGGTAAATTCAAGAACGGAATGGTCTTTCCCCTCATACGTCAGTCCGTGATAAATTTCATCTGAAACAATATAGCGATCATCCGAAGCAAGGGAGGCAATTTCACGCAGCTGGTCCGCGCTAAACACATTTCCCGTCGGATTCGAGGGGGAGTTAACCAGAATGGCCCGGACATTGGCTGTCAGCTTCCGCTCAATATCCTCTTTTCTGTACTTAAAGCCATCTTCCTCCCTGACGGGTACGCAGGTCGGTTCACCGCCCACATAACGAATGAAATTCGGGTAGCAGGCGTAATAAGGGTCGGAGATAATCACCTCTGTCCCCTGTGACAAAAGGGCGGAAAAGATCAGCAGCATGGCCGGGGATGTTCCGGATGTGACCAGCACCTGATCCGCTGATATCTCCACGCCGTAGTGCCTGTGGTAGTAAGCGGCTACCTCTTCCCGCAGAGTTTTTTTGCCCAGGCTGTGGGTATAGTGGGTGTCATTGGCCCGAAGCGCCCGAAAAGCTGCATCCCTGACAGGTTCGGGCGTATCAAAGTCAGGTTCACCGATTTCCAGATGAATAATGTGACGGCCGGCAGCTTCGAGGTGTTGTGCTTTTTCTAAAACTTCCATGACGAGAAAGGGACTGAGCCCGCAGGCACGGCTTCCTTCTGTCATATTTATCACATCCTATCGTTTGTCGCTTCCGTTCATTTTTATTCTACAATACAGCAGGCATTCCTGCAAAAGGACCGGCAGTTTGCCGGTCCTTTTGCTGTGTGTATAAAAATGTCAGCTGATTGTTTTGCTGAGTAAATGCTGCCAGTTTCTGTCCACTTCTTTTTGAATCTTCGCCATTTCTTCCTCATTTAGCATGGAGAAGCGGCGCTGTCCCCCGATATATTCACTGACCGGTTTACGCATGCCGGGATTGTGCGTCAACGTTATTTCGTCACCGTTAACCATTTCATAGAGCGGGAAAACTCCCGTATCCACTGCAAGCCGGGAAAAATGAATGGTTTCGTCACTCTCGATTCCCCAGCCGGGCGGACAGGGACAAAGCAGATGGAAAAAACGGAAGCCTTTAGTTTCTTTGGCTCTCCTGAATTTTGCCTGCAGGTCAGCCGGGTAAGCAACTGTGGCTGTGGCGGCATAGGGGATTTTATGTGCAGCGATGATTTTCATAATATCTTTTTTGGGATTTTCCTTTACTTTCGGCGCCGGAGTTGTATTGGATTTCGAACCGTATGGTGTGGCCGAACTACGCTGCATACCGGTGTTCATATAGGCTTCATTGTCATAACAGATGAATATAATGTCTTCATTCCGCTCTGCGGCAGCCGAGAGGCCCTGCAAGCCGATGTCGAATGTACCACCGTCACCGGCCAGTACCACCACCTGGGTAGAGCTGTCTCCCATGGCGGTGAGGCCGCGCTTGAGCCCGCTGCCTGTAGCCGCAGAACTGGGAAACGGACAGTGGAAAACATTCAGGTCAAAGGTACGCAGCGGCAGCTGACCGGAAATAATACTAAAGCAGCAGGCAGTAATCACAAAGACGGTGTTCTTACCCAGTGTTTTGGTCAAATGGCGCACCGTCAGTGCTGCCGAGCACCCGGGACATGCTGTATGTCCGGAGAAGAGATATTCTTCACGGGGCAGATTGCAGATACCGGTCATAGCAAATTCACCGCCCATATCATTTTTTCTCCTCCGGATGCGGCATTTAATGCTTTCTCCAGAATGGCGGGGGTGAGATCCACACCGCCGGAGAGGTTCAGTTCAATAATTTCCGGCATATAATCAGCGCCATAAAGAGCCGCCCGTACCTCCTGGGCAAAAATGCCACCTACGCCCATCGAAGCATTGCGGTCCACCATAATAACCCGCCTTACATGGGGCTGTGCCAGTATACAACGGACTTCTTCTGCCGGAAACGGCCTGAACTGCTTGAGGCGGACCAGGGCCTCGTCTCGTTGCGGAGCAGCCAGGAAACTTTTTATGGTCTGGGCCATACCGCCCGCCGTCATAAATAAGGTGTCGGCCTTATCCTTGCCGCTGTATTCAACCGCCGGGTAACTGCGTCCTGTACACCTTGCGTATTCGTCGTTTAGCACAGGATAAAGGCTTCCCATGGCCGCCGTGGCTGCGAAACGGGAGTTCATTAGTTTTGACATCACTTCCGAGTTAACAATGCCGTGCCGGTTAGCAGGAGATTCCAGATCAAATGCCGGGCCGGACGGAGGTTGCGGCAGGAAACGGTCCACCGTCTCCTGATCCGGTATAGTCACCGCTTCATAGGTATGTGAAAGATAAAATCCGTCATAGACCACCATAACGGGAATATGGGCTTCCTGGGCAAGACGGAAAGCGACAATCACCGTATCAAGGATTTCCTGCACATTGGCACAGTAAAATTGTGCCCAGCCGGTATCCCGTTGTGAGAGGCTGTCTGTCTGGTCCGACTCAATACACCAAGGCGCTCCCATGGCCCGGTTGGCATTTGTCATGACAAGCGGCAGGCGCGCCCCCGCAGACCAGTGAATCAGTTCGTGCATATAGGCAAGGCCATGGGCGGATGTGGCGGTAAACGTCCGTGCTCCGCCGTAAGCAGCACCGACACAGTATGCCAGCGCCGAGTTTTCCGACTCGACAGAGACATACTCTCCGCCATACTCGCCGGCTGCCCACATGTCCGCCAGTGTTTCCATCACTGCTGTCTGCGGTGTGATAGGGTAAGCGGATACCACCTGGACCCGGCTGAGTCGGACGGCGTGTGCCACCGCCTGATTACCCGTGATGATTTTCTGTTCCACCTGCATCCACCTCCATTTCCAGTACCCCACCGGGGCATTCCCTGGCGCATATTCCGCATCCCTTGCAGTAATCCAGGAGAAACTCATGCCCCTGCTCCCGGTCTGATACCGCAATATCAGGACAAAACGTCCAGCATACGCCGCAATCGTTGCAGCGCCCGCAGGAGAGGCAGCGGCCCGCTTCCGTTTCTGGATGAGCCGCACGGCCCTGCATGGGGAAAATAAAAGGATTAAGAGAGGTATAGGCAATAACGGGGGCGGCATCACTAAGTGGGGGAGCGATAACCGTACCCTCTTTTGTTGTTATATCAAGTTCCAGATAAGCGGCAATGGCCCGGGCACCTTCCCGGCCGCCGGCTATGGCTGCCGCCACATTGGCAGGACCCAGCGCAAGGTCTCCTCCGGCAAATACTCTGCTTTTTTTTGTCAGGGCCGTATCCGCCGATACATGCAGGGGCTCAGGCGTAAAGGAAAAATCTGCTTCCTGACCCGTTGCCACCAGCACCATATCACAGGTCAGCGAAAACCCGGAATTGGGTATGACACGCAGGCGCTCTTCTCTGACATGAGACTCCGTCCGGATTAAGCTGATTTCGCGAGCCCGGCCATCCCCCCGCACTTCCTGAGGCATAACCTGAAACAAAAACTGCACGCCGGCCTCTTCTGCCGCCCGCACTTCATCGACGTGAGCGGGCATTGCTTCCCGCGTGCGTCGATAGGCCAGGATAACCTGCGCACCGCGAAGACGTGCAGTGGTCGCCGCATCAATGGCAGCATTGCCTCCACCGATTACAACCACAGAGTTGGCATTGGGCAAGTCACCGCCAAGATGGATAGCACGAAGATACTCCAGAGCACCGAATACACCGGGCAGTCCTTCTCCCGGAATACCGATTTTCTTCTCGAGGGAAGCGCCTGTGGCGAGAAATACTGCATTGTACTCCCCTTCAAGCTGTGCAAGGCTGATTTCCCTTCCCAGCTCTATTCCGGTCCTGATGGTGACACCCAACGAGCGAAGCATCGCCAGTTCTTTTTCTAAAACATCACGGGGCAACCGGTACTCCGGAATACCCAGAGCCAGCATTCCTCCGGCTACAGGCTCCCGTTCAAAAACGGTTACACCCACACCGAGCATAGCCAGGTAGTACGCACAGGCAAGACCCGCCGGACCTGAGCCGACAACGGCCACATCCAGTGGCAGCAGCCGCTTGGAGCGCGGCCCGATATCGCCTGCAGCGAATTGTTTCTGCCGCCAGAGCCCAACCTGCTTCTCCAACTCACCCACAGCCACGGATTCATCGCGCTGACCGCGGCTGCAGTCATTCTCACAATAATGGTAACATACATAACCGGTAACGGCGGGAAACGGATTGTAGCGGGATAGGATACGCCACGCTGCCGCATAATCCCCACCTCTGACCTGCTCCACCCATTCTGCAATACCGCTGTGCAAAGGACACGCTGCCGTGCAGGGTGAGGTTTTTTCTCTTCTGACCGGTGTTGTAAAACGCCAGTCACCGGTTTTGTTGACCAATGTGGGCATGGTTCCACTGCCTATATTATAGGGAATCGGTTCCTTACAGAGCGGCCGCATAGCAGTTAAGCTCCCTTACGCTGTTGTAGCCGTCGGAGGCGGCAGCCAGATTTTTATCCGTAAAGCGCGGAATTTTTTCCTGAAGCACGGCCTGCAGGGCTTCAAGGGAGCAAATATCGCCCACACGAACCAGTGCGCCAAGCATCACAGTATTAATAATCGGAATACCTACGGAACCTAGCCCGTTTTTCAAAGCAATTCCTGACGCATCGACAAAACGTGTGTCAAATCCCCGGCCGTCACACAGTTCACTGCACGCGGCAATGTCGTCGCAGTTAACCAACAGCATCCCACCCGGTTTCAACCCTTTTACCACTTGCTCCCGGGGCAGATTCATATCGAACGAAACAACGATGTCCGGCTGCTGAATTTGGCAGCGCGGCATCTCCGGCCGGTCACTGACACGGACAAACGCTGCGACAGGTGCTCCCCGACGCTCGGCTCCGTAAATGCCAAATGCCTGCACATGTTTCCCCTCGCGGTAAGCCGCCTCCGCAATTGCGGTTGCAGCAAAAACAACGCCCTGTCCGCCGCGTCCATGCAGCCTGATTTCCACCAAACCATTCATTCTGCTCATTGTCTCTCCTCCTTTTTCTTTAAAATCCCGACCGCAATGCGAGCAGTTCCCTGACAGCTGTAATTCGTTCCTCAGCCATCCTGTTTGCCACCCACAGCGGCGACGCATCTTCTTTTGCTGCACGCTCCATCACCAACAGCAGTCTTTCACCAATTTGTCCGACGATTTTCATAATTTCCTTGGGCAGATACGGTGTCCGCTCATAGGCGATGTAAATCAAGCCTCCCGCATTAATTACATAGTCCGGTGCGTAAAGAATTCCCATTCGGTGCAGCTCATCGCAAAGTGCGTGATCAGCCAGCACATTATTGGTGGCACCCGCCAAAATCCGGCAATCGAGCTCCGGCAGCGTTTCCTTTTTTACCACGCCACCCAGCGCACACGGAGCAAAAATATCACAGTGAACTTTATGGATTTCCTCCGGTTCCACCCAGCCGGCTCCCACCTGGATGGCGAACGCTTTGCCCCGGTCGGCGTCGATATCTGTGACTACCAGGCTGGCGCCTTCCCCCGCCAAATGCTGGCAGAGTACGCGCCCCACACTGCCCAGGCCCTGAACAGCAATAACCCGTCCTTTAAGTTCGGGAGAGCCAAATACAGTCTGAGCACAGGCTCTGATGCCCTGCCACACTCCATATGCGGTGGCGGGTGAGGGGCAACCCCCGCGGCCACCTGCTGCGCTGCCGCCCAGAGCAAAACCTGTTTCCCTGCGGATGCAGTCAATATCAAACTCGTTGATACCGGAATCAACCGCAGTGATATACCGGCCTCCGAGCCTTTGCACAAAACGGCCGTACGCCCGCAGGAGAGTCTCATCTTTCATTTCAGCGGGATCACCGATAATAACCGCTTTCCCGCCCCCGAAATCAAGCCCTGCCATGGATGCTTTATAGGTCATAGCCCGGGCAAGCGCTGAAACATCTTCCAGCGCCTCGTCCTCTGAGGAATATGCTTTCATGCGTGTTCCGCCCATAGCAGGCCCCAGCGTTGTGTCATGAACGGCAATAATCGCCTTCAGACCGGTTTGCCTGTCGCTGCAAAACACCAATTCCTCCATGCCGAACCGCTCCATACCTACAAAGCAATCCATGCGCATCTCTCCATTCGTCAGAATTTTTTTGCAACTTCCTTCATGGCATGCAATATTTTGCATGCAGGTGTTTGCAATTTATATTATTGCGAAACGACTCTTTCCTTGCGTATATGGGTCTAACCCGTTGTTTATCTTTCTCTTACTCATATCATACGCAAGTACCGTGCCAACCGGGAGTGATCTTAACATAAGAAAAACCCGGCCTGACGGCCGGGTATCACTTATTCCTTGATTTCGTATTTCTCCAGTTTATTATATAAGTTACGAATGGAGATTTTCAGCTGTCTTGCTGCTTCCGTTTTATTGCCGCCCGCTCCGCGCAGAGCTTCGAGTAAAACACCTTTTTCCCAGCGGGCCTGCAAGGTTGCCAGAGATTCACCGTTGTAGGCACAGCTTCCCCCGGCCTCAATTTCATCGTAATTTTCCCCGTTGCTCAGAGAAAACATCAGATGGCGGCTTTCCACCACAGTTTCATCCCTTTTAAGATTTATCAGTGAACGGGCGATAACATTTTTTAATTCCCGGACATTTCCCGGCCAGTCATACTGCTGCAGGATTTCAGATGTTTCGGTTGACAGAGTTGCCCCGAGCCGGTTATAATCCTGCCCCATACGGTTCAGATAATACTGGGCGAGAAGCGGTACGTCTTCCTTTCTTTCAGCCAGTGACGGAATATAAATCGGGAAAACATTTAGACGGTAGTAAAGATCTTTGCGGAACCTGCCGGCAGTAATCAGCGCCTCCAGATTGGCATTTGTGGCAGCGATAATGCGCACATCCACCGGAATAGGCCTGGCCTCACCAATCCGGACAATCTCACCCTCCTGTAGTACGCGCAGCATTTTTGCCTGCAGGCTCAGCTCCATGGAACCGATTTCATCAAGAAAGATGGTTCCGCCGCTGGCTTCTTCAAAAATACCTTTTTTACCTTGCTTGCGGGCACCTGTAAACGCTCCCTCTGTATACCCGAACAGTTCGCTCTCCAGGAGGTTTTCCGGCAGCGCACTGCAATTAACCCGGATAAACTGTTTTTCACGTCGCGGGCTTGCCTCATGTATGGCATGGGCAAAAAGTTCCTTTCCTGTACCGCATTCTCCACGCAATAGTACATTAGCCGGGGTAACGGCAGCTACTTTTGCCAGGTTGATAGCCTGCTTCAGGGCAGCACTATGGCCGATAATATCTTCAAATGAATATTTTGATTCCAATTGCCTGACTTTTTGCTTTGTCCGCTGCAGTTCGTCCATCAGAGCCCGGATTTCCGAAACATCATGAATGATGCCCACACTGCCCCGCAGTTTTCCGTTAATAACCAATGGTGCACAGGAAACTAGCACATGCCGTTTATACGGGCCCACCTTCATGGGGACACCTTTAATCGGCTGCCTGGTTTCAAGGACTTTCATATGAACACTTTCCCCTTCGGCAATATCAACAGAAGCCGGTTTGTTCAGGACATCTGTTTCATGCAGCCCGGTCAGCTTACAGTACGCCTTATTAAACAGAATTCCGATTCCGTTCTCATCCACTACGGATATGGCATCCTGAATAGAATTAATAATTGTCCAGAGAATTAACTGCAGGTCTTCCGGTGCCTTGTTCTGCCTCATCCCCATTGGCCCACTCCCCTGTTCATTGCACTTTATCTTCATTATAACATATTCCGGTATTATGAATAGAGCCCGGTAAAATTGGGGTATTCTCATAATAGAAGGAAGTTCAGGAGGCAAATAAAAATGACAATACAGTCAAACCAGTGGTTTTTATGGTTTATGCTTACCGTTTTTCTGTATATCGCCATGATTTTAATTATACCGCAGGACAAAATCAGACGCTTGGTTCCTTTTGGCTTCTGGTTCGGATTTATCATGGCCATTGTAATCACCGGGTTCTTCCAAACTTTATTCAATGCCTTTCGCCTGGTCGGTGACCCGACTGTTCTGGGTATCCCTGTCTTCACACCTCTGGCCTGGGTTCCACCTACCATCGCCTTTGCCGTCTTTTTTCCCCATCATAAACCATGGTACTACTATCCGGGCTATATTCTGATTTTTATCACAGGCGCGGTAGCCGTCCAACTTGGGCTGGAATGGTTTGGTATGTGGCAAAGTATTCGTTGGAACCCTTTTCTCACCGCACTGCTGGCATCCCTGCCTCACTCATTAATGACGATTTATCTTGCTGCAAAAAAAGTGACCATTCACTAAAATGCCGCCCGTCCGGGCGGCATTTGTTTTATTTGAAATGCCTGTATTTTTCCTGTTTTGCACCGCAGACGGGGCATTTTTCAGGCAGCGTGTCGGCAGTGGTATGACCACAGACTGAACAAATATAAACCGGCCCCAAGTCCATGTCTTTGCCCTGCATCGCTGCTTCCTGCGCTTCTTTAAACATCCTGGCGTGGATCTTTTCTGCCTCCAGAGCAAAATGGAATGTCCGTTGGGCTCCTTTTTCATCCTGAAAACGGGCAGCCTCAAGATAAACGGGATACATCTGTTCAACTTCATGGAGTTCTCCGTCAATAGCGCCCTGCAGATTTTCCGAAGTTTTTGTATGGCCAAAAACAGCGCCGGCCGGTACGGTATAATCTCCTTTTTGTGCTTTTAATTCATCGAAATGATTTCTGGCATGAGCCCATTCGGCAAACGCAATTGCCCGAAACAGTCGGGCGATATTTGGCATCCCTTCTTTATCCGCTGTTTCACCCCAGATCAGATAGCGCATGTGAGCCATACTTTCCCCGCCGTATGCAGAGCGCAGGAAATCAGCCGTCATTGCATTCTTTACCATGGTTTCTCCTCCTTCTGTTCTGATGTCAGCTAATCCGCCTTATAAACGGGCGGCGCTTTCAGCCACCCCTTCATCTTTCCATATTTACACAAGTTATTAAAAATGTAAAGCTCATCAGTGAAAAATTTCTCAAAAATCTTTCTCAGTGCATCATTGGTAGTAATGCTGCTAATAACATTCGCAAGACGTCCCAGAAAATGCTGACAGCCCTCAAAAATCTGCCTGAACATAAATTCATCATTAAAATAGCTGCTGCCCTCTTTTTTCGTCACTGCCTTCGGGGGCCGGTCAGGCATGGGAATTCCAAAAATCTGGCACTGTTTCTCCAACTCTTCCGCCTGCCCCTTAATCAGCTCCATTCCCATGCGGGAAACAAATGTTTTAAAGTCCGGATCGTGGGCGTGTGTAAAATAATAGTTTGTTTCTTCGATGCATTTATACCGTGCCGCCAGCATGTCCCATATTAACCCGGCTTCAATAATGCTGACTGTGGGAGGTGCAGCTGTTTCCGCTTTGCCGATATGCATATTACCTATTTGCACCATATTGTCCTCCGAGTCTGCGACTTTTTTTTAGTATCCGCAAAATATACGGATTTATGATAATTCAGGCTGTCTGGGGGTAATCTATACAGGCTGAAACATCTTATCCGGCCGTTTGCAGCTATAACAAATTTTCTGCAGCTGGCTCATTTCATCCACGAGGAAAGCTGCCGCCAACAGCCGCAGCGGGCGGTTTGTCATCGCAGACCGAATTACATACCCTAGCGCACCGATTCTCCGGTGGATAGTCCGCAGTAATTCCCCGGTAATCATGGTGTCGTCAATAAACAGAATCTTTTCTGTATGTAACGGCCGTGCAAGCGGAACCGGCAGTCCCACCTGTCTGATCGTCAGCTCCAAGTCATCTGTCTGTGCGTTTAATTGCCGAAGCTCCGATTCCAGAGTATCCTTAAGATCAGCATTCTTAACACATTTGACGGCCGTCTGCAATGTAGCAGCAGCCTTGTATCCTGTTAGCAGCAGTTCCCACACCAGCGCCGTCTCCATAATTGAGAGCCTGCATTCTTTCACCAGACTTGTTTTATTCACCATAATTTGACCTGCTTTAACCATATTTTGTCACTCCGTTCTTTTTGGTCATACTTTATACCCTATTTTTAACGTAGTGACTCTTCTTATGTTTGTTAATATTTTCAGGCCTACCTGTTTGTATAATTAATGTCACACCAGAGCAACTTATTTTCTGTCTGAACCTAGGGAGTGGAACATGAGAACGCAAACAAAAAAAAAGCTGACTGCACTTAGTTCTGTTACTTTTATCATGGTTTTTGGTAACTCCATGATTATCCCGGTTTTCACTCAGATTCGTTCCGCCTTAGACATTTCACTTTTTCAGGTCGCCCTGCTTGTCACCTATTATTCTGTGGCAGCCAGCGTCTTCATTCCTATCTTCGGTTTTATTTCCGACCATATCCACCGTAAAACGGTGATCATTGTTGCCCTGCTCCTGTATGGGCTCGGCGGCAGTTTTATCGGTTTTCTGGCCCTGTTCGCAGAGCATCCGCGCATCTTTTCCATTATCCTGGCAAGCAGAGTCGTCCAGGGAATCGGCGCGGCGGGTATGTCACCAATTGCCATGGCCCTTGTGGGAGACATTTTTACCACCGATGAGCGCGCCAAGGCGCTGGGACTCATTGAAGCAGCCAACATTTTCGGTAAAGTAATTAGCCCAATCCTGGGAGCCGCTCTGGCTCTTATTGCCTGGTTTGCCCCGTTTTTTATCTACCTCGCTTTTGCGCTGCCTGCTCTTGCTGCCGTATTTTTTATTATCAAAGAGCCTGAGAATAAACCTAAGACGCCGTTTCACAAATATTTCTCCGATTTAAAAAAGATTTTTACTAAAAATGGCCGCTTTCTCTGGGTTAGCTATTTTACGGCATGGACGGCTTTCCTTATTCTGTTTGGTGTGTTGGCCTACCTCTCCGATGTACTGGAAATCCGCTATGACCTGACCGGAATACTCAAAGGCGCAGTGATCGCTATTCCGGTAACGGCCTGGACAATCAGTTCCTTTTTTTCAGGGTATTATCTGCAGAAAAAAACAGACAACCTGAAATATTTCGTTATTGCCGGCATTGTATTGCTTGGCGCAGCATCACTGGCCATTCCATATCTGGAGAAACTCTGGTTTTTCCTGTCAGCCGCTTTTTTAATGGGTCTTGGCGGCGGCCTGATCATACCACCCCTGACCATTCTGGTAACAAACTGCGCACCGACAGAAGAACGGGGGGGGATTATGTCCCTCTACGGCAGTATCCGCTTTTTTGGTGTTGCCGTAGGCCCGCCTCTCTTCAGTTATCTGCTTGACCTGAGCCCCTATGCACCGTTTTGGCTTTCAGCAGCTCTAGCTTTTTTGCCCTTCATCATTCTTGTCCGCTTCAGAAACCGGGACATTATTGAGCTTTGTAAAACAGAAAGTTAAAGCCAGGAGAACACGCAATCTGCTTGTGCTCCTGGCTTCTCTTTTTTCCTAAATCAGAGACAGTTTCGCGGTAAAATGCCGCAATACGGGTGGTTCCTCCACAATACGGACACCGCGAACTTTTCCTCTGCGGCCGTAAATAGTAGTGAGGGCTTCCGCCACGTAATCCATGTGATTGTTGGTATATACCCGGCGCGGAATTGTTAGCCGCAAAAATTCCAAAGGCGAAATGAGCTGTTCACCTGTCAGCGGGTCCCGCCCCAAAAGAAACGAGCCCACTTCCACACCACGCACGCCGGCTTCCAGGTAAAGCTCAATCGTCAGTGCCTGTGCGGGGAACTGTTCTCCGGGCAGATGGTCCAGAAACCTGCCGGCATCAACAAAAACAGCATGACCTCCCACAGGCTGCTGAATAGGAATACCGGCACGAAGCAGCTTTTCACCAAGATAGGCAACCTGGCCGATTCGTGCTTCCAGATATGACTCTTCCACCACTTCCCGGAAGCCCCTGGCCAGAGCTTCCAGGTCGCGCCCTGCCAGTCCGCCGTACGTAGGGAAGCCTTCATAGGGAACCAGCTTGGCCCGCACCTGATTATAGAGCCCTTCGTCATCACGGATACCAATTAACCCGCCGATATTGACAAGACCGTCTTTCTTGGCGCTCATGGTGAACCCGTCTGCATAGGAAAACATTTCCCGGACAATATCGGTTATCGACTTAGCAGCGTAGCCTGCCTCCCGCTTCTTAATAAAGTAGGCATTCTCGGCAAAACGGGCTGCATCCAGAAACAGAGGCAACCCGTAGTGATCCGCCGCTTCCTTTACGGCACGGATATTTGCCATGGACACAGGCTGCCCACCCGCACTGTTGCATGTTACCGTTAAGAGGATAAATGCGACCCGCTCTGCGCCATACTCCCGTACCTGTTGGTCCAGGAGGTCCAAGTCCATATTTCCTTTAAACGGCGATTGATCAGCAGTGTCATATGCTTCATTTATCACACAGTTAACAGCCTGCCCGCCCTTGAGTTCAATATGGGCCTTGGTCGTGTCGAAGTGCATATTGCCGATGACAATTTGACCCGGCTTAATCAGCAGCGGGAAAAGAACATTTTCTGCTCCGCGACCCTGGTGAGTAGGTGAAAAATACTGATGGCCGAATATGTTACGGCATACATCCACAAGCCGGTAGTAACTGCGGCTGCCGGCATACGACTCATCACCCGTCATCATGGCACCCCATTGGGCATCGCTCATGGCACCGGTACCACTATCGGTCAGTAAATCAATAAAAACATCTTCCGCCCGCAGCGCAAAGACGTTGTAGTAAGCCTCCGCCAGCTTTCTTTCCCGCTCTTCCCGCGGAATCAGCTGAATCGGTTCTATCATTTTTATCCTGTACGGTTCCGGAATTTTCGGCATATTAAATCACAACCTTGCTCAGTTATATTTACTCATCAACGGCTAAAAGTGCTCTTGCCGCTTCCACATCTTCTTTGGACACCTGAATCTCCACAGGCCCCACCAGCGAATTAAAACCCAACCCAAACCGGCCGCCGCCAAACAAATTCTGCAGGCCTTCTCCCTTGGCAAAATAACGGATACCGGCCCCTTCCAGCACAGACTTGGCCACCAACAGTTCCGATAAGTCCTGCGCTTTCAGTACCGTTACCAATTCTACATACTCTGCCTGTTGCACAGCAGGCGGGTCATCCTTCAGGTTAATTTTACAGTCCGGGCAAACAGTTTGCCCTTTGACAAATTCATCTCCACACTTTGGACAGAACATGTTACCCTCCATTAGTTCGTATTTTTAGGCTTGTTTTTTATTCGAGAAAAACCGCTAAAACTCCTCTTTTGGACCGGTTTTAGGATAATTCCCGCCAGGAACACAAAAACTATAGGACCAAGATTGGAAAGGGTGATCGAAATGTCGAGAATCAGGGACAGAGTGCTCCTGGGAGTTGTTTCCGGGATTATCTCGGCCATTCCCGGCAGAATTATAAACACAATTGAATATCACAGCGGCCTGACAGACCGAAAATACGGCCAGCTTGCGGGCAGCCTTTTTACCGACAATATACGCAGCCCGCAGGGTAAACTGCTGGGATCACTGGCCAACCAGGCTTTAACAGCCGCCTTTGGCACTTCAGTCGTCTATACTTTATCCGCAACCGGCAAAGACCATGCAGCCCTCAAAGGCGCTGCCGTCGGCTCGTTGTACTGGTTTGGCCTTTTTGGACTGAGCAACCGGCTAGGAATCACATCCAAAAGTAAGAAACCACTTACGCCGCTTCTCTCACTGGTCGACCACATCATTTTTGGTGTAACAAACGGGATTCTTGCCGCAAAACTGGGGCACGCATCGCTTTTCCCGGACCAATTGCCGGCTGAGGATGATGAAAAACTTCCCCTTTTCTCAGCAGATCAGACCGGTAACGAAACATATCTCCATTAAAAAAAAGGCCGATGATCGGCCTTTTTTCTGCCAGGAAAAAAGCTTTTACTAATTTCTTCGCTTTTTCATCTGCAAAAGAATGAGGTTGTCCACAAGTTTGCTTTGTCGAAGTGTGAGCGGATTCGTCATTCCGTAATGCTTAGCTAACAAATATAGTTTTTCTCTGGCTGCTTCCAGGTCATAGAGTCTGTTTTCCCAGGCTTTTTGAACCTGCCCTGCACACTGTTCGGTATAAACCATTTTTTCCTGCACAACAATCCTCCTGAAAAAATGACGTTTTGTATAACGACTGCATAGTCTGTAGGTTTAGTTTCCAAGTATCAAAATATAACATATTTATCATCGGTGCAAGGGGAATTTTGTAGTATTTTGTTTTGTTATTTTTTTATTTTGCTCTTTACAGTAACTCTCTCATCAAATCGGCTGAGGATCTGGGCGACAGGTAGGCAGGAGCGATATCAAAGACAGTTTTTGCCCCGCTTTGTTTTTCACATGCCAGACGATAAGCAGCCCGGGCATAGGCGACCATGACGCTGGCTGTAAATTCCGGATTGCTGTCCAGATTCAGGCTGAACTCCACAATTTGCTTACTCTTGACACCTGTTTGGCCGCTGCGGATAACAAAACCACCATGCGGCATCGTGGCATGTTCACGCTTTAATTCTTCTTCTGTGATAAAATGTACAGTTGTGTCGTAATCGGAAAAGTAGTTGGGCATATTCTTAATCGTTTGCGTCAGCTCATCTTTGTTTGCACCTTCTTCGGCCACCACATAGCATTCCCGTAGATGCTTCTCCCTGGTAGACAAATCGGGGTTTTCACCCGCACGCACACGGTCAAGAGCTTCTTTTCTGGGAATAGTATACTGAACTCCCGCCTTTACCCCGGGTATACGCCGTATCGCATCGGAGTGACCCTGGCTGACACCTTTGCCCCAGAAAGTATACTCTCTGCCCTCAGGCAAAATCGCCTCGGCAATCATCCGGTTCAGAGAGAAAAGCCCGGGATCCCACCCGGTCGAAATTACACTGATATGTTCATTTTTACGTGCAACTTCATCCATGGTCTGAAAGTACTCAGGAATTCTGGCATGTGTATCAAAACTGTCAACCGTATTAAACATCGCGGCAAAATGGGGCCCCTGTTCCGGAATATCGGTAGCCGAACCCCCGCAGAGAATCATCACATCAATTTCTCCCGCATAATCTCCGGCTTTGGAAATATGCTCAAACGGCGCAGCAGCGGTCACCGACTGCAGCGTCTCCGGTTCTCTCCGTGTAAATATCGCTTTGAGTTCAAAGTCCGAACTTTTCCCAAGAGCCATTTCCACACCTTTTCCCAAATTTCCATAGCCGACAATCCCGATTCTGATTTTCTTATTCATAAAAACCTCCTGACTGATTCAAATATTCTAGCTTGCATAATATCATATTTAGACAAATTCATCCACTCATCCTGCCCTGACGTTGCTTGTCCAGGCTTCTCCAAAGCTATTATGCTCATAACTATACCTAAGTATTGCCATCACAGGGAGCTCCTCTAATCCCATGAAAAATACCGCAATCGCTTGCGGTATTTTAATTCATTATAAAGGTTAAACATCCTTATCTTTCTTTACAATATAGAATTTCAGAACCCCATAAATGTATTGTATAAAATGTGCCATGAGAAATCCTGTAGAACTAAGAAAAAGTAACCCAATAAACGTCCTGCTCTCAACTGCCATATCATATAACTCCAGATTCTCTAAAACAGAAGCAGGCCCGTATAAAAGAACAGATGTAACAATCAGTATGCCCAAAAAAGTTTTTGCAGGGAGCGTTAAAAACTTTGAATAACTCATCAGAGTTCCTCCCATATGATGGTCTGTTCACCCTGCTACGCCGGATTAACCTGAATAAGTACTATATAATATGCCAGGAGTGGCAATATTGGTGTATACAGATAAGCAGTTGAATATAGAAAAAAATAGCAGGAATATAAACCCTGCTCTTTAAGAATTTATTACTGAGTTTTAGTTATTTTTCATACCAAGGTGGAAGCTTAAGATGATTATTTAGTGTTTCCTCAAGAAGATTAACGTTGCTATTAACATCCATTTGCTCAAAAACAATTTTCGTGATATTCCACTGAGCCCTGGGCATTTGCGAAAGGTAAAGTTTCGCCTTACCTTCAATTTTATTGTCACCGTCTATAATCGTTATGTCCGTGTAACCAACATATGCATTGCTGTCAGCTTCATGAAAATCAGTGAGTTTCATATTTTCTATGTAAATACCTTTACTTCGCAGGGTTTCCATATTTCTAGCCCAATCTATTTTTACTATATCGTTTAAATAATCCTCACGATCCATCATCGCTTCCTCAGAAAAGTAACCATCTGAGCAGGATACATAGTAGGAGGCATTCCTAAAGTCTCCTTCAACAAGATAGTCAGCAAAATCTTTAATTGTATCCTCTGTATTTGCAAAACCGACAGATACAAATATAACCACAACTAATAGCAAATAAAACAAAATAATCTTTCTCAAATACTCCCACTCTCCCTTCTTATACCATTTTATAACAATATATGGTTTAATCCAAATTAAGACTGTATTAAGAGTTTTAAACATTTTGCACAGGTTTTGAGGTGATATTCGTGTTGGCAAATAAAAAAGTAACGGACACAACAGCTTTAAAACTGCTGAATGAAATCGAATACCACCTAAAAAGAATTTACGGAACTAAGCTAAAAAAAATCATCCTTTTTGGTTCCTATGCCCGTAACGACCAAAATAAAGAATCTGACATGGATATCATGATTCTGCTTGATGCCAGTGACGATGAAATAAAACAGTACCGTGAACAAGTTCTGGATATGGTGGTTGACCTGACAACACGATACGGAATCGTGATATCAACAATTGAGAATAATGCGGCTTACTTTTATAACTGGGTTGAGGATATCCCCTTCTTCTCAAAAGTTCAGGAAGAGGGCGTAGAGATTTATGGATGATAAAATCAGGGTGCTTTGTGCCTATCGTTTGAATAAAGCAAAGGAAGACCTGGATACGGCAAAAATCGCGCTGAACCATAATAAATGCTCACAGTCGGTCAACCGTTCCTACTATGCAATTTTTCACGCCGTCCGCGCATTGCTGGCGGTTGAGCGCTTTGATTCAAAAAAGCACTCCGCGATTATCAGTCAGTTTAACCAACTATATATTGCAACTGGGAAAATTGACAAGGAGTATTATAAATTGCTTGCATCGGCTTTCGATATCAGAAATAAAAGTGATTACCATAATATGGTTTCGCATCAAGTATGCTTATCTCCTGCTTATCTCTTGCTTGTATCCTGCAATCTAAATTTTTATTTTTCGATTTTTTCTTTTAGCATCTGATAAAAGTTAAAAGCGCTTATCATTCCATAACTTAATATACTAGAAGTTTCTAATTGTGCAAACGAAGAAGTAAAAAATACCGATCTTAATTGGTATATAAGTAAAATAAATAGGTCAAGGAAAAACAGTAGTAAGAATACAAATCCCATAATAATTCTTGATTTGTTATTTTTTAAATTACTTGACGCAATGAAGAACAAAAAAGTAGATATCGCAATCATAATGTGCACAGTTATAGCTTCTGATGTTGAATATGATATGGGAATATCAGATGTAATTAACAGTCTATAAAGAATACCAATTCCACCAAATAAAATCCCAAGTATAAGTGCCAATCTAAGAACCTCCCTTTGGCTCACAAAAAGTGCACTTTTTTTAATTCCCGACGTAGGCACGTGGCCTTTAAATAAATCAACTTCAATTTTTGTGTAAGGAAGTCAGTGTTATCCTCACACATACAAAATCCTTGGCCTGTTACAGTATTTACTTAAACATTAATTTATTGTTCAAAGCTCCATATCCATAAAAGTCTGAATGCCATTTCGATAAACAATATTAAAGCATAACTAAACATCCATGGTAGAAAACGTGAGAATACCCTCTTTATTTCCTCAATGACTAATTCAATAGCAGGGAATTCCTCTAAAGCGGTCTGGCAGGTCTAGTGTTACAATACTTGCAGTTAGGTCTCCGCACTTTTTTTCTACCCATTTGTTGCATTCAGCACAAAATAGCGCATCATGTCTTTCATAGTAAATTAAAACGTTATTACATTTCCTGCACTTTTCGTCAGATATAAATCCTCGTATTCTTATATTACCTAATATTACTTCACTATTATGTTCGTCCTCAATAAACTTCATCATTATACTCCTCCTACAGACAAACTGGCTTATTTGCCAAATTGGTAAAGGCTGCTTACCTCTATTAAAAAACCATTAGTAGGAAGAAACCTATTACTATGATTCCGCCTATCAAAACTACAAGGTCAAATGAAATAGAAATTATAAAAGCGAAAACTTTTCTTGATTCAGTATTCTTCATAAATGTTGAGTAGTTATTGCGAACAGTTTTAATTGAATATACAGCCATGAAAAAGAGAAAGAGTAGTACAAGAAAAAATTTATTCATATTTTCACCTTCGACTCAAGATAGATAATAGTTCTCTATAATTCTATTTAATCCTACAGGTTACCATAAGGAATAATATGCCTTTAATATCCTGCACGCGGATAACTTGCTAGTTTAACGCAGCTTCAAGACATCTAAAAACACACGCTCACGTTGCGACAAGCTTGTGCTTAAACGGTTTCCTATATCTGTTAATCGTATTGTCATTTAATAACATCAAATTTAGTGTAACCTATCAGCAAGGAGGCTGATATCATGCATCACACAGAAAATAAAAAGGCCAACCGATTAGTTCATGAGAAGTCGCCTTATTTGTTGCAGCATGCATATAACCCCGTGGACTGGTATCCCTGGGGTGATGAGGCATTTGAGAAGGCGCGGCGGGAAGACAAGCCGATATTCTTGAGTATCGGGTATTCGACGTGTCACTGGTGCCATGTAATGGAGAGAGAATCTTTTGAGGACCAGGATGTGGCGGATGTATTAAACCGGGTTTTTGTCTGTATTAAGGTGGACAGGGAAGAGCGGCCGGATATCGACAATATTTATATGGCGGTTTGCCAGGCACTGACCGGCAGCGGCGGCTGGCCGCTGACTATTTTGATGTCACCGGATAAACGGCCGTTTTATGCGGGGACATATTTTCCCAAGCAAAGTGCTTACGGCCGTATGGGTGTAATTGAACTGGCCGAACGTGTGGAAAAGCTCTGGTCGTCATCGCGGGGGGAAATTCATAAGACGGCAGACAGTGTGATGGAGAGCCTGCAAACAATGTCCAGGGTGACTCCCGGGGATTTACCGGGAGAAGATGTACTGCATAAAGCATTCAGTCAGTTGGAAGCACGTTTTGACCCCAAACACGGCGGGTTCGGATCAGCTCCGAAGTTCCCCACACCGCATACCCTTCTCTTTTTGCTGCGCTACTGGAAACGGACAGGCACGCCGCAGGTTCTGGAGATGGTGGAAAAAACACTGCTGGCCATGAATATGGGAGGAATTTACGATCATCTGGGTTTTGGTTTTCACCGTTACTCTACTGACCGGCAGTGGCTGCTGCCTCACTTTGAAAAAATGCTCTATGACCAGGCGCTTTTGGCTGTGGCTTATCTGGAAACATATCAGGCAACAGGAAAAGAACGCTATGCCAAAACAGCCCGGGAGATTTTTGCCTATGTACTGCGGGATATGACATCGCCCGCAGGAGGCTTTTTCTCGGCAGAGGACGCCGACAGTGAAGGCGAAGAAGGAAAGTTTTACGTTTGGTCCTCTGCTGAACTGCAGAAGATACTCGGTGAAGAGGATACTGCACTTTTTATGGCCGCATATAATATTCAGGAAAAAGGAAATTTTAATGATGAGGCAACCGGTATGCCCACCGGGCTCAATATACCCCATAAAACAAAAACCATTATCGAGCTGGCAGATGCACTTAATACCAAACCGGATAAACTGGAGAAAAGACTGGATACAATCCGGCAGAAGCTTTTTACGGCCCGCAAAAAAAGAATCCATCCCTACAAAGATGATAAAATTCTTACCGACTGGAACGGCCTGATGGTGGCTGCTCTGGCCATAGGTGGCCGGGTTCTCAATGAGCAGACTTTTACCGACAGTGCAAAAAGGGCTGCAGGGTTTATTCTGAGCCATCTGCAAAAAGACGGCAGGCTGCTGAAGCGTTACCGCGAGGGCGAAGCTTCCCTCCCCGGTCATCTTGACGATTACGCGTTTTTAACCTGGGGACTGTTGGAGCTGTATGAGACCACATTTGACGTAAGCTATCTGCAGGAAGCCCTGACACTGAACCAGACAACAATAGAGCATTTCTGGGATAAAGAAAACGGCAGTTTCTATTTTACGGCAGATGATGCACAGGATTTGCTGGTCAGGCCCAGGGAACTCTACGACGGTGCCGTCCCGTCAGGCAATTCAGTGGCGGCAATGAATAATCTGCGCCTTGCCAGAATAACCGGGAATACCGGGTTAGAGGAAATTACGCAAAAGATAGCCAAAGCTTTCTTCCACGAACTGCAGGAAGCACCCCAGGCCTATACGCATATGCTCACCGCCCTTGATTTTCTGGCCGGCCCCTCCCTGGAAATTGTTATCGCCGGCCAACCGCAGGATGATGACGCTAAAAACTTACTGCGGACAATTTACAGCCGGTTTGTCCCCAATAAAGTGGTTGTCCTGCACCCTTTGGATGAACAAAGTCAAATCATTGAGGAGATTGCCCCGTACACACAGGAGCAAAAAAGTGTGGACGGCAGAGCCGCCGCATATGTCTGCCGCAATTTTGCCTGCAGAGAACCTGTGACAGAAGTGGAAAAATTAATTTCTCTTCTTGAATAACAAATCTTATCATCCGGAAAGGGGTCACATCATTGGTCATCAGAGAAATCCGCGAAGATGATGCACCGGCTTTTTTGGACCTGCAAAAACAGATTGAAGAAGAATCAATGTTTATGCTGCTCACACCGGGTGAACGGGAAACGGCTGTGGAGGAAAAACGAAAACTGATTCGCGATGTGCTCTCCCGGGACAATCAGACAATCTTTGTTGTTGAAAATGACAAAGGTGAACTTGTGGGGTATCTCAGAGCACTGGGCGGAGAGTATGAAAAAACCAAACACTGTGCCTATATTACAGTGGGGGTTCTTGAGGAATATACAGGACAGGGGCTTGGTACGAGCCTGTTGGAGACACTGGATCGGTGGGCGCAGCAAAAAGGCCTTCACCGCCTGGAGTTGATTGTCATGCAGAACAACGAACCGGCAGTCAACCTGTATCGGAAGATGGGTTATGATATCGAGGGGACAAAAAAGGATTCCCTGATGGTCGGTGATGAATTTGTTGACGAATATTATATGGGCAAACTCATCACGGAACCAAACATTCATACAAACAGCGAAGCCGGGTTGTAACCCGGCTTTAATACTTTTGTAATAGGACTTTCTTTTGGGTCGAACGAAGTATATCAGATAAACAAATTCTGCCCGAAAGAGGTGTCCCTGTATGGATGAACATAAACATGACAACAGCGGCCATGAAGGTCATAACAAGGATAATCATCAGGAACATGGCGAAGACCACGCCGGCCATAACAACGGTAATCACCGGGAACCTGGCGGTTCCGACCATCACAGGATGATGATTGAGGATTTCCGCAGAAGATTCTTCTTCTCGCTGATTCTGACATTGCCGGTACTGGCGCTCTCCCCGATGATTCAGCATTTTTTGGGATATACATTGGAGTTTAGCGGCGATGTCTGGCTCTTGTTTACCTTTTCTGCCGCTGTTTATTTCTACGGCGGCCGGCCGTTTTTAAAAGGCCTTGCCGACGAGCTAAAGGAAAAACAGCCCGGCATGATGACATTAATCGGGCTTGCCATTACCGTGGCGTTTACCTACAGCACTGCGGTGCTGTTTGGCTTCCGCGGTGAAATGCTGTTCTGGGAACTCGTCACACTGATTGATATCATGCTCCTTGGCCACTGGATTGAGATGAAATCGGTCCTTGGGGCCTCCAGAGCACTGGACAAACTGATTCAGTTGATGCCCGATGAAGCACACCGGGTCACCGGGAACGGTGATACAGAAGAAGTAAAAATCAGCAGCCTGCAAAATGATGATGTAATCCTGGTAAAACCGGGAGAAAAAATTCCGGCTGACGGCAGCATCACCGATGGTAAAAGCTACGTAGATGAATCCATGTTGACAGGCGAATCCAAACCTGTGGAGCGAAAAAAAGGCGATGAAGTCATCGGCGGCTCCGTAAACGGTGAAGGCTCGCTGAAAGTTAAGATTTCCGGGTCCGGTAAAGATTCTTACCTCTCTAAAGTGGTCCGCCTGGTGGAGGATGCCCAAAAGGCTAAATCAAAAACCCAGCGGCTGGCTGACAAAGCCGCATTGATTCTGACGATTGTCGCTCTGTCCGGCGGTACTCTCACGTTCATCGGCTGGTTGATTGCCGGGCAAACGGCCGCCTTTGCCATTGAACGGGCGGCAACGGTGATGGTCATCGCCTGCCCCCATGCCCTGGGCCTTGCCATTCCACTGGTGGTGGCTGTCTCTACATCTCTGTCGGCAAAAAACGGCCTGCTGATCCGCAACAGAACACAGTTTGAGAATGCCAGAAAGATTTCTGTTTTAGTGTTTGATAAAACGGGCACCCTGACGGAGGGTAAATTTGGCGTCACGGAAGTAAGGACCCGGGGTGATTATGCTGAAAAAGAACTGATCCGGCTGGCTGCCGCTGTGGAAAAGCAATCTGAACATCCCATTGCTGCCGGTATTGTGGCAAAAGCCAGAGATTTCGAACTCGATATCCCCGAAGTGAGCGAGTTTAACTCGTTTAAGGGGAAAGGGATTTCTGGCATAGTTGACGGGAAAAATATTAAAGTGGTCAGTCCCGGTTATCTGCGTGAACAAAAGATTGACTTTCAGGAAGAGTCAACCGGCGAAGCAACAACAACGGTGTACGTGCTGGCTGACGATTCCCTGGCCGGGGCCATTCATCTGGCCGACAAAATCCGTCCCGAATCCTATAGCGCCATTCAATCCCTGAAGGAAATGAACATTAAATGCCGGATGCTGACCGGTGACAACCAGGCAACAGCTAAGACAGTTTCAGAAGAGCTTGGCCTTGACGGGTATGAAGCAGAAGTCCTGCCGGACAAAAAACAGGAAAAGATTAAGGAGCTGCAGGAGCAGGGTGAATTTGTGGCCATGACCGGTGACGGCGTGAACGACGCGCCCGCCCTGGCCCAGGCTGATGTGGGAATTGCTATTGGCTCCGGTACCGATGTGGCTGCAGAAACAGCAGACATTATATTGGTAGAGAGCAACCCCGAAGATGTGGTAACGCTGATTCGCTTTGGCAAAGCCACACACGGCAAGATGCTCCAGAACCTTTTCTGGGCCACGGCCTACAATGCCGTTGCCCTGCCGCTGGCAGCCGGCGTACTTTACGGTTACGGGATAGTCATCTCTCCTGCTGTGGGTGCCGTATTTATGTCACTGAGTACAATCATCGTCGCCATCAATGCCAAGCTGCTCAAGGTGGATAAGAAAACCGACTCTTCCGGAAAATCGGAAGCCGTCTCAGGCGGCCGGGCAGCAAGTACCTGATCAGCGGCCTGTATATTCAAAGAGCACCCCGCGGGTGCTCTTTTTTATTTAAGTTTTTCTTTCAGGAGCTTATTGGCAAGGCCGGGGTTTGCTTTTCCTTTGGAGATTTTCATGACCTGGCCCACCATGAAGCCGATGGCTTTTTCTTTGCCGTTTTTGTAGTCCTCCACAGATTGGGGGTTTTCGGCAATAACCTGCTCAGCAATGGCGGCAATGGCGTCTTCGTCACTAATCTGGACAAGCCCTTTTTCTTTGACAATTTCAGCCGGCATTTTACCTGAGACAAACATCTCTTCAAAGACGGTCTTGGCGATCTTTCCGCTGATGGTGCCGGCATCCTGCATTTTGAGCATTTCCACAAGGTGCTGGGGAGTTAACCTTGTATCCTGGAGTTCCAGGCCTTCGGCGTTTAAGTGTTTAGCAATTTCACCCATCACCCAGTTGGAGACAGTTTTGGGGTCATGGTACAGATTGACGGTTGCTTCGAAAAAGTCGGCCATGGCTTTTGAGGCAGTGATAACGGTAGCATCGTATTCCGGTAGGCCCAGCTCGTCCATGTAACGCTGGCGGCGTACATCCGGCATCTCCGGCAGCGTTTTGGCAACCTCGTCCACCCACTCTTTTTCCACAATGACAGGAACCAGGTCGGGGTCGGGGAAATATCTGTAGTCGTGGGCTTCCTCTTTAGAGCGCATGGAATAGGTGACGCCTTTGTTTTCGTCCCAGCGTCTCGTTTCCTGAACCACCCGGCCGCCGGATTCCACGACTTCCGTCTGGCGTTCCACTTCGTATTCCAGGCCGCGTAAAACCGCCCGAAACGAGTTCATATTTTTAATTTCACTGCGTGTGCCAAACTCTTTGCTGCCCCTGGGCATGATGGAGACGTTGGCATCACAGCGCAGGCTGCCCTCTTCCATTTTCACATCCGATACGCCTGTATACTGGATAATGCTTTTTAGTTTCTCCAGATAAGCCTTGGCTTCCTGGGGAGAGCGGATATCGGGTTCGGAGACAATCTCAATTAAGGGGACACCGGTACGGTTATAATCCGTAAGGGAATAGTCGCCAGAATCAGAATGGATGAGCTTGCCTGCGTCCTCTTCCAGATGGACTCTGGTGATACCGATTCGCTTGGGTTTGCCCTCCACTTCGATTTCCAGGTAACCGTTGACTGCCATCGGCAGGTCGAACTGGGAAATCTGATAGGCCTTGGGCAGGTCGGGATAAAAGTAATTTTTCCGGTCGAACTTGGCAAACGAAGGCACTTCACAGTTTAGGGCCAGCGCCGCTTTAATGGCAAATTCCACAGCACACTTATTCAGTACGGGCAGTGAGCCGGGAAAGCCCAGGCAAACGGGGCAGACATGGGTATTGGGGTCTTTACCGAATTCTGTGGGACAGGAACAAAAGATTTTTGTCTCTGTGGCCAGCTCCACGTGCACTTCCAGGCCGATTACCGTTTCATACGTACTCATCGGGCGGCAACCCCTTTCACGGGCAAGTCCGGAAGTTTTCTTTCCAGGCCGCTGTTTTGCTCATAGGCATGGGCCACGCGCAGGATGGTGCCTTCATCAAAATGCTTGCCGATTAGCTGCAGGCCCACCGGCAAGCCGTTGGCAAAGCCACAGGGCATGGACAGTGCAGGCAGGCCGGCCAGATTCACCGGGATGGTGTAGAGGTCGTTTAAATACATGGTGAGCGGGTCTTCCACCGTTCCCGCCACAAAGGCAGTACCGGGCGTTGTGGGGGTCAGGATGACATCAAACTTTTTGAATGCTTCGTCAAAATCCTCTTTAATCAAAGTTCTGACTTTCAGCGCTTTTAGGTAGTATGCATCATAATACCCGGAACTCAGGGCGTAGGTGCCAAGCATAATCCGCCGCTTGACTTCCGTGCCAAAACCCTGGCTCCGTGTCTTTTTATACATGTCAAGCAGATTGTCCGCCTTCGCCCGGAACCCATACTGAACGCCGTCATAGCGGGCAAGGTTGCTGGAGGCTTCGGCCGGCGCAATCAGGTAATACACCGGTATGCCGTATTCCGTGTGCGGGAGGGATACTTCTTCTGCTTCCGCACCAAGCGAAACCAAAACATCAATGGCCTTGCGTACGGCTGATTTCACATCGGCATCAATGCCGTCGGCAAAATATTCTTCCGGAATACCAATTTTCATTCCCCTGATGTTTCCGTCAAGAAAGCCGGTATAGTCGGGAGTCTCCACATCGGCCGAAGTGGAATCTCTGGCGTCGTATTTGGCTATAGCGTTCATCACCACGGCACAGTCACGGACGTCCTTGGTCAGCGGCCCAATTTGGTCCAGTGAAGAAGCAAAAGCAATGAGTCCATAGCGGGAAACGCGCCCGTAGGTGGGCTTCATACCCACCACACCGCAAAATGCCGCCGGCTGACGGATGGAACCGCCTGTATCGGACCCCAGCGTAAACAGTGCTTCATTAGCTGCCACAGCTGCGGCGGAGCCGCCGCTGGAACCGCCGGGAACTCTTGTTGGGTCCCAGGGATTACGGGTGGTAAAAAAAGCGGAATTCTCCGTAGATGAACCCATGGCAAATTCGTCAAGATTGGTTTTGCCCAACAAGACAGCGCCTGCCTCACCGAGTAAAGACGCCACTGTAGCATCATAGGGAGGAATAAAGTTATTTAGAATCTGAGATGAACAGGTTGTCCTGATTCCCTTGGTACACATATTGTCTTTAAGCGCCATAGGGATTCCGGCAAGGGGGCCGACCTCTTCTCCGTTTAACCGTTTGGCATCTACTGCGGCGGCAAAGGCCACCGCCTCATCTCGTGTGACGGAGACATACGCTTTAACTGTCTCATCCAGAGCTTCAATTCTGGTAAGAGCCGCTTCGGTTAGCTCCCTTGAACTGATTTCTTTTTTGTTTAATTTCTTCAGCGCGTTCGCTACTGTTAACTGTTCCAGCAAAATAATCTCCTCCCTACTCAATCACGCGCGGCACACGGAACATGCCGTCTTCTTCTTCCGGAGCATTGGCCAGTGCTTCTTCCCTGGGCAGACAGGGCCGGGTTTTATCTTCCCGGAACACATTTTTTAGCGGCAGCACATGTGCCGTGGGCAAAATATCTTTGGTGTCAATCCTGTTCAGCTTGCCTGCATACTCCAGAATCGCGTTGAGTGTGCCGGTGAACTCGTCCATCTCGGCTTCAGCCATTTCCAACCTTGCCAATCGTGCCACATGGGCCACTTCATCGCGGGTAATTTTCATCTTATGCCCCCCCTTGCTCGTTCTCTATTTTCCCGATTTGCACAAATTTTGCCGTTGCTTCGACGGCCACACCACCGTCTGGTAAATACGCACGGGCAGACATTTTATAGATATTGCGTCTGTGTTCATCCAGCTGCGCCACAAAGCGAATCATCACCCCTGTGGGTACAGGTTTCCTGTAGCGGAGTTCCATACCGGCTGTTACTACACCGAGTCCCTGTGTGGTCAGGTGCTTGGCCATTACCTCATCAAGTATCGTCGCGGTAATGCCGCCGTGAGTGACGCCGCTGTACCCCTGATAACGCTCATCAGTATAAAACTCAGTAATGTAGTTATCACCGTCCCGCCAGAATTCCAACTGCAAACCGTGAGGGTTACCTTTTCCGCAAACAAAACAGCGGTTACCGTCTTCAAATTTCATCTGCTGCCACTCCCCATCGTGTAACCATGGGCAAATTATACCATAACAGGTTTACTTGGACAACTTTGACGTCATGTCTGAAAATTCTTTATTTTTTTGCCTGCATAGGTTATAATGTGAAAAAGGCTTAGGGAGGCGCTATATGATTGCAGTAACCGGAGCAGGCAGTCCGCTTGGAGCAAAGATAGTCAAACGTCTTAGCGACCGCGGTGAAGAAGTGAGGGAAATTGACAACATTGAAGATATGAACTTGCAAGGCTGCCAATCCGTTTATCATTGTCTTGAGCATTTTGACCTGACCAACACGTCCCAGGATTTCTACGAAACAAATGTTGTGGCCACGGAGAAGGTGCTGCGTAACGCGGCGGCGGCCGGTGTAAAAAAGACACTGATTGTTTCCAGCATCGCGGCGGCCGGGCCCGATCAAAACATTCAAATTCGCACAGAAGACGATACACCTGCCCCCCTGCCTGCGCCGTATCAGGAAACAAAGCGGATGGCTGAAGAGTCGGCCCTGCGCATCGCAGCAGAAGAGAATCTGGATGTGGTCATTGTCCGCCCGACATGCCTGGTTGGCAAAGGCATGCGTTTTCCGGCCCTTTGGTTTGCCGCCTACGCCAACAGTTCGGGCCGTACCATTCCCTGCGGCCGGGACTATTTATACAACTTTATTGGTGTGGATGATGCGGCGGCAGGCTGCATGTTAGCCATGGAGAAGGGAAAAGCCGGTGAAATCTACAATCTGGCTAGCAGCAAACACTTGACTTTGCATGACACACTTACGCTCTTTTCAGAGCTATCGGGGTTGCCTCCTGTCAGAAATGTGGTTGTTCCCCTGCCGTTAATACTTTTGTCAATTCATCTCCGTGCCTCACTGCCGGGAGGAAACAACGAAGCCCTAACCGGGGAGTTCATCGAAAATTATCTGACCTGGAACTGGATTGCCTCCAATGAGAAGGCCAGAAACGATCTCGGTTTTGATCCCGAGCCCATTGACCGCTACTGGCGGGAAACAATTTGCTGGGCTGCAGAGCAGGGTTTTTTACGCAAAAGCGCCGCGGCAAGAGTAAAGGACTTTGTGGTAACCTGCCGCTAAAATTTTAAATAAAAAAGGCATCGCTTATTTTTAGCGGTGCCTTACTTTTCTTATTCCTGCGGATGACAGCTCAGACAGTCATCATAGGCTCCCTCACCAAACTTCTCGTCATGGGACGGGACAATATTGCTGTGACAGGCCAGGCAGTTGGCATGGGCACCTGTAATGTCATGACCGGCTGGTGTTGCCGGGCCGGTGGCCTGAGGCGGGTCCGTGGGCTCGATACCGGCGCGGACATAGAATCCCACAAGAGCCATCACAACAACCGCCAGAATAATAAATGTTATTCGACTCATGTTCGCTAGCCTCCATCTCTGTTTTCAGTTAGTATTCTCTATAGGGGAATATGTATGTCAGTCAGAAAAAAACCGGCACAACATGTGCCGGTTTACTGCTTTTTAGAAGAACTTGTAACTAAGTATCAAAGCAACAAAAAGGGGCAGACCGAAAAAAAACAGTCTCCCGGCCCAGGTAGTTCTGGCCTGTCTGTCTGCTTTGTCTTCCGTGGCAAAATTGGCGCGCGCTTTGTCTCCGCTGTTAAATGCGTTGGTCAGCACCCCGGCTCCTGCAAAACTGAGCAGGCTGATAGCCAGAGCGGCGTTTTGAAAGGATGACATATCCTGCCTCAGTGCTGCGGCGGCAGCCAGGAGAAGCACCATACATATTCCGGCAACCAAACTGATAATCATAGGTAACCTCCTGTCTTTTACAATACCGCATTAATAAAACGTCAGGCTTTGTCTGTTACAATAACAGTGAATGAAACGAAAGGTGGTAACTTAGATGAAACTGAAAGGTAAACGAATTGCTCTTCTGGTGGAAGACCTTTATGAGGACAACGAATACTGGTACCCTTATTACCGTCTGCTGGAAGAAGGGGCCGAGGTGGTCACGGTGGCGCCGGAGAAAAAGTCATACAAGAGTAAGCACGGTGCAGAAGCTGTCGCTACGGTCACCGCAGCCAACGCCCTGGGTGAGGACTATGATGCCCTTGTGATTCCCGGTGGCTTCTCCCCGGACAAAATGCGCCGCTCCCGGGAGATGGTGGAGCTGGTGCAAAAAATATATCATGCCGGCCATCCGGTTGCGGCCATCTGCCACGGTCCCTGGATGCTTGTATCCGCCGGTGCGCTCAAAGGCCGCCAGGCTACCTGCTTTTTCTCCATCCGGGATGATGTGGAAAATGCCGGTGCTGAATATGTTGACGCCGAAGTGATTCAGGACGGTAATGTAATTACTTCACGGCAGCCGGCAGACCTGCCTGCTTTTTGCCGCACATTAATTGATGCGCTGAGCTAGGCGCCAGCGGCAAAACTGTGCAATAGCCAGCAGCGTAAAGCCCAGCATGACCATGGGCAGCAGGCGAATCACCGCCGAATCCGATGTGCCGATTGGATTATCCGGATGCATAACAAACTCCAGTGTCTGGCGGATTAACAATACAGCTGCGGCAAACCCTAAATTGGCCATAGCAAAGGTTTTTATTTTCCCACCGCCGCTGCGAACAAGGTATTCCTTGCCCAAGCCAAGAACGACTATCGTCACAGCAGCAATGGTGCGCGGCTCGGTCCACATCAGGCCGCCCCAGGCCACCTGCATGGAAACAAAGGATAACAGGGTCCCCACAAGCCAGACCACAACGGAAATAAGGCCCAACTCCCCCGACCACCGGCCAAAGCCTTTATTGCCCAGCACAAGATACAGCACCCCGAGAATACCTGCGGCATAAATTGTATACAGACCGGCAATGCTCAATATACCATGAAAGATAATCAACCGGATCCATGAGCCCAACTGCTGCACAGGCGGAATAAATGAAAGCACCAGAGCGTTCACGGCTAAAAATATCAGAATAATAATGGCTCCCCTGTTTCTCATGATGGGCCTCCTTTGAAAAAATAAGCTCTTCTAAAAAATAAGGACACGCAGTTGTGTCCTTATTTCTGTATGCGGGAAAAAATTCCCTGCTTGCCACAGAAATTTTACTCTTCCTTGCCCAGCAGTTTTAACAGTGCTTCTTCATCAAGGATGGGAATATCGAGCTTTTGTGCTTTCTCCAGTTTGCTGCCCGCCTTTTCGCCTGCCACCACATAGTCGGTCTTTTTGCTGACACTACCGGTCACCCGGCCACCGGCTTCTTCAATCATGGCGGCTGCTTCATCGCGGCTGTATGTCGGCAGCGTACCGGTGAGTACAAATGTTTTCTCTGCCAGTGGTTTTTCGCCGGGTTCTGCCGTTTGCTGTGTAAAATTCAAACCGGCCCGGCGCAGCTTATCAACAAGAATGCGGCTTGACTCCAGAGCAAAGAAAGTAGTTACACTCTCTGCAATCTTGGGGCCCACTTCCGGCACAGCTTCCAGCTCTTGGGCTGAAGCGCCTGTGAGCTTGTCCATACTGCTGAAACGGTCAGCCAAAAGCCGGGCTGTACGGTCGCCGACAAACCGGATGCCCAACCCGTAAATCAGGCGCCAGAGAGGCTGCTGCTTGCTTTTTTCGATAGCTGCCAGCAGGTTGTCCACCGACTTTTCTGCCTTTCTCTCCAGACTCAGCAGCTGCTCTTTTTTCTCCGGCAGGCTGTAAATATCAGCTGCGTCGGCAATGAGCCCCTCCTCCAGCAGCTGCGCAACGACAGCAGGACCCATACCGTCGATATCCATGGCACCGCGGGAGGCGAAATGAGTAATTTGCTCCAGTACCTGGGCGGGACACGTGGGATTAAAACAGCGCAGCGCCACTTCTCCCGGCAGGCGGCTTACATCGGAGCCGCAGGCAGGACAGTTTGCAGGCATCACAAAGGGCACCTCATCCCCTGTCCGTTTATCTTTGACCACTTCCACTACTTCAGGAATAATGTCACCGGCTTTTTGCACAATGACGTGATCGCCCACGCGCACATCTTTCTCGCGCAAAATATCCTCGTTATGCAGGCTGGCACGTTTCACCACTGTACCGGCCAGTTTAACCGGTGAGAGTTCGGCAATCGGTGTCAGCGTACCGATGCGTCCGACCTGTACGGTGATTCCCAAAACTTTTGTTACCGCCTGTTCAGCCGGAAATTTATAGGCAATTGCCCAACGTGGGCTTTTGGCGGTTGTACCCAGGCGCTCCTGCAGCGACAGGTCGTTGATTTTAATCACCAGGCCATCGATATCGTAGGGCAGGTCGTAACGTTTTTCCCGCCAGCCTTCACAGTAGGAAATTACATCTTCAGGCTCGCGCAAAATGGCAATATGGGGATTAATTTTTAGTCCCAGATTTTTTAAAAACAGCAGTGCTTCATAATGAGTGGGCGGCTGCAGTTGGGGTGAAAAGCCCAGTCCGTAAGTAATGATATCTAAATTCCTGGCCGCCGCAACTTTTGGGTCAAGCTGGCGCAGGGATCCTGCCGCAGCATTGCGTGGATTGGCAAAAAGCGCCAGATCCTGCTCTTCGCGCTGTGTGTTCAACTGCAGAAAAGACGACCGTGGCATAAACACTTCGCCCCGGACTTCCAGGGTGATGGGCTGGCGCAGTCGCAGAGGAATGCTTTGTACTGTGCGCAAATTATGGGTAATGTCTTCCCCCGTTTCCCCGTCACCGCGGGTGGCTCCGCGAATAAAAAGGCCTTCCTCGTACTGCAGGGACACAGCCAGGCCGTCGACTTTCAGCTCCACCACAAACTCCATGTCCGCTTCCGGAACCAGGTTTTGCGCGCGGCGGACAAAATGTCGCAGGTCATCTATATTCAGTGCGTTGTCCAAAGACAGCATCGGCACCCGGTGCGTAACGGAGGGGAACCCTTCCCGGGGCTGGCCTCCCACACGTTGTGTGGGAGAGTCGGGTGTGACAAGGTCCGGGAATGCCCGCTCAATTTCTTCCAGCCTTCTGAGCAGCGCGTCAAACTCCGCATCCGAGATCTTCGGCTCGTCCAGCACATGGTAACTGTAATTGTGTTCGTTTATTTCCTGCCTTAACTGCTTCGCCGTTTCGGCAGCTTTTTGCCTGTCCAATACCAGCACCTGCCTTATTTCACTTTTCGCAGAGGCGCATAACGGGCGATCACTTTCTTCAGCCCCAGAGACTGAAAGAAGATGGTTAAAACAGTATCGCCGTCACTGAGCGTGTCTTTTGCCCGCACCTCACCGATACCCCACTTACCGTGTTCCACCTGATCGCCGACGGCCAAGTCACCCGCTTCTCCGGGTGCTGCCGGCACGGCGGGCGCCTGGGCTTCTGTATTTTGCTCGAGAACCGAGGAGGGAATTTCCGCTAAAAACCGTGAAGGCAGGTTTTGCATGGCCATGCCGAAAATGTTACGCTTTTTGGCGTTGGTCAGATAAAGTTTCCTTCTGGCACGGGTAATGCCCACATAGCATAAGCGCCGTTCCTCTTCGATGCCGTCGGCGGTATCAAATGACCGCATGTGGGGAAAGAGCCCCTCTTCCAGGCCGGCAATAAACACGACGGGAAATTCCAGGCCTTTGGCGGCATGCATCGTCATCATTACTACCCGCGGGCCCTCATCCGACTCCAGAGTATCGAGATCACTGATTAGAGCCAGTTGGGTCAAAAATGCGGTGAGGCTTTTATCTTCACTTGTTTTCATAAACTCCTGCGCCACCGTGATAAATTCGCGCAGGTTTTCCTCACGGCTTTGGGCCTGCTCGGTGCCTTCTGTCCGCAGTTCATCGAGATAACCGCTGCGAATCATCACCTGCTCAGCCAATTCATCTACCCCTAAGTATTCCCCCATCTGCAGAAGATTCTCAAGCAAAAGGGAGAACTCCCGGACTTTCTTCAGCGGTGCGGAACCAAGGCCGGCTTCATCGCACAGTTTCAGCGATTCGTAGAATGTAATGTGCCGTTCATTGGCCAGGTTGGAGAGCCTCTCCAGAGTTGTGGCGCCAATTCCCCGGCGCGGCACATTAATCACCCGCATCAGACTCACGCCGTCTGCCGGATTATCCAACACCCGCAGGTAAGCCAGGATATCCTTCACTTCTTTTCTCTCCCAGAAGCGTACGCCCCCGACCATCTGGTAGGGAATGTTTTCCCGGACCAGCGCGTCTTCAATGGCCCGTGACTGCGCGTTTGTCCGGTAGAGGATGGCAAACTGGTCGTATTTGCCGGTAAGTGACCTGATTTCTCCGGCAATGTAGCGGCCTTCCTGGTGCTCGTCTTCGGCAGCAAACACGGTCACCGGGTCGCCGGCTTCATGACGTGTCCAGAGCTTCTTTTCCTTACGGCCGGCATTGTTTCTGACAACATGATAAGCAGCCTCCAGGATATTTCCTGTGGAGCGGTAGTTTTCTTCGAGCTTGACAACCGTGGCTTCCGGCCAGTCACGTTCAAAATCCAGGATATTGCGCAGGTCGGCGCCGCGGAACTGGTAGATAGACTGGTCATCATCGCCCACCACACAGAGATTGCGGTGCCCGCCGGCCAGTTGACGAACAATTTCATACTGGACACGGTTGGTGTCCTGGTATTCATCCACCAGAATGTAACGGAATTTTTCACGGTAATGCTCTAAAACATCCTTATGTTCCCGGAAAAGCTTCACAAGTAAAAGAAGCATATCGTCAAAATCCAAGGCGTTATTGCGCTGCAGGCGTTCCTGGTATTCCTGGAAAATGCGGGCCACAGTGCGAGTATAATAATTATCCGCTTCTTCGGCATAGCTATGGGCATCCGACATTTCATTTTTGGCCCTGCTGATGGTCTGCAGAACCCCCCGGGGTTTAAAGCGTGAATCTTCCAGGTTCATTCCCTTGAGAACATTTCTGACCACGGTAAGCTGATCGGCGTCATCATAAATCACAAATGAAGACGTGTAGCCCAGTCGGGCAGCATGTTCCCGCAGGATACGTGCCGCGGCGGCATGAAAGGTAAATGCCCACATACCGGGGACTGTACCAACAAGATCGGCAAGGCGGCTGCGCATCTCTTCTGCCGCTTTGTTTGTAAAAGTGAGCGCCAGAATTTCCCACGGTGCTGCATGCTTTTCACGGATCAAATAGGCAATTCTGTGTGTGATTACACGGGTCTTGCCGCTGCCGGCACCGGCAAGAATTAAGAGCGGCCCCTCGGTGCACTCCACCGCTCTTTGCTGTACCTCGTTTAGTTCATTCATTATTTCTGTCATAACAGCCTCCCCTGTTTCTCTTAAGCAGAAAAAAGCAGCGCGAACTGCTTTCTTCATCTCGTTCTACTTTGTTTCCTGCTCGCTTAAGCGGGCAAGCACCAGTCCGTATCCGCCCGCGCCATAATGCAGATAACGCTTCACACGGCTAATGGTGGCAGTGCTGGCTCCTGTGTCGTTTTCTATTTGCTGATACGTCTTTCCCTGTTCCAGCATCCGGGCAACCTGAAGGCGCTGGGCCATGGCTTTTAACTCACTGATCGTACAAACATCCTCAAAGAACTGATAGCATTCCTCTTCCGTGTCCAAAAGCAAAACGGCCCGGCAGAGCATATCCATGCCTTCGTCCTTCAGTTTGGGATTGGCCACCTATCTCACCTCCGGCTGATTGCTATACTATTATTCGTGAGAAGCCGGGTTAAATCCTTCCTGACAAGTATTCATTTCCCATTCGGCTGACATCTAAACACGGCAGCCCAGGTTTTTTAAAATCCTCAGTGCTGCCGGCAGCACCTCTTCCCCAACCAGAAGATGGTCGGACGCGTAACTGGAAATCACCCCCACACTGACTCCTCCGGCAGCCAGCGCTTCTGTTACACGCGCCAGGTAGCCAACCACATCCCAGGGCAGACTGATGTCCAGTGTTATAAGGCGGTATCCCGTTTCAATCCGGGCTGTGTTAAACCGCCCGCCTACACGCTGCCATAGCCTGGCCGTTAAGATAATTGTCACTTCTCGTGGCAGAAATACCAGGGAAACAACACCGTCTTCACCGGCAATGCCCACAGCGATTTGGCGTTCACCGGGTTCGCAGCCGACGATAAAAAACTCTTCGTCACAAAGACGGACATGCGTATTTTTGAGCAGCTCACTAACCTGGTTCATCGTAAAACCTCCGGTTCATTGTATTCTCTGCCTGTTTTGCCAAATCCTTTTTCTTTGCCAAATGCGGAAAACATGGTAGAATAAACCTGTTTAGAAGGAGGCCAGTTATGTGAGGAACGCCGGTTTAATTATACTTTTCCTGTTTCTGCTGGCAGCCGTGATTTCAGGCTGCAGCAGCCAGGACACTGCAAATGAAGCCACCATTGAACTGCAGGAACTGTTGGCAAACATCCAAAGCAGCGGGGTGTCCCTGGAAACATTTTATGGTGAGATGGAAATGACATCGACGATGGAGGGCATGACAGAACCCGAAGAGTTTGCCGTGTGGTTTGACAGTGACGGCCGTTATCGTTTGGAATCGGACGTTGCGGATGTCGGGACCTTCATTCATGTGTTTGACGGCAAAACTCTCTGGATGTATACCGAAGCGGACCACTCCGTCCTGAGGATGGATATGGACGTCCAGGCCGCCTTCGAGGATAACAATCTGACGTTGGATATGTTTACTTTTATCACCGAACCGGAGGAGCTCTTTGATTTTACCTACGAGGGCACGGCGGATTTTGCCGGGCGGGAAACCCATATTCTCGATGTGATACCCAGAGATGTAAATGAGCGGCTGGATTTTAACATGACATGGTGGATTGACGCTGAAACCTGGTTTCCGGTCAGCTATGAACTGACGGTAGAAGACATTTCTTTTACAGCCACCTACAAAACATTTGCAATAAATCCCGACCTTCCTGACGACAGGTTCTCTTTTACCCCGCCGGCAGGAGCGGAAATTATGGATATGGGTAACCTGCTTGATGAATACGAATTCGACTTCATGGATGATTATAATCTGGAAGACATGGATGTTTCCGACTGGGCTGAACTGGAAAATCTGCTGCGCGAACTGGAAGAACAACAGGATCAGTAAAAAAGCAAATCCCGCCTGGCCATTTGGCCGGACGGGATTTTTATGCTTATTTTCTTATGCAGCGGCGGTTTTACCGGAAACCGGCTGCGGCAGTTCCTGCTCAAACTCCGCATCCATGTTGTAGCTGCGCAAACGCAGGGAGTTCCACACTACGTTGACGGAGCTCATACTCATGGCCGCCATGCCGATCATGGGGTGCAGCATGCCAAGAGCCGCCATGGGGATAGCCAGTGCGTTGTAGACCCAGGCCCAAAAGTAATTCTGACGGATTTTTTTGAATGTTCCCCGGGAGAGCTTGATGCCAGTAATCAGTCCTGCCAGGTCACCACGAATCAGAGTGATATCCGCTGCTTCAATGGCGATATCGGTGCCTGTGCCGATGGCGATTCCCACATTGGCCTGTTTAAGCGCCGGGGCATCATTGATGCCGTCACCCACCATGGCCACCATGCCGTACTGGCTCTGCAGCCGCTTAACTTCAGCCACTTTGCCGTCGGGCAGCACTTCGGCCACCACATGGTCAATACCCAGCAGTTTGCCGATGGCCGCCGCTGTCCGCTTGTTGTCACCGGTAATCATGACAGTTTCCAGCCCCAGCGACTTCAACTCAGCCACAGCGGCCCTGCTGTCTTCCTTAATTGTGTCAGCCACAGCGATAATCCCGGCGGCAGAATCGTCCACAGCCACAATCACCACGGTCTTGCCCTGCTCTTCGAGCTGTTCCATCTGCCTGCCCAAACCGCCGGCTGCAATACCGTGGTCTTCCATCAGGCGGCGGCTGCCAACCAGTACCCGGTGTCCGGCTACCAACCCGCTGACACCTTTACCGGTATGGGAGGTGAACTCCTGCACTTCCTCGAACTGAACGCCTTTATTTTTAATCGCTTCCACCACCGCGTGGGCCAATGGATGTTCCGAAGCTGACTCCACACTGGCGGCGTAGCTAAGCAGCCTCTCTTTTGACAGCTCGCCGGTTACATTTACATCAGTCACATCAGGTTTGCCTTTTGTCAGTGTGCCTGTTTTGTCAAAGGCAATGACACGCACATCCTTCATGGTTTGAATTGCTTCGCCGCGACGGATCAGTACGCCCTTTTCCGCCCCAATCCCGCTGCCCACCATCAGCGCGGTGGGAGTGGCAAGGCCCAGTGCGCAGGGGCAGGAGATAACCAGCACTGCGGCGGATGCCAGATACGCCAGTGTAAAGCGGCCCACATCCGGGTTGACCCAGGGCAGGGCCGGTTCCACAAGGTAGAGCCAGTTGCGCAGGGAATCACCAAAGATACTCCAGGTGACAAACGTCAGGATGGAAAGCAGGATAATTGCCGGCACAAAGTAGCCCGTCACACGGTCGGCAAACTCCTGAATCGGCACTTTGGAGCCCTGGGCTTCTTCCACCATACGGATGACCTGGGAAAGAAATGTGTCTCTGCCAACCTTGGTGGCCTCCACATGGAGCAGTCCCTGTTTATTGATGGTGGCCCCGATGACCTCACTGCCTTCTTTTTTCTCCACCGGCAGTGATTCGCCGGTGGCCATCGATTCGTCCACAGCACTGCGCCCTTTGACCACCAGTCCGTCTGTTGGGATTTTCTCACCGGGACGAATCACCATGACATCGCCGGGCTGCAGGGTATCTGCTGGGATCTCCACCTCTTCGCCGTCACGGATCACACGGGCGGTTTTTGCACCCATCTGCAAAAGCTTCTTAATCGCCTGGGAAGCACTTCCCTTAGCACGGGCTTCAAGATAACGCCCGATCAGATGGAAGAACATAATATTGGCACCCATTTCAATAAAAGTGGTTACCGGAATGAAAAATGAAGCGAGACCGATCAGATATGGCGGTACCGAACCCAGCGACACCAGCACATCCATATTGGGGCTAAGGTGCTTGACAGCGTTGATACTGGCCTTATGCGTCTTGCTGCCGGCAATAAAGATGGCCGGAAAAGCCAGAATCGCCACCACTGTGGTGTAGAGATAAAAATCAAAGCGGTAGATAAACATATTAATAATCATGAGGGTGGCAATAATCAGCGTGGGAACACCAGCCAAAATCATGCGCCGGCGTGCTTCCTTCACTTCTTTCTCATCGTCCTCTTCCGCACCGGCGGCCGGGACCTCCCGGGCTTTTTCCAGTGTATAGCCGGCAGCTTCAACCAATTCACGAAGTTCATCCAGGTTTGTCTTACCGGTAACATAGGTCAGTGTCAGTCTGTTATTGGCAAAATTCACCTTGGCTGACTCCACCCCGTCCACATCGTTGAGGATCTTTTCCACCGACTGGGCGCAGGTGGTGCAGGTCATGCCGGAAATATTGTAGATTTCCGTCACAGTGCCCTCCGGACTGGCGTCTCCTTCCAGAAGCTCGGCGCCATACCCGGCATCTTCCACAGCTTTGATCAGCACATCCACAGAAACCATCTGCGGTTCATATTTAACAATCGCCTTCTCTGCAGGGAAATTAACGGCAGCCTCATTTACGCCATTGATACTCTGCAAAGCCTTTTCCACCGAACGGGCACAGGCGGTGCAGGTCATGTTGGAAATCTTCAGTGTGGCGCGTAATGACTTTGGTGCTGTATCTTCGTCTTCCGACTCGATTACTGCGGCTGAATAGCCGGCACCTTCCACGGCCCGCACCATGGCCGCTGTATCGGTTTGCCCCGCATTAAAAGTCACGTACGCTTTTTCTGCAGGGAAATTAACGCCGGCTTCACTGACTCCTTCGATACTTTGCAAAGCCTTCTCCACCGAACGTGCACAAGCGGTGCAGGTCATTTGGCCTATTTTCAGTACTGCCTTGCTCATACATTTCACCTTCTCGTATTATTTCTTATACCCCCCCTACGGGGGATGGGTTAACCTTATTATAGCACTCTCCTGCCCGCTGTCAAGCAAAAATGCGTTAGAATGAGTTACAATTTCACCACTCTTTCCGGGATATTTCCCGTTATACCCTGTCATTCCTGCCGGATCTTGTGCTTTTAATACTCCTGTAACAATCAGAAACTCAAGCGTACGTCAGATGAAAAGCCTTTTAGCAAATGCCAAAAGCGGGAATACTATCTCTGAGACAAACCACTGGAGGTAAATAGGATGAAAAAACGTGAAGAACAAAAAAATGCGGCACCCGGCAATCTGACGCGCAAAGAAGAACTAAACCGCGTACGGGGTACCGTGGAGTTTATTGACCCGGAAAAGGGCCCCACGCATAAAGGGAAAGTTACAGGCAACAGGGGGAACAAAAAATGATGGATAAAGGGAAACAGGCGCCTAACAACGAGCGCCTGTCCAGAGAGCTCTACGATGCGTTCCACAGCGTAAAAGAGTTTAAAGGCTATGATATTAATGTGCGTGCTCAAGACGGTCACGTCAACCTGCAGGGCGTTGTCGACGTCTTAGCGGACGTTACGCGCGCCACCCGGTATGCGCAGGATTTTCCCGGCGTAAAAAGTGTGGAAAATGACCTGACGATCTCCACCGACGGAGCCATAAACGATGATGATGTATATATGGAAGTTACGCAGGAAATCGGTGCCGACCCCCGCGTGGATGAGGAAAAAGTCCACTTTACCGTAAAAAACGGCGTGGTATCACTGCACGGTGAAGTGGAGACACATGAAGAGCGGGAAGCTGCCGCACTTGCCTCATCAAAAGCCCGCGGCGTTCGTTCGGTCAACAACCAAATTGAAATTACAGGGGATTTGGATCCAGGCTTCTAGCCGCACAATGAGAAGGCCATGTCAGTAGACATGCCTTCTCATTGTGATTTTTTTATCCCAATTTCAGATTCTAGCAGGAAATATTCAACCGCAGGAAGAATATACTATAACGGGGTAGAGGTATATTATGGAGGTGAGCTGTATGGAGAAGAACTGGTCCTGGGTAAAAGGCGGCATCATTCTTGGCATTCTTAACACCTTTGTTTTCTTTTTGGCTGAACGTCTCGGCACTTCGGGTGCGTACACAAAAAGTGTGGCTAAATTAACCGATATGTTCTCACCGGATCTGGCAAATGCAACGTTTCTGTCACAACCGGGTGGCTGCACAGTCGGACCCGCGGACGTGGCGCTGCTTGGTGATTTACGCATTGACTGGCAGTGGATGGCCGTTATCGGCATTTTTATCGGGGCATATCTTGCGGCGAGACTGTCGGGGAGAAAGCAGGGCCCCTCCCTTCCGGAGATGTGGCGTGCAAACTTTGGTAACAACCACAGGGTCCGCTACCTGCAGGGGTTTATAGGCGGCATTCTACTGCTGCTCGGAGCCAGGCTGGCCGGCGGCTGTACTAGCGGACATGTCATCAGCGGCACAAGCCGCCTTGCCGTAAGCGGTCTTGTTTTTGGACTGGCTGCTTTTGCAACGGGCATTCCCACAGCACTTATCATATACAGGCAGAGGAGGGTCTAAGCTATGCTTATCTGGGGTCTTCTGGCCGGGATTTTCTTTGGCTATATCCTGCAGCGTGTCGGCGCCCTTGAGTATGACAATATCCTAAAAATGCTGCGTCTATTGGATTTACGCATTATGCAGTTTATGTTTTTTGCGGTAGCCGTATCACTGACGGGAATTTTTACGCTTCATGCTTTTGGCGTTGGAACAATTACAAATTTGCCGTTCCATCCCGGTGTGGTTACCGGCGGGCTTGTATTCGGTGTGGGATTTGCTTTGGCAGGGTATTGTCCCGGTACTGTAATCGGAGCTTTGGCTGAAGGGAAAAAAGACGCCCGCTTTGTCTTTCTGGGCGCACTTTGCGGAACATTTGCCTATGCTTTCTTACACAAACTACTTAAGCCTGCCCTGATTGATCGCGGTAATCTGGGGAATCTTACCTTCGATACGCTGCTCGGAATGTCACCGCTTCTGACAGCACTGCTGTTCGCTGTGGCCATCACAGTGGGCATGTTCCTGACAGACCGTATTGTACCTGTGCGCCACGACAAAAAAATGTCGCCGCCTGTGTAAAGTAAAGTAGTTCTAAACGGGTCCCTTGTTTCTATTGCCTACACATCTAAAAAAGTTCCTTTATCGATACACGATAAAGGAACTTTTTTTTAGATTCTTCCTTTTGCCCAATAGGCTTCGTTTTTCTCGAAGTAGCGGCGGCCCACCGCACAGGCGGGGCAGACCTGGGGCGCTTCGTAGGCAACGGTAGCGTAACCACAGTTTATGCACTTCCAGGGTACATCCTCATCCTTCTTGAAGACCTTGCCTTCCCTGAGGTCTTCCAAAAGTGCCAGGAAACGCTTTTCATGGGCTTCTTCCGCCTTGGCTACTGCGGCAAAGAAATCGGCTATTTCCTCAAAGCCTTCTTCTCTGGCTTCTTCTTCAAACTTTTTGTACATTTCGTCCCACTCGTAATGCTCACCGCCGGCAGCCGCTTCCAGGTTCTCTTCGGTCTTGCCGATTTTCCCCAGAAACTTCAGGGAACGGCGAGCGTGTGCTTTTTCATGGTTTGCGGTTTCTTCAAAAATGCCGGCGATTTGTTCGTAACCTTCCGCCCGTGCTTTTTCAGCGAAATACGTATACTTGTTTCTTGCCTGTGATTCACCGGCAAACGAAGCTTCCAGATTCTTTGCTGTCTTTGTTCCTTTCAGGTCCATACAGACACTCCTCTCACATAAATTGCTTTTATTGTCTGCACTTATTTTGCCTTTTTTCCGGCGATATCCTGCCGTTTGTGTTTCTTTTAACACATTTGTAATCTTTTTCAGTTTTCTGTGAGCGCCTCTTTTACCCGTTTAAAATCTTCAACCAAAATATCTGCTTTTACTGTGCCGCGCAGCACGGCTGCCGGGTGGTAGGTGGCATATATTTTGTAGCCGGGGCCGTCAAACCAGCGCCCGCGCACATCCGCCAGGCGTGTTTTGGGGTCCAGGATATTCTGTACTGCCACAAGTCCCAGGCAAATAAGCACCTTAGGCCGGATCAGTTCCAGCTGTTTTTCCACAATCGGCAGGCAGGCCTTTAATTCCGACCGGCGCGGGTTGCGGTTTTTGGGCGGGCGGCACTTGCAGGACCCGGTGATAAACACATCATCCCGCTTGATACCCGCCTGTGCCAAAAGCTCTGTGAGCACCTCGCCGGCACGGCCGACAAAAGGCCGGCCCGTTTCATCTTCCCGGGCGCCGGGAGCTTCTCCCAGGATAAAAATATCCGCATCAGGGTTTCCTTCGCCAAAGACCACATGCTGTCTTGTATCGCCAAGGCCGCAGCTTCTGCATTCACTGCAGGCCTCTTTAAGCTGTTCCAGTTTTTGCTTCATGAATTAAATACCGCCCTCCTCAGGTTTGTGCCTTAATTCGACACCGGCATTCCCTTCTCCTCTCCTCCCATAGTCCGGAGCATGGACAGAGGCACTGCGTCGGTAACAATCATTGCATCCCCGTCGGCTGTGGTTTTTCCCTTCAACAGCAGTGCCGCCACCTTCAGACGGTACAGCAGACGCTTATAGACTGCCGGAAACAGAACGGCCTCGGCAAACCCGCTCTCATCAGAAATAAACAGGGTAAGCATCACCCCGCCCTGTTTCAGGCGTCGCCTTGAGCGGGCCACTGTTACAGCAGCAACCGTGACGTCGGTGTCCGGCGGCAGGGACGGCAGATGAGCCAGGGGAACCCGTCCGCAATTCTGCAAACGGGCATGGTAAGGTGCCAGCGGGTGTGCGGACAGGGGCATACCCAAAACACTTGCTTCTGCAGCGATACTATCTTCTGCTGTAAATTCCGGTAAATCAGGTATGGGCACCTCTTCTGAAAGCAGATCCAAAAGGCTCATCTGGCCCGGCTGCCTGTGTGTGCCTTTGAGGATATCATCAAGACAGGCCAGTGCCTGGCGGCGGTTCAACCCCAGGCCGTCAAAGGAACCGGCTTTAATCAGGTTAACGATTGCGCTGCGACGCAGGGCACTTCGCCCCACACGGTGACAGAAATCCTGCAATGAGGAAAACTCCCCCTTTTGTCGCGCCGCAAGCAATGTCTCCACACCCCGGCCGCCCAGATCATGCACCAGGTGCAGCGCAGCACGGATGCCGTCCCCTTCGGGGGTAAAGCGCAGTGTGCTGTGGTTTACATGCGGCGGCAGGATGCTGATACCTTTCATCCTTGCCTCGTGAACGTAGACTGACGGTCCGTAGTAACCAAACCCAACCGTCAGCAAAGCGGCATAAAACTCAACCGGAAAATGGGTTTTAAGGTATGCTGTCCAGTAGGTGACAAGCGCGTATGCGGCGGAGTGTGCTTTGTTAAAACTATAGCCGGCAAAACGGCAGAGCTGCGCAAATAATTCTTCTGCCTCTTTTGGAGCCAGGCCGCGCTCTGCTGCACCGGCGGTGAAGCGGGGACGGTGATATGCTTCCAGGGAAGGGGAGCGGCGCCCCATCTCACGGCGCAGGCGGTCCGCCTCACCGGCTGTATAGCCGCCAACTTCACAGGCGATGCGCATCATTTGTTCCTGATAAAGCAGCACACCGTATGTATCAGCCAGAAGCTCCTTTAATGCGGGATGCGGTAAGGTGATCTCTTCTGTACCGTGGCGGCGCCGGATAAAGGTATCTACCATGCCGCTCTCCCAGGGCCCTGGCCGGTAAAGGGAGAGCAGGTGAATTATATCTTCAAGTTTCTCCGGTGCCAGGCGGCGCAGAACACGGCGCATGCCTGTGCTCTCCAGCTGAAAACACCCCAGGCTCTCCCCCCGTCTCAGCGCAGCATACGTTTTTTCATCGTCCAGGGGGATCTCTTCCGGCGTCGGAGCGCTGCCGTGCCGCTCTTTTACCGCGGTCAGTGTATCATGGATAATGGTCAGATTTCTTGACCCGAGAATATCTATTTTTAAAAAACCCATTTTTTCCACGTCGTCTTTATCCCACTGCGTCAGCACCTCCCCGGCCGGACCGCGGCAAAGCGGCACCGCCGAAGTAAGGATGCCGGTGCCGATCACCACACCGCTGGCATGGGTGGAAAGATGACGGCACAACCCTTCGAGCCGGCGCGCACCGTCAAGTGCCGCCCGCGATGCATCATCCTTTAACCGGGAAGTCATAAACTCAGGATACTGACCGACTGCCGCATCAATGCCGCCCCGGCCGGCATAACGGGGAAGAGCTTCAGCAACCGCAGAAATCCGCTCTCCTGTCATATCCAAAACCTTGCCTACCTCACGCACCGCCGCCCGGGCGCCCAGCGTGCTGAATGTACTGACTTGGGCGATATATCCCTCTCCATAGCGTGCCCGCATATAGGATAAAAGCTCACCACGGCGGCGCTGGCAGACATCCAGATCAATATCAGGAAACTCCGCGCGGTCGGTGCTGAGGAAACGCTCAAAATACAGATCATGCCACAAAGGGTTTACCTGCGTGATACCAAGCAGATAAGCCACCAGGCTGCCGCCTGCAGAACCGCGGCCCGGCCCGACGGGTATACCCTGCTTCCCGGCATAGCAAACCAAGTCGCGGACAATCAGAAAATAGGAAGCAAGGCCTTTGGGTAAAATTACCGCCAGTTCCCGTTCCAGCCTCGCTACGGCTTTTTCTCCACTCAGGCCGCGGCGGATAAGCCCCTCCCGGCAAAGACGGTGCAGCGCGCGGGCCGGCTCCTCACCGTCCGGCAAACGAAAAACCGGCAGCTGCATCCCCTCTTTCTCCGGAACAAACCTGCATCTCTCTGCCAGGCGCAGCGTATTTTCGCAGGCACCGGGAAAACCCTTAAACCGCCGAATCATCTCCGCCGGTGTTTTCAGGTCGTAATCGGCACCGGGTAAAAACCGCTCACTGGCACCGGCAAGCGGCCGGCCTGTACGGATGCAGTTGACCATCCTGTAGACTGCGTCGTCTCCCGGCAGGACATAGTGAACGTTATGCGTGGCAACAAGCGGCACGTTATGTGCCCGCGCTGTCTTGGCCAGAGAACTGTTTAGCCGCTCTTCGCCGGGCAGGCCCGTATCTTCCAGCGCAAGAAAAAGTTCATCGGCAAAAAAAACCGACAGCTCATCCAGTACCCGCGCCGTTAAAGACGGAGTACTCTTCTCATCAAAGCGGACACCTTCTCCTCTGGTATGCAGCAGGGCTGTGAGCCCGCCGGCAAACCGGCCCACCTCCTCCGGCTCCACAGCCTGCTTTTTGGGCACTGTCAGCTGGAACTGGTTAACCAACCGTAATAAGTTCTGCCAACCGGTGCGGTTCCGGACTAACAGCACCAGCGGCAGGCCGCAGGAGAGTGTAAATTCAGCGCCCACAATCGGTAAAATGCCGTATTCTCTTGCAAGCCCGCCAAAGCGGACGGCGCCGTGGAGTGCACCGTAGTCGGTAAGCGCAACAGCGGGCATACCCAGTTCCTTTGCACGCTCAACCAGCTGCTCCAGACGGCATGCGCCCCGCAGAAAACTGTACTCGCTGTGTACACGCAGATGGACAAATGGCATAAAAAGTACGCCTCCCATATCAAACATACGTTCGCCTTTATTATACCCGAACCGGGAATTAGTTTGCAAGGCCTCTTGCATCCACACCGTGGTCGGGTTATAATATAGCCATCTACTACGAAGCGTAGGAGGTTATGCATGGAACGATATCTGCCATATTTAATTATTTTGCTGTGTCCACTGATGCACCTGGTGATGATGCGTGGTATGTCGCATAAGCATGGTCAGCAAACCCCGCAACCCGCCGAAGTACCGGTAAAAGAGGAAAAAAGCTGCCACTAAGTAAAAACCCGGGATCTTTTTGATCCAGGGTTTTTACTGTAAACAGATAAAATTATTACAAAAGGCCCGAACCGGGCCTTAGTAGCGGGAGCCTCACCCTACAGGGGAACATGTCCTCTCGGGTGCTTTTTCCCAGAGCATTTTTCCGTCAGCGAACTTGTACGCTGCTTTGCCGATTTTGTGCAGGTGAGAGAGGCAGGCTGTGATGGCTCCGTGATTCAGGACATATTGTACCGGATTAAGTTCTCTCTTTTCTGTTGTCATGATGAAAGCCAGTACTTCCTCCCGTGTCCGCGGCTCTTCTTCCACGAAGCCGAGTATCTTCTCCAGTGTTTTCTCGATGACAGACACATTCTTTAAGATTTCTTCTGTGGGCTTGTCAGCAGGCTCTCCGTGGCAGGGTACATATTTGGCATAGCTGCTCTGCCACAGGTTGCGCAGCGTGTCCAGAGACGCTGAAATATCGGCACAGTACGGCATGCCGTACTTCTCAAGAATCGCCTGGCCGAAATAGGCATCGGCACTAAATATTACATTGTCCTCTGTTACCACACCGATCTGACCCGGACTGTGGCCGGGTAAAGAGATAATGTCCACATTAAAGCCAAAGACTGAAAACGGGCCGGGTTCCAGGATGCCGTCTACAGGAGAAGCCGGTGCCATGAGAAAGCGGGTGGTCAGATCTTTTACCGGCGCAGCTGAAAACAGATAAAACGGCTCCAGATAGGGATTTTCAATTATTGCCTTCTCAAAGTGGGATGCATATATTTTTACATCTGTCATCTCACGAAACATGGTATTGCCGCCGAAATGGTCGGCGTGGGAATGGGTGTTAATAATTGCCCGCGGCGTTAGGTCTTCCTTTGCCAGGCAGCGGTAAAGTAGCTTCCCCGCATAACGGTCAAGGCCTGTATCGATAACAAGACAATCATTGCCGTTTACCACCACGCCTGTATTAACCGCACCGGGAATATAATATGTGTTTCCGGTAATTTTCTTCAATTCAAGTGCCATAAAAATCCCTCCTCAGGACGGGGAATTGTTGCATCACCCTGCCAACTATTGTAAACTAAGGGTAGAAACTTCGCAAGGGGGGTGACGGTATGTCACAATTGCTGATCTACACGAAAACAGGCTGTCCGTACTGCAAGGCAGCTTTGGAGAAATATCAGAAAGACGGTGTTGACTTCAGGGAAATTAACACCAGTGAAGACCCACAGGCCCTGCAGTACATAAAGGAAACCTTTAACGCAAAACAGGTACCCGTGATCGTCAGGGACGGGGAACTTGTGGAAATCGGCTTTCAGGGCGGCGGCTGAGGAATTTAAACCTCGGGTACGTGCTGCCCAATAAGATATTTAACCGTAAAAGAGTGCCGGTGGGCACTCTTTTTGATTTATCGCCGCTGCGCAATTAACTTGAAGAAAATCTGCTAATAAGTTACATTTAAGAGTAAGGGGTGTAATTATGGAAAGCGTGAAAACAAAACTTATATTTGTATTAATGCTGATAAGCTTTACTGTTGTTATTACCGGTTGTACTGTAGCAGTAGCTGAAAGAATAGCCCGGCGCACGGCTACAAACGATTTTTACAAATATATGAAAGTACATATTATGGAGGCAGATGAAATTAGGATTTATCTGCGGGAATTTGCTCACAATTCTAATGAAACAGACAAACTAGTGTATGAAAACTCTTATACAAAAAACGATGATCAAAGAGAATTTATCAATTTGCTCAAAGGGTTCAAAAGAGCTTCGCAGTGGGGTGTGGGTGTAAACTCAGTTCCGGAGAAGAAAATAGTCTTTTTATCAAAAGGTGAAATAATCTATGAGTTAAATTACTGTATCGGTGACAGGCGAATTACAGATGGAATTGAAAGAAACGGATTCCGTGCCATACTGTTTCTGCCTAAAAGCACGGACCGCTACCTGAAGTAAGTAATGGTCTATAATCGAAGGGGGTAGGCACTTTTGTCAAAAAGGACTACGTTTATAGCTATTCTTATGTTTCTGCTTCTTTTAACATCCTGTAAGCAAAATACTCACTCTACCATTAAAGCCTATGAGTTGCAGACTGTTCAGTCCGCCACCATTAGTACACCTTCTGAAAATCCTGATCTTATCAACCTGTCCGGTAAGGAGATTGCTTCACTGATTACTGCATTTAATGCAGCATATGATACGATTCAAGAGGGCCAGGTTTTCCCCAGTTCACCACCTGCGCTAATTATTAATGTAAGAGTTAGTAATAAAAAAAGAGTTACTATAATTGATATCGGCCATGCTAAACAGTTTAGGGTAGCATTTTCAGAAGGGGATGTTAACAGAGAATACAGTACAGATTATAGTATTGAGTCCGTCGGACTTCGCGGGATTTTTGATGTACTTGCCGAAAAAAGTTCACTGAAATAAACAATGACTATACTGGGAGTCGTTTAAGCGTCCGGTCTTTTTGTTGCATTCTGCAATGAAATTCTGATTGATTTGATTTGTGCAAAAAAGGGTCTGTCCCCTTTTTGCAAAAAAATGAGTGCAATACCAGATGATATTGCACTTGAAAAACAACCCCCATGAAATAAATCAGGTCAGGCTGAGTATTCTTTTAGAAGTTCGTCCAGGCGGCCGTTGAGTAAGCTGTGCTCAAGCAAAAACTGCATCAGCAGCATAGCTGTGCCGCCTGTGATTTTCAGGCAGCGGCGAAAATGGTCCTGGCTGTGATAATCATTTTTGTTCAGTACACGGCAGCAGGTGCTGCCGAATTTTTCTTTGAAGCGGTCATGAAATTCTCCGGAAAGCTGATAGACTCTGTTGAGATCTTCAGACGGGTTATCACGGCCAATCAGCATGCCAAGAATTAATTCCGAACCGGTCAGTGCGCCGCAGCTGCAGCCGGAACGGCCAAGGCCTCCGCCAAGAGCACTGGCCAGACGCGCTGCCTCCGGCCCCAAATCGTTGGGTAAGATATCAAGGTATCCCCTGAATATCGCTTCCGCACAGTTAAATCCCTGTTTAAAATATTCACCGGCTTTGTTCCTTGCCGCCATCGTTAAGTCCTGATTCACATGGATGCCCCCCTTGCATCTATTGTATGAATATTCTCACAATAACTTTCTACAAAGTTAAACGAATCCCTTTAATTCTTTAAAAAAAAACCGGCGGACAGATTGTATGTCCGCCGATTCGTGTTTAGGATACTTTTTTCTTCATCGCTTCCTGAATCCAGTATACAATATCTCCGGTGGGAGCACCGGGGGTAAACAGCGCTTCGGCATAACCGCCGTCAAGAAGTTCCTTCATGTCGTCATGCGGGATAATACCGCCACCCATTACCATAATGTCTTCTGCGTTGTTTTCTCTGAGAAGCTCGCAAATTTTTGGGAAGATGGTCATATGAGCGCCGGATAAGACGCTCAGGCCAATGATGTCCACATCTTCCTGAATCGCTGCTTCCACTACCTGTTCGGGTGTTTGATGCAGCCCGGTGTAAACAACTTCCATGCCGGCATCACGGAGTGCGCGTGCCACCACTTTTGCGCCGCGGTCATGGCCATCCAGGCCCGGCTTGGCTACCAGGACACGGATTTTCCTGTCTGTGTTCATTCGGTTTACCTCCCCTAACTAGAAAATCGGTTTTTCTTTGTATTCGCCAAAGACTTCACGCAGTACCTGGATGATTTCTCCTTCTGTTGCATAGGCACGGACAGCATCCAGAATGTATGGAATCAGGTTGTCGTTGGTTCCAGCTACCCTGCGCAGGTCTTCCAGGCGGTTTGTGCAGAGAATGTTGTCGCGGTTTGCACGTACTTTCTGGACACGCTTTTTCTGGTCTTCTTCAATTTTGGGATCGATTTTCAGCAGCTCAACATCGGTTGACTCTTCGATGGTGTAGTTATTGACGCCCACGATAATGCGGTCATTATTTTCAATTTCCTGCTGATAGCGGTAAGCCGCATCGGCAATCTCCTGCTGAAAGAAGCCGGCATCAATGGCTTCCAGAACGCCGCCGTAGTGGTCGATGCGCTCGAAATACTTCTCCGCTTCCTCTTCCATCTGGTTGGTCAGTGCTTCCACGAAATAAGAACCGGCCAGTGGATCGATCGTGTTGGCCACACCGGTCTCTTCGGCAATAATCTGCTGTGTGCGCAGAGCAATGCGGACCGACTTCTCCGTGGGCAGTGCCAGCACTTCATCCATGGAGTTTGTATGCAGCGACTGGGTGCCGCCGAGCACTGCGGATAATGCTTCATAGGCGGTACGGATGATGTTGTTTTCCGCCTGCTGCGCTGTGAGTGAGCAGCCGGCTGTTTGGGTGTGGAAACGGCACAGCAGGGAGCGTTCGTCCTTGGCTCCGTACTTTTCTTTCATTCTGCGGGCCCAGATGCGGCGTGCCGCACGATATTTGGCGATTTCCTCAAAGAAATCCATATGGGCGTTAAAGAAGAAGGACAGACGCGGAGCAAAGGCATCCACATCAAGGCCGGCCTTCTTGCCCGCTTCCACATAGGCAAACCCGTCGGCCAGGGTAAAGGCCAGTTCCTGCACGGCTGTGGAGCCCGCTTCCCGGATATGATAACCGGAAATACTGACTGTGTTCCACTTGGGAACATGCTGGCTGGCGAAAGCAAAGATGTCTGTAATCAGGCGCAGGGAAGGCTCAGGCGGGAAAATCCACGATTTCTGCGCAATGTATTCTTTCAGAATATCGTTTTGAATGGTGCCGCCCAGTTTATGGGACGGGACACCCTGTTTTTCCGCTGTGGCAATATAGAGGCACCACAGAACGGAAGCCGGTGCATTGATGGTCATGGACGTGGTGATTTTATCCAGCGGAATGCCGGAAAACAGTGTCTCCATGTCGTCAAGAGAGTCGATAGCCACTCCAACCCGGCCCACTTCACCAAATGCTCTGGGGTGGTCGGAGTCATAACCCATAATGGTGGGCATGTCGAAGGCCACTGACAGTCCGGTCTGGCCCTGGCTGAGAAGATACTTGTAACGTTCATTGGATTCCACCGCTGTGGCAAAACCGGCAAACTGACGCATGGTCCACAGTCGTCCACGGTACATATTGGGCTGTACACCCCGGGTGTACGGGTAGCTGCCGGGATAATTCAGGTCTTCCATATAGTTGAGATCTTTCGTATCCTCCGGGGTATAGAGTGCCTTAATGGGCACAGAGGAAACCGTCATAAATTTATTCGGCCGTTCCTTTGTCTGTGCAGTACATTCTTCCCACTCTTTTTTACCCTGGCGAATTTTATCCATATCATTGAAGCTCATCTTGTTTCCCCCCTGTCAAAAGCTTAGTAAACTTTGCACCGTTCCAGGTTAATACTGCCCAGAATCTGAACGGCTGCGGTATACGGGTCCATTTCCCGGGTCATAATCTGGCTGACCAAATCATCAAATTCCTCACTGCCGGAGACCTGGTCCCAGACAGCTTTCTTGATTTTGTACTCGATTAAATCCAGGACGTCGCGGCGAATCCTCTCTTTACGGACTTTTTCCAGGTGGCCGCTCTCCTGAAGAAAATCACGATGCTTGTTAATGGCGCCGAACATGTCACTGATACCGCTTCCGTCAAGTGTGATGGTGCGGACGATGGGTGGCCTCCATGTGCGGCTGCTGCTGCCCAGATCAAGCATCATATTGATTTCGGAGCAGGTACGGTCCGCGCCGGGCAAGTCCGCCTTATTCACCACGAAAATATCGGCAATTTCCATGATACCGGCTTTAATCGTCTGAACACTGTCGCCGCCGGCCGGTGTGAGGACAACCATGGTCGTATCGGCATACTTAATAATGTCCACTTCAGACTGTCCCACGCCCACGGTCTCGATAATTACCACATCTTTACCGAAAGCGTCAAGTACCTGTACCGCATCTTTTGTGGCCCGGGATAAACCGCCGAGGCTGCCCCGTGTTCCCATGCTGCGGATGAAGATGTCTTTATCCAGTGCATGTTCCTGCATGCGAATCCGGTCACCGAGAATGGCGCCGCCGCTGAAGGGACTGGTGGGGTCCACCGCAATCACGCCCACCGTCAGCCCCTGCTTGCGCACCGTTTCCAGCAGCCGGTCCACAAGTGAGCTTTTACCGGCGCCGGGAGCGCCGGTAATACCCACTACGAATGCCTTGCCTGTATGCGGATACAGTCCGCTTAATATTTTGTTTTTGTCCGGGTCCTCATTTTCAATTAAGGAGATCGCCCGGGCCACCATGCGGCGGTCTCCGTTTAAAACTCCCTCAATGATTTTTTCGTGCACTGCAGGATCCCTCCGTTTGTAAAAGCACGTTTAGTATTCGATGCCCTTTTGCGCCATAATGCCTGACTTGTAATGATGCTTAACTTCCCTGACTTCACTTACAAGGTCGGCAAGCTCTGTAATCACTTCCGGGGCATTGCGTCCGGTCAGGACCACATCAGTGCGGTCTGGTCGCTTTTTGAGCATGGCGACCACATCATCAGTGGAAATCAGGCCATAGTCCATGGCAAAGTTGATTTCATCAAAAATAACCAGGTCGTATTCACCCGAGAGCAGAGCGTCCCTGCCTCTGGCGAAAACGTTTGCGGCATCATCCATGTCTTCCTGCTCAAAACCGCCGCGCCCGGTAATTCGGCTGCGTTCTGACTGGACGGCGGTAAAATCGGGCAGAAATTTACGGATGGCCTGAATTTCCCCGTAACTGGGGTCACTTTTGCGAAACTGAACCATAAATATCTTATTACCGTGGCCGCTGGCCCGCAGGGCAAGGCCGAGCGCTGCCGTAGTCTTTCCTTTGCCGTCTCCGGTATAAACCAACACCAGGCCTTTTTTTTCTGTCATGGTATTCACACTACCCTTTAATGTAGCGGGAAATCACCAGACGCTGTACTTCGTTGGTGCCCTCGTAGATTTGGGTAATCTTGGCGTCTCTCATCATCCGCTCCACCGGGTACTCACGGCTGTAGCCGTAGCCGCCGAAAATCTGCACCGCATTGGTGGTGATTTCCATAGACGCATCGGATGCGTAGAGCTTGGCCATGGCGCTTGCTTTACCGTACGGCTGGCCTTCCTGCTCCAGCCAGGCAGCCTGGTAGGTTAAGAGGCGCGAAGCTTCAATTTTCGTTGCCATGTCGGCCAGCATGAAAGAAATGGCCTGGAAGTTGAAGATGGGCTGACCAAACTGTTCACGTCCCTTGGAATATGCAAGCGCTGCTTCAAAGGCACCCTGGGCAATACCCAGTGCCTGGGCGGCAATGCCGTTACGGCCGCCATCAAGAGTGCTCATGGCAATCTTGAAGCCGTCGCCTTCTTTGCCCAGCAGGTTCTCTTTGGGTACTTTGCAGTCCTCAAAGACAAGTTCGCAGGTGCTGGAAGCCCGGATACCCAGCTTCTTCTCATGCCCGCCTACGCGGAAGCCTTCGAACTCTTTCTCTACAATAAAAGCGCTGATGCCCTTGGCACCTTTACTCTTGTCGGTTATAGCAAAGACGACAAAGATATCCCCGTCACCGTTGGTGATGAAAATCTTGGTGCCGTTTAAGATGTAATGGTCACCGTCAAGCTTGGCATTGGTGCGCAGGCCTGCGGCATCGGTCCCGGCGGAAGGTTCTGTGAGGCCGTAGCCGCCAAGGGCGCTGCCTTCTGCCAGCCGGCGCAGATATTTCTGCTTCTGTTCTTCATTGCCGTATTTCCAGATCGGCCAGGAGCACAGGGAGATGTGGGCCGAAAGTGTTACACCGGTGGAACCGCAGACGCGGGAGAGTTCTTCCACGGCAATCACGTATGCTAAAAAGTCCGCACCGGCACCGCCGTATTTTTCTTCCCAGGGGATGCCCGTTAAGCCCAGGCCGCCCATTTTATCAAAAATCTCGCGGGAAAATTCTTCTTTTTCATCCCGCTCAGCGGCTGTGGGAGCCACTTCTTTTTCGGCAAAATCACGAACCATTTTACGAATCATTTCATGTTCGCCGGACAGTTGGAAATTCATTTTCTCTTCCTCCTTTAATATCAGGGTTTGTGTTTAATATTCTTTGGCAATCGCCTTGGCAATGACAAGACGCTGGATTTGGTTTGTGCCTTCGTAAATCTGTGTGATCTTCGCATCACGCATCAACCGCTCAACCGGGTATTCCCTGCTGTAACCGTAACCGCCCAGGACCTGGACAGCCTCTGTTGTTACAGCCATGGCCGTGTCTGTGCCAAACATTTTGGCCATGGACGCCTGTTTGCCGCAGGGTAGGCCGTTTTCCTTACGGAAGGCAGCCTGATAGACCAGCAGTCGGGCGGCTTCAATCTGGGTAGCCATGTCCGCCAGTTTGAAGGCAATGGCCTGGTTGTTGAAGATTGGCTGGCCAAACTGCTCCCGGAACTGCGCATACTTCAGTGCTTCATCATAGGCCGCCTGTGCAATGCCCAGGCCCTGGGCACCGATGCCAATCCGGCCGCCGTCCAAGAGGCTCATGGCAATCTTAAAGCCTTCGCCTTCCTGCCCCAGTCTCTGGCTTGCAGGGATGCGGCAGTCTTCAAAGACCAGTTCCGTTGTGATGTCGGCGTTTAGCCCCATTTTCTTTTCAATGGCCCCCACTTTGAAGCCGGGCGTGTCTTTGTCCACCAGGAAAGCGGTAATGCCCTTTGTGCCGAGTTTCTTGTCAACGGTGGCAAATACAGTGTAGACATTTGCATGGCCGCCGTTGGAGATGAAGATTTTGGAGCCGTTTATTACATAATCATCACCGTCTTTTTTGGCGGTGGTGCGCAGAGACGAAGCATCTGAACCTGCACCCGGCTCGGTCAGTGCAAAGGCGCCCAGATATTCTCCGGAAGCCAGCTTGGGAACATATTTCTTCTTCTGCTCTTCCGTCCCGAAATAAAGAATCGGGAACGTCCCTACCGATGTATGCACGGCAAGGATTACGCCTGTGGAAGCACAGGCCCGGGAAATTTCTTCGATGCACATGATATAGGTTAGGAAATCTGCGCCTGCTCCGCCCCACTCCTCAGGAATCGGGATCCCCATAAAACCCTGGTTTCCCATCTTTCTGATATTATCAGCGGGGAATTCAGCCGTTTCATCGTATTTTGCAGCATTTGGAGCAATTTCTTTCTGGGCAAATTCCCGGAACATCTTCTGCATCATCTGGTGTTGGTCGCTTAATTTGAACTCCATTATACTCCTCCTATTTCCCCTTGAAGTCTGCTTTACGTTTTTCCAGGAAAGCCGCCATGCCTTCTTTCTGGTCTTCTGTGGAGAATACCAGGCCAAAGACTTCAGCTTCATAGGCCATACCGCGCTCAGCGTCCATTTCCAGGCCCTGGTTAACGGCCGATTTGGTCAGGCGAACTGCAATCTGGCCTTTGGAAGCGATTTTCCCCGCCATGGCTGTGGCGGCATCCAGCAGTTCTTCTGCCGGAAGTACCTTGTTTGCCAGGCCAATACGATACGCTTCCTGGGCATCAATCATATCCCCTGTGTAGAGAAGCTCTTTGGCGCGGCCCTTGCCCACGATACGGGGCAGGCGCTGTGTACCGGCAAATCCCGGGGGTACACCCAGGCTGACTTCCGGTTGGCCGAACTTTGCTTTCTCTGACGCAAGACGAACGTCGCAGGCCATGGCCAGTTCGCAGCCGCCACCTAGGGCAAAGCCGTTAATGGCGGCGATGACCGGCTGGGGAAGGTTTTCAATTTTGTTGAATACCGCCTGGCCTAAAAGAGCAAAGCCGCGCGCCTCAATGGCTGACAGATCTTTCATAAAAGCAATGTCGGCACCGGCCACAAAGGCTTTTTCTCCGGCACCTGTAAGAATTACGGCACTTACACTTTCGTCTGCTGCCAGGTCGGAAAAGACCTGATCAAGCTCCTGCAGCGTGGCGGCATTGAGCGCATTTAACGCTTTGGGCCGGTTTACGGTTACAACGGCAATATTGCCCTGTTTTTCAAACAGGATATTCTCATATGACATGGTTATGCCTCCTCCGGTTTTCTTCTCATCGATCCGGGATCAACTGTTTACCCGTATGTGTAGAACCCTCTGCCTGTCTTACGGCCCAGCCAGCCGGCGGTAACGTACTTGCGCAGCAGCGGGCAGGGACGGTATTTGGAGTCCTTAAACCCGTCATAGAGAACTTCCATAATCGCCAGGCATGTATCCAGTCCAATCAGGTCGGCCAGAGCCAAGGGGCCCATAGGATGGTTCATACCCAGTTTCATTACTGTATCGATTCCTTCCGCTGTGCCCACGCCTTCCATCAGGCAGTAGACGGCTTCATTGATCATGGGCAGCAGGATACGGTTGGAAACAAAACCCGGGAAGTCATTTACTTCCACAGGAACTTTTTCCAGTTTTTTGGATAAATCTTCAATGACCTGATACGTTTCATCTGAAGTGGCAATCCCGCGAATGACTTCAACAAGCTTCATCACCGGGACCGGGTTCATAAAGTGCATGCCGATAACTTTTTCCGGGCGGTTGGTAGCCGCAGCAATCTGTGTAATCGGCAGGGAAGATGTATTACTTGCCAGAATAGCATGCGGCGGGCAGATTCTGTCCAGTGCCGCAAATGTTTCGTTTTTTATTTTTACGTCTTCCACGATAGCTTCAATAACCAGGTCTACATCTTTACCGTCTTCCAGTGAAAGTGTGGTGGAAAAACGGCCCAGCACGGCTGCTTTTTCCTCTTCGGTCATACGACCCTTTTCCACATTACGGCTGAGGTTTTTTTCGATCACGCTCATGCCGCGTTCGATAAACTCGTCCTTTATATCGCGGACCACTACCTGGTAACCGGCCTGTGCGCAAACCTGCGCGATGCCGCCGCCCATTTGCCCGGCGCCCAGCACCATTATCTTCTTAATTTCCATTCATACATCCTCCCCTTTTCTAAGTTTTATAAGTATGCCTAACTCTCTAATTTTATGATTGTTGCTTCGCCCTGTGCCGCTCCGCTGCAGATGGTCGCCATGCCGTAGCGTGCATCACGGCGCTGCATCTCAGAGAGCAGGGTCATCAAAATACGTCCGCCGCTGGCACCAATGGGATGGCCAAAAGCAATGGCTCCGCCGTTCACATTGACAATCTCCGGATTCCACTTACCAAGCTGAATCGATGTCAGTGCCACAGCTGCAAACGCTTCATTTACTTCAATAAGATCGAGCTGATCGGCGGTCATGCCGGCTTTTTCCAGGGCTTTTTTCCCGGCCAGTGCGGGTACGGTGGCAATATACGGTGCGGGCGCTGATGCTGCACCCTGGGAAACGATACTGGCCAGAGGTTTCACACCTAACTCTTCGGCCTTTTCCCGGGACATAAGGACAAGGGCTGAGGCGCCGTCGGAGATTGGCGGTGCATTACCGGCGGTGACGCAGGCGCCTTTTTTAAACACCGGCTGCAGCTTGGCCAGCGCTTCCAGACTGGCATTGGCGCGGGGCAGCTCGTCAGTGTCAAAGCTGACGGGGTCGCCCTTTCTTTGCGGTATACTTACAGGGAAAATCTCATCTTTGAGTTTACCTTCTTGTATCGCCTTTGTGGCCAACTGGTGGCTCCGCAGTGCCCACTCGTCCTGCGGTTCGCGGCCAATGCCAAACTCTTCAGCAACATCCCCGCCGTGAACACCCATGTGTACATCGTGAATGGCGCACCAGAGGCCATCATTCACCATAGAGTCAATCAGTTTGCCGTTGCCCATCCGGTAACCCGTGCGGGCCTTTTCCAGCAGATACGGGGCGGCAGACATATTTTCCATGCCGCCTGCCAAAATAATTTCAGCATCTCCGGCGCGAATCAGGCTATCACCCAGGTTCACGGCCCGCAGGCTGGAGGCGCAGACTTTACCGATGGTGTCGGATGGAACTTCAACCGGCAGACCGGCCTTAATTGTAGCCTGACGGGAAGGAATCTGTCCCGCACCGGCCTGAACGACCATTCCCATAAAGACATAATCAATGGCTCCACCGTCGATTCCGGCCCGGGAGACAGCTTCCCGAATAGCCAGAGAGCCCAAATCCACTGCAGGGGTGTCCTTTAAGGAACCCAAAAAGGCCCCAAAAGGCGTTCTTGCAAAACTTACAATAACCGTTTCTTTCATACTCTCACCTCTCCTGTTTTCTGATGTTCTGGTTGTTTTCGATACATGCCGGTGTCCCTCGAAAAATGTTGCAAAGTGCTTTATTTTCGGGGAAAAAGTTGTATTGGAATATATTTAATAAAAAAAATTTTGCAAATATTTAAACTATGGGGCTTGTCAAACTATGCATTTTCGCATAAAATGGGAAATGATTAAGCGATGTAGTTTTACATTTAGTAGTATGTACCTGAGCATCAAAGTCCGTTAAAATATATCTTCGACTGTGCAGAAAAAAATCCTGCCTGATTATTCTTTTTTTTTGAAACTGAGTTTTCTAAATATTTAAAATGTTTTAATTTATAAAACAAATAGGAGGTGACAGTGGGCCTGCTACACTAGAAAATTCATCATAAAAATTCATTGTGTTACTAAATGAAGGGAGGAAATTTTTTTGAACAAACTGTATAAAAAGGAATTAATGCTGACTATTGTTTTTACTGTTGTACTTATGTTGATGGGTCATTCCGCTTCAATCTTTGTGGCATTCCCGTCTTTGCAGCAGGGCACTCTGTGGGGGTTCCCAATCCACTACATCATCCCCATTCTTTTGGGTTGGTTCGGTGTAGCAGGCGTCTCCTGGCTGATGGCATACTACTGTAATAAGCTCGATGATGAACTTGATGCATATACCGCTCAATACAATGAAACCGCTGCCGCAAAGGAGGAGAAGTAAATGCAGGAAGTAACATGGGCAATTGATAATACGTTCCTTGGCCTGGCTGTCGTAATCCTCTGTTTCGCACTCTTCTACTTTGTCGGTTGGTGGTCACAGCGTAAAACCACCGACGTCTCCGACCTTTACGTGGCCGGGCGTACCATCGGTTCCGCAACCAACGGCCTTGGCATGGCATCCACCTGGGCCAGCCTTGCAACTTTTATGGGTGTCACCTCACTTATTCTTGCTCTTCAGGTACCTTTTGTTTATCTCTGGATTCAGTGGATTCTTTCCATTCCGCTGATTACTCTGCTCTACGGTACAAGTCTGCGCCGGATGCAGGCCTACACTCCGGCAACATTTATCCGTGAACGCTACGGCAATACTGCCACAGTGATTGTGGCCTGCTGGATGATTCTGATTATGCTGATGTATGCCCTGGGGCAAATGATTGGGCTGGCCAAAGCGTTTGAAATGCTTTTTGGCTTCCCGTATGTTACCGCCCTGTTTATCGGCGGCCTGATCATTGTCGGCTATGTCACAATCGGTGGGATGTACGGCGCTTCGTATAACGCCGCCTTCCAGATGGTTATTATGACTCTGGCGTTTATTGTGCCGCTTGGTGCGATTATGAAACAAATGGGCTCCACAGGCTGGTGGTTCCCGCCGCTGGCATACGGTGATATGGTTCAGTCCATGATAGCGGCTGTTCCCACATTCTTTGATCCCACATACAGCTTTAAATGGTATTTCGCGCTGATTCCGGCCTTTACTCTCGGGCCTATCGGCCTGCCCCACCTGGCTATGCGCGTCTTCACCGCTCCCAGTTTAAAAAGCGCCCGCTGGGCCGTGGTCTGGTTCTCCGTGTTCCTGGGTCTTCTTTTCTCCGCTACCTACACCATGGGCTTTGCAGGGAACTTCTTTACCGCTACTACCGGCACAGTTATTTCTCCGGCCGATGCGGATAAGATTACAATGATTCTAAACGTGTATTATAACCCTGAATGGGTTACCGCCATTGTTATTGCAGGGGCCATCGCAGCCGGTCTGTCTACCTTAAACGGTAACCTGCTGGCCATCGGCGCCCTGACAGCCCAGGATATTCTGGGTATCTTCAGGCCCGATATGGATGACAAGAAGAAAATGAATATCGGCTATGCCGTGCTCTTTATTGCCGGTGTTCTCAGTGTTATTCTGGCCTACAGCCCGCCGCAGTTTTTGGTTACAAGTATTCTCTGGGCCTTTGGTATCTGCGGCAGCGCCGTTACACCCATGATTCTTCTTGGTGTCTGGTGGAAAGAAGCCAACAAACTGGCCGGCATGATCTCTTCGATAGTTTGCGGGTTCCTGTTCATTATCGTCTCGCCTTACGTCATGCCTAACATTGTCCTGGGCGAAGGGTTGACTGCTAATCTGGGAATGTCCGGTGCACTGTTTACCGTTCCTCTGGCCTTTGCGCTGTTCATCTTCCTGTCACTGCTTTTCAACCGTATCCCCAGTCTGGAAGGGTTCAATCCAACAGAGAAAGACAAGCGGTTTGTAGACCGAATCCACGGTTGGCCCGACTATGATGAGAGCCGCTACGCCGGTAACGGCTGGGCAGCCCTGGTAGGCGTTGTCTGCATCTTTATCTCCATCTGGGGTCTGATGCCCTGGTAGAACTTCAGGGGCGGAATATCCGCCCCTTTTCCTTTGGATGATAACAGGGTATAATAGATTAGATTCGCTTTGAAAGGAGCCTGACACTTGTCCTACCTATACAGCCTCAGACGCATCCTTACTCTCGACCCGGGCATCCACCGGGAGCTGGCCGAAAGCGGCCGTCTGTTTAAAACGGCTTTTCTCAATCTGCTGTTTCTCGGTCTTGCTTTTGGCAGCGCATATATTTATAACGCCTCCGTTCTTCTGCGCACTGAACAGCCCGGTGGCTTTCAAAGTCCCGCGATTGGTATTGCAGTATACTTTATGCTGATCGTTGCAGCAACAGCACAAATCTTTCTGGCTCATGCAGGCTTCTCCCTGCTCCTCTGGGCCATGAGCAGAGGCCTCAAAGGCACAAATTCATTCTTTCCGGTCTATCTCCATACAGGAGCGGCCATGGTCCCGTTTTGGCTGGGCATCCCGATGACTTTCCTCTACACCAGCGGACACTTTGGTCTTCCCGCTCTCCTTTTGGGAGCACTCGGGCTTGCCTGGGGTGCAGGGACACTTATCTACGCAGTCATGGCCAGCCAAAACCTTTCCTTCTTCCGCTCCACCGTCTCCCTGGCCATTACAGTTATCTTCATCATCAGTTTCCGCATCCTCTGGCCCTGGAGTCAGGTTTAACCTTCTTAACCTAACGGTCTAAAACAAAGGGAGCCTCTAATCAGGCTCCCTTTGTTTTTCATTTATTTGGTGAGTGAGAGATATAGTTCCAGATTATTGGCTGCGTTCGAAGAGTTCTTCGGCGGAGATATGACCGCCAATGGTTTCAAATTGCTCGCCATTGATGAGAAAAGCGACTTTATGGTCGTTATAGCCCTCGAGGCTGGTGACGGTGTCAACGATGCTTCTGATCAGGAAATCTTCGCTGGAAGACCCACCGTAGAAATTGTCACGCAGTTTCTCGTTAAAATCAATGGTGATTATGCCGTCCGCTACGCTAACTCCCAGGATTTCTGTCTCCAGCGGCATCAGAACCACGGCTTCCGGCGAGACCGGCTCGTTTGCCAGTTCTTCCACCGCTGCCTGCAGCGGGTCTTTTTCGGCCGGGACGCTGACTGTCCGCTCCTCGGCAATGAGTTCCATTATTTCTTTGTCACCGTAGTATAGCGTGAATGTCATTTCTTTACTTTCACCGGGCTCGGACTGCTGATCCTGGGGACGCTGCTGCGGGGCGGTGTTTGATGTGCATCCCACCATCAATACCACCGTAAGGGACAAAACCAGCATTAGAATAAACCACTTCTTCATTTTGGGACCCCCTCATTTTCAATGTATTTTTACCTGCACTTTAAGTGTATGCTGACAATGTTAAACAGCGTTGAAGCTGTGATGAGTTTCTCTTAACAGCTGTTAATAATTCTCCACAAAGGTATAATATTTGTCTGCTGTGGAAATATGCCAAAACAAGAAAAACTACGCCAAACCAAAGAGCATCCCAAATTATAGGGATGCTCTTTGTTGTCTACTCTTTTCTTTGCAATGCCTTTTGACCGATATCGGTTCTGTACTGAGCGCCGGCAAATGATATTTTCTCCACCGCAGCGTACGCCTTATCCAGTGCACTGCTTAGTGTGTTCCCCCAGGCGGTGACGCCAAGGACGCGTCCGCCGGCAGTGACTGTTTTACCGCCTTTTTCGACGGTACCGGCATGAAAGACATACACATCTTCCATGTCGGCGGCGTCTTTGAGACCGCTGATGGGCTTCCCTTTGTCGTAGGAACCCGGATAACCTCCTGAAGCCATGACCACACAGGCTGTATGATTATCGTGCCACTCAATTTCGGTGTCGTGCAGGCAACGACTGGTGACATCGAGCATAATGGGAAGTAAATCGGTCTTTAAACGCGGCAGAACCGCCTGGCATTCCGGGTCGCCAAAGCGCACATTATATTCTAAGACCTTGGGGCCATCTGCTGTAATCATCAGGCCGGCATAAAGCACACCTTTGTAGACAATCCCTTCCGAACGCAAGCCCGCAATGGTGGGCCGCAGGATTTGCTCTTCCACCTGTGCCAGCAGTGCGGGCGTCAGCACAGGTGCGGGTGAATATGCGCCCATCCCGCCGGTATTGGGGCCGGCGTCTCCGTCATAGGCGGCTTTATGGTCCTGGGATGACACCATGGGAATGACTGTATTGCCGTCGGTAAAAGCCAGTACGCTGACTTCTTCTCCTGACAGGAATTCTTCGACGATCAGGCGGCTGCCGGCTTCTCCAAATTCTTTCTTAATCATAATCCGCTGCACGGCCTCCTCGGCCTCAGCCGTTGTCTGGGCCACCACAACGCCTTTTCCTGCCGCGAGGCCATCGGCTTTGACCACAATGGGCGCACCTTTCTCTCTCAGGTAAGCCAATGCCTTTTCTGCTGAAGTAAATGTCCGGCTCTCCGCTGTGGGAATTTGGTATTTTTCCATAATTGATTTGGCAAAAACTTTGCTCCCTTCCAGCTGCGCGGCCGCCTTATCGGGACCGAATGCCTGGAGCCCGGCCGCTGTAAAAGCATCCACAATACCGGCTGTCAGCGGCGCTTCCGGACCGACTACTGTCAGCTCAATTTCATGTTCCAGGGCAAAACTCACCAGACCCTGGATATTATCCACGGCAAGATCAACGCACTCGGCTATTGTGGCAATGCCGGCATTACCGGGGGCACAGTATACTTTCTGAACACGGGGGCTCTGCATCAGCTTCCAGGTTAATGTATGTTCACGCCCGCCGCTTCCCACAACCAGTATTCGCATCTCAAATCCTCCCCAGTTTAATGCTTAAAATAACGCACACCGGTCATCATCATGGCAATCCCGTGTTCGTTACAGGCCTGTGTTGATTCCTGGTCTTTCAGTGAACCGCCGGGCTGAACAATACCTTTCACTCCCGCTTTGGCTGCCTCGTCAACTGTATCACGGAACGGGAAAAACGCGTCAGAAGCCAGTACACTGTCCTTTGCCTTCTCACCGGCCTGTTCAATGGCAATACGGGCGGCTCCGACACGGTTCATCTGTCCGGCGCCGATGCCGATTGTCTGTCCGTTTTTAACGAGCACAATGGCATTGGATTTAACATGCTTGACCACTTTCATGCCAAACATCATATCCTGTATCTGCTGCAGCGTCGGCTTGGCGGTCGTCACAGCACCCCAGCCTGCGGAATGAACCATCTCGTTATCGAGTTCCTGCACCAACAGGCCGCCTGAGACCTTCTTCACGTCAAACTGTTCCCGGTTAACGGGAATCGGTGCCTGCAAAACACGGACATCTTTCTTCTTTGTCAAAACAGCCAAAGCCTCTTCTTCATATTCCGGCGCAATGATCACTTCCAAAAAGATCTGACTCATCTTTTCGGCCGTCTTTTTGTCCAGTGTACGGTTGACTGCCACAATCCCGCCAAAAATAGAAACTGGATCCGAATCATAGGCTCCCTGGTATGCAGTATAAATGTCTGATGCTACAGCAACACCGCAGGGGTTGGCATGCTTGACGGCCACAGCAGCCGGCTCAGAGAATTCCTGCACCAGCTCCCAGGCAGCGTTTAGGTCATTAATGTTGTTAAAAGAGAGTTCTTTGCCGTGCAGTTGTTTGGCGTCTGCTACAGTCCCTGCTCCGGCATTTGGTTCACGGTAAAATGCGGCTTTCTGCTGCGGGTTTTCACCGTAGCGCAGATCCTGCACTTTGGTAAAGGGCAGTACAAGCGTTTCGCTAAAGAGCGGGGCGTCTTCCACTTTCCGGTACAGCCAGCCCGAAATCATCGCATCGTATTCAGCCGTGTGGCTGAAGGCTTCCACGGCCAGAGCAAACCGGGTGGCCTCGCTCAGTGCACCGTTCTCCTTTTGCATTTCCGCAAGAATACTGTCGTAGCGGGCAGGATTGACCACAATGGCCACATGCTTAAAGTTTTTAGCTGCAGAGCGTACCATGGTGGGCCCGCCGATATCAATATTTTCGATGGCTGCCTCCAGTGTTGCGCCGGGCTTGGCCACAGTCTGGGCAAAAGGATACAGGTTAACGGCCACCAGTTCAATGGAGCCAATCCCATGTTCCTGCATCTGCTCCAGATGTGTGTCCAGATCCCGGCGGGCCAGGATGCCGCCGTGAATTTTCGGATGAAGGGTTTTAACGCGGCCGTCAAGAATTTCCGGAAAACCGGTAATTTCAGAAACGCTTTTGACCGGTACGCCGGCATCGGCCAGAGCCTTTTTGGTACCACCTGTGGAAATGATGGTAAAGCTCTGCTCCACCAGGCCTTTGGCAAAGTCAACCAAACCTGTTTTGTCTGAAACACTTAGTAAAGCCAGCTTATTTGTCATCAATGATACACCTTCTTCCCTGAATTTTAATTCTGTCGTGTACCCAGAGATTAATTGCCTTGGGATAAAGCCCGTGCTCAAGCTTTTGAATACGCCCGTGCAGGCTCTCAGTGGTATCACTGTCATAGACCGGTACAGCCCCCTGCAGAATGATGGGGCCCGTATCCATTCCTTCATCCACAAAATGGACTGTACAGCCTGTTACTTTCACGCCATACGCCAGGGCATCCTCGATCCCGTGAGCGCCCGGAAATGACGGCAGAAGCGACGGGTGGATATTGAGAATACGGTTTTTGAAGGCGCCGACAAAGAAAGGAGTAAGAAGGCGCATAAACCCCGCCAGCACCACCAGGTCAATTTCGTTTTCCTGCAAATATGTAACCAGATTCTGATCATAGTCTTCCCGGCTTTTACTGTTTACTGCGCTGAGATGTCTGACGGGGACATTTTTCTCTCTGGCGCGTTCCAGGGCGTAAGCATTTTTTCTGTCGCTGACCACCAGAGCCACCTGTGCACCACGGATTTGGCCGTTCTCAACCGCATCCAGTATGGCCTGCAGATTTGAACCGCTGCCCGAGGCCAGTACCGCTATTTTTTTCATGCATCACCCTCCTTCCCGGGAGGTTAATACACCTCCCTGCTCCGCATTAATCCGTAATCTGCACCCCGTCCTGTCCCGTTATTTCACCCAGGACAACGGGTGATTCACCCGCTTCTTTCAGTATGGCAAGCGCCTCCGAGGCATCCTCACCGGCTACCACGAGCACAAACCCGATACCCATATTAAATGTGCGGAACATATCGGGCTCCGGCACATCCCCCAGTTTCTGCAGCAAGGTGAAAACAGGCGGAACATCCCACGCACTCCGGTTAATGCGGGCACCCAGGCCTTCCGGCAGGCAGCGCGGCAGGTTTTCAGGCAGCCCGCCGCCAGTGATATGCGCCATGCCGCGCACGGCAACTTTACCTAAAACAGCCAGCAGCGGACGAACATAAATCTTTGTGGGATTAAGCAGCTCTTCCCCCAGAGTTTTACCAAATTCGGGGATCATTTTGTCTGCAGACCAGCCCGTTTTTTCAAAAAATACTTTGCGGGCCAGTGAATACCCGTTGCTGTGCAGTCCGGTGGAGGGCAGGCCGATTACGGCATCCCCCTTTATTGTCTGAGTACCGTCTATAATATCCGGCTTGTTGACCACACCCACGGCAAAGCCGGCCAGGTCGTATTCACCATCCGGATAAAACCCGGGCATCTCTGCTGTTTCACCGCCAATCAGGGCACAACCCGCCAGGCGGCAGCCGGCAGCCACACCCCCGACAATTTCAGCAACTTTTTCAGGCTCAAGCCGGCCTACGGCAAGATAGTCCAGGAAAAAAAGAGGCTCGGCACCCTGCACTACAATATCATTCACGCACATGGCAACGGCATCCTGGCCGATGGTATCATGCTTTCCGGTCAAAAAGGCCACTTTCAGTTTTGTCCCCACACCATCAGCCCCTGATACCAGCACCGGTTCGCTGTACTTCTTTGTGTCCAGGGCAAACAAACCGCCAAATCCGCCGATATCGGTAAGGACTCCGGGCCGGTTTGTGGTGCGGACATGGGCTTTCATCAGACGGACGGCTTCATTACCGGCATCGATGTCCACGCCGGCATCTTTATACGTGTACGCCACAGCCACCGCACCCCCCGTCATCTTCTTCATCAATCAGATACTTTCCTGAACGTTCGCGGTTTGTTTCAATGGGATAGCAGCCGCTGAAACAGGCGGTACAGAACCCGTTTTTGGGCAGCCCAACACATTCGAGCATGCCGTCTTCACTGATATAGCCCAGAGAATCGGCACCGATGGCTTTGGCTATTTCATCCACACTCATACGCGCTCCGATGAGCTCGCCGGTTGAGGATGTGTCAATACCGTAGTAACAGGATGAAGTCACCGGTGGTGAACTGATGCGTACGTGAACTTCTTTGGCGCCGGCATGCCGCAGCATTTCCACAATGCGCATGGACGTGGTGCCGCGGACGATGGAATCATCCACCATCACCACACGCTTCCCTTCCACTATCTGCCGTACCGGATTCAACTTCAAACGCACACCCAGCGTACGGATTTCCTGAGACGGCTGGATAAACGTCCGCCCGATATAACGGTTCTTGATAAAGCCCGTCTCATACGGCAGGCCCAATTCTTCCGCCAAACCGGCCGCCGCCGACAGCGATGAATCGGGTACCCCGGTAACAAGGTCGGCTTCCACAGGATGCTCCTGTGCCAGGCGCTGCCCCAGGCGTTTACGTACCATATGGACATTGCGGCCGTGCAGATTGCTGTCGGGGCGGGCAAAATAGATATATTCAAACACACAGAGTGACTGTTTTTCCGATTCGGCATAGCGGATAAAACGCGGCCCCTTTTTATCAATGATGACCATCTCACCCGGTTCAATGTCACGGACAAACTCGGCTCCCACTGTATCAAAGGCACACGTTTCGGAAGCCAATACATAACCGTCGGTTGTTTCCCCCAGAGAAAGCGGCCGGATACCGTGGGGGTCACGCAGGCCGATGAGTTTATCCGGTGTCATCAGGATAAATGTGAAAGCGCCCCGCAGTTTGGGCAGGGACTTTTTCAGTGCTTCCACCACATCCTCTTCCCCGGAGCGGGCAATCAGATGAGCAATGACCTCACTGTCCGTGGTAGCCTGAAAGATGGAACCTTCACTCTCCAGCTCAAGGCGCAGCTTGCGGCCGTTAACCAGATTACCGTTGTGCACCGCAGCCAAAAAGCCGTTGCGGTACCGCACAAGCAGCGGCTGGGCATTAACCAGCAGGCTTGAGCCGGTGGTGGAATAGCGTACGTGTCCCACGCCGATATAGCCCTTGAGGCGGTCAAACTTGGCACTGTCCTGAAAGACTTCAGAGACCAGGCCCATTCCTTTTTCTCCCCTGATGGTGCGACCGTCGGAGACGGCAATACCGGCACTTTCCTGCCCGCGGTGCTGCAGCGCATAAAGCCCGAAGCACGTCATCTGTGCCACATCGCTTCCCGGAGCGTAAATGCCGAAAACACCACACTCTTCTTCCATTTTATCCTGTGCCAGATCAACTATTTGAGAAAACATGGTATTGCCTCCCGCTATAATACTATATTTCAGTTTTTGCTTCCGGTTAGCCTTTGGAGAATTTCCTGATATGCTTCTTCCACACCGCCAAGGTCCCGCCGGAAACGGTCCTTATCCAGTTTTTCCATCGTCCGGGCATCCCACAAGCGGCAGGTGTCCGGGGAAATTTCATCTCCCAGCAGCACCTCTCCTCTAAACACACCAAACTCCAGCTTGAAATCAACGAGAATAATCTCTCTTTCTCTGAGGTAACCGGTAAGAATTTCATTGATACGCAAAGCGTCCTTTGCCATTTGCTTCACCTGTTTGGGACTGGCCAGTTCAATGGCGGCAATATGGTATTCGTTAATCATCGGGTCGCCCAGGTCATCGTCTTTATAGTAGAATTCCAGTACAGGCCGGGCCAGCTTTGTCCCTTCCGGCAGGCCGAGTCGTTTGGAGAGGCTTCCCGCTGCAATGTTGCGCGCCACAACTTCCACTTTAAGAATTGCCAGTCTTTTCACCAGCATTTCCCGGTCGGAGAGGCGGCGGATAAAATGACTTTCCACACCGTTTTCGGCCAGCATTTCAAAAAAGAATGAGGCAATCTTGTTGTTGAGGACGCCTTTATTGGCAATCTGCCCTTTTTTCAGTCCGTTAAATGCGGTAGCGTCGTCTTTATACTCAACAAGCACCATTTCGGGGTCTGCCGTGGCATAGAGCCTTTTCGCCTTGCCTTCGTAAAGGAATTCCCTTTTTTCCATATTACCGCTCTCCTTCTCTTTCAGGGCTCTGCCCTGTTTCCTCCGCTCTCTGGGAACGCATCAGCGCTCCGGTCAGGGTAGCGCCTCCCACATAAAAGACCGCCACCACCAGCACATAAAATACCGACATAATCCGGCCCGTGACAATCTGATTGATGTCAAGCAAAAACAACACAGACATAATAGCGGCAAAGCTGAAAAACTGTGTAAGAACCAGCGGAGTCAACCGGCACGATTTCCGGTACCCCATGTAAAAGAATGCCGCGAAAAGCAGGAAGACGGGAACGAGAGCCGTAATAAGCGGCGCCAGGCCTGCAAATTCAGACATTTATATCCCCACTTTCTTAAATATTTCTTCAACCTGCCTGGTATGGTAGGACGGGTCGAAACAATCATTTAGCCCTTCTGCCGTCAGAGTATCCATAATCATTGTGTCACTTTGCAGCAGTTCTTTAAACGGACGGTTTTCTTCCCAGGCCTGCATGGCATACTTTTGCACCAGGTCGTAGGCTTTTTCGCGTTTCAGTCCTTTTTCAACCAGTGTCAGCAGGACTTTCTGAGAATAGGTCAGTCCCAGTGTCCTCTCCATATTCCGCTTCATATTTTCCGGATACACATGCAAATCACGGATAATCCGTGTCATGTTTTGCAGCATGTAGTTAACTAAGATGGTACTGTCGGGAACGGTAATCCGCTCAGCTGAGGAGTGGGAAATATCGCGCTCATGCCAGAGGGGCATATTCTCCAGGGAAACAAGCGCATTGGCCCGGACAATGCGTGAGAGGCCCGTAATCTGCTCGCAGTTAACGGGATTGCGTTTGTGGGGCATGGCCGACGAGCCTTTTTGTCCGGCGTAAAAAGGTTCTTCCACTTCTCTTGTTTCTGTTTTCTGCAGACCGCGGATTTCCGTAGCCAGCTTGTCCAGTGTTCCCGCCACTATGGCCAGAGTGGCCATATACTCGGCGTGGCGGTCGCGCTGCAGGATTTGCGTGGAGATGGGAGCCGGCGTCAGCCCCATCTTCCGGCAAACGTATTCTTCAACAAACGGCGGTGTGTTTGCATATGTGCCTACAGCCCCGGAAATCTTGCCATAGGCAATGTTGTCGCGGGCCCGCTCCACACGGACACGGTTTCTCTCCATTTCCGCCACATATAGAGCCATTTTCAGGCCGAATGTGGTGGGTTCAGCGTGAACACCGTGTGTGCGGCCCATCATCAGTGTATGTTTATGTTCCCGTGCCTTATTTTTCAGCACATCCACCAGCGCTGCGATATCTGCCAGGAGCAGGTCGGCCGCGTCGCGCATCAGGGCAGCCAGCGCGGTATCCACCACATCCGAAGAGGTCAGGCCGTAATGCACGTATTTGGACTCGTCACCCAGGCTTTCAGAAACACAGCGTGTAAAAGCCACCACATCATGACGGGTCTGTGCTTCAATCTCCAGAATTCTGTCCACGGTAAACGTAGCTTTCTTTGCAATGGCTTCCACCGCATCACGGGGTACTACGCCCAGTTCGGCCCAGGCCTCACAGGCGTAAACCTCAATTTCCAGCCATTTTCTAAACTTGTTTTCCAGTGTCCAGATTGCTGCCATTTCCGGCAGTGTATAACGCTCTATCAATCGATTTCACCTCAGGTTTGCCAGTTTATTGGGTATTGGCTTCTACTTATTATTCCTCATATTGGCAAGATACTCCTGCCAGCCCTGCGTCTCCAGGCCGGCTGCTTTGCCTTCCACCGTCTCCCGGAGATTCTTCTTATAATTCGTCATTTTTCTGCGCAGCGACTCATCCCCCGCGCCCAGAATCTGGACTGCCAACAGGCCGGCATTTTTTGCGCCGTTAATGGCCACTGTGGCAACAGGCACACCGGGCGGCATCTGTACAATGGAATAAAGGGAATCAACGCCGCCAAGGGCTGCTGTTTTAACGGGGACACCGATAACCGGCAGCTCCGTAATTGAAGCTACCATGCCGGGCAGATGCGCAGCACCGCCGGCACCGGCTACAATGACACGCATGCCGCGGCCGGCCGCCTCAGCTGCATAGTCAAAAAGGCGGGCCGGTGTACGGTGAGCAGACACAACTGTCAGTTCATACGGCACCGCAAACTCATCGAGAATATCCGCCGCCGCACTCATAACAGGCAGATCGGAGTCGCTGCCCATGATAATGCCCACAACCGGTTTTTGTTCCATTTTTTATTCCTCCTGCTTTGATACGACTTTCAGGTATTTCTCTGCTTTCCGGGCAACCTCTATAGCCTGACTCGTTGTGGGGGCTGTTACAGTAAAATGTCCCATTTTTCTCCTTGGCCTGGTCTCTGTTTTTGCATAAACATGCAGGTGTACGCCCGGCAGAGCCAGTGCCCCGGCACAGCCTTCCACGACCGCCGGCCCTGTATGCCCGTCTTCCCCCAGCAAATTAACCATCACTGCCGGAGTCAGAAGGCTCGTATCGCCAAGCGGCAAGCCGGTAATAGCACGGACCTGCTGTTCAAACTGGGATGACACACAGGCCTCAATAGTATAATGACCGGAATTGTGCGGCCGGGGCGCCACTTCGTTGACCAGTATTTTATCGTCCTCTGTGACAAACATTTCTACACAGAAAATGCCAACTCCGCAAAAGAGATTCATTACATCCGCGGCCACGCGCCTTGCGCGGGCCGCCACTGTATCGGAAACCCTGGCCGGCACTATGCTGCGCCGCAGGATATTTTCTTCATGTTCATTTTCACTAAGCGGGTATGTGCGGATATCTCCGTCCTGGCTGCGTGCAACCATCACGGAAACTTCACAGCGAAACGGGACAAACTGCTCCGCCATCAGCTCAACATTACCCAACCCGGCCAAAGCATCCGAGAGTTCCGCTTCACTGCAGACTTTGGCATTGCCTTTTCCGTCGTAGCCGCCGGTACACGCTTTTAAAAGAAAAGGATAACCGTAAACGATACCAGCCTGCCTCGCATCAGCCAGTCCGCCTACCGGCATAAACGGAGCCACCGGAATACCGGCTGCGGCAAGCGCATCTTTTTGCGTCCGCTTGTTTTGAATAACCCGCAAAATTTTTGGCGTGGGATAAACGGGATACCCCGCTTCTTCCAGTGTCATCAGCGTAACACTGTCAATATGTTCAAATTCATAGGTAATAACATCTGCATCAGCCGCCAGTGACCTGATTGCCTCACTGTCATCAAATTCAGCAATAACCTGACGGTCAGCTACCTGTGCAGCCGGACTCTGCGGTGTGGGGTCCAGCACAGTCACATGAAAACCCATCTGCTTAGCAGCCACAGTCATCATTTTACCCAACTGTCCTCCGCCCACCACGGCAATGCGCAAAGGCGGAATCTGCGTAATCTTGTCAAGCATATCAAAAACCTCTCTAAAGGAGGAATGGGGGCCGTTTGGCCCCCGATCCAGGTTTTTTCTTACATAATAAAGTGTACGAGTGAGATGACAGCCAGGATGTAGACAAACCAGTGAACTTCCTTGGCACGTCCGGCTGCAACTTTAACAATCGGGTAGGCCAGGAAACCGGCAGCTATCCCGTGTGCAATGGAAAAGGCAAAGGGCATAATCGCAATGGTCAGAAATGCGGGAAACGCTTCGGTGAAATCATCAAAATCAATACCGGTTACTGCACCAATCATCAATACGCCCACGATAACCAGGGCCGGTGCAGTGGCCTGTGCGGGAACGATGCCGGCCAAAGGCGTGAAGAACAGAGCTAGCAGGAAAAGGATACCGGTGACAATGGAAGTCAGGCCGGTACGGCCGCCCTCGGAAATACCCGCAGTTGATTCCACATAGGTTGTCACAGTACTTGTCCCAAGCAAGGCGCCGCCAGCAGTGCCAATAGCGTCAACAATCATGGCCTGTTTCACTTTGGGCAGGTTGCCGTCCTTATCGAGGAAACCTGCACGGGCACCGGTTCCCATCAGGGTTCCCATGGTGTCAAAGAGGTCTACAAATACCAGAGCAAAAATAACCATAAAACCGATGCGCAGCGCGCCTGCAAAGTCAAGTTGGAAAGCGATGGGGCCCAGGCTTGCCGGCATACCCACAATCTCACTTACACTGCCGGGTGTTTGCGTCACACCGGTGAACATACCAATAATAGTAGTAGCCAGAATTCCAATCAAAATCGCGCCTTTAATCTTAAAGGCCATCAGAAGGGCCGTGATAATCAGGCCGATTGCGGCCAGCGCCGGGCCGGCTTCTGTCAGAGACCCTAGCTGTACAAGTGTGGCCGGGCTTGCCACGATAATACCGGCGTTTTTTAGGCCGATTAAAGCAATAAAGAGGCCAATACCGGCGGCCACAGCACGCTTCAGGCTGGTGGGCACTGCCTTGTCAATCTGGTCAATAATGCCGAAGACAGCAAGCAGTAAGAAAACAATACCGGAAATCAACACTGCGCCCAGGGCAACCTGCCAGCCGTATGTCGGCGCCACCACAAAGGCAAAATACGCATTAAGGCCCATACCCGAGGCCAGAGCAAACGGATAGTTAGTGACAAGACCCATCAGAATTGTTGTCAGAGCCGCTGCCAGAATCGTAGCGGTTACCAGGGCACCAACGTATGGGTCGTTTAGCGAACTAAACTCCAGTGCGCCCTCAAACAAAGCACCCGCCTGGTTAATACCACCCTGCTTGAGCAAAAACGGGTTGACGAAAATAATATAAGCCATGGTCATGAATGTAGTAATCCCGGCAATAATTTCAGTTTTCACGTTTGTGTTATGTTCTTTTAGCTTAAAAAACTTTTCCACTTGCAATTACCTCCCTTAGCTTTGGTCAGTTTAAGGAAAACAGAGCATGTCCTAAATACTAGTATCTCTCACCTCCTGCCATAAATACTGCACAACGGGGACAACAAAGAGTTCTCCATGGCAAAACGCAGACAAACAATGCCCCACCGGCACGAGTTGCCAGAAAACGACAATCCGTGAGCATTGAAAAAGCCCAGACGGGTAGGTTGGTGGAGTGAAACCTACCCGTCTGGGCTTTTATCCCTCCGGTGTAGCACATTGTGCCTGCGCCACTTGGACCTGCCCCGCTTGCGCGGCGGAACCCTAGGCGCACTTTCCCCCGTAGTCAGATAATTTACGGTTATCTGGTAGATACTTTCAGGCCATATCCCTGAGATTATACGAGCGTATAGAATTACTTTTAGAGTACCAGATTCGACATAGCCTGTCAATACTTTACTGCTGGTTTACTCCCGGGTCGATTTTCGTGTCAGATTTTTACGTGTTTTTATTCCCACTCAATGGTGGAAGGCGGCTTGGATGTGATATCGTAGACCATTCTGTTCACATGGGGCACTTCGTTGACGACACGGTTGGAGATGCTCGCCAGAACGTCGTGGGGAAAACGGTACCAGTCAGCCGTCATGCCGTCATGGCTTGTCACAGCACGCAGGCCGATGGTATAAGCGTATGTCCTTTGATCGCCCATCACGCCCACGGAACGGATATCTGGCAGCACCGCAAATGCCTGCCAGATTTCGCGGTAAAGTCCGGCTTTTTTAATCTCTTCAATAACAATGGCATCCGCTTCCTGCAAAATTGTAATCTTTTCTTCCGTAATGGCCCCCAGCACGCGAATAGCCAGGCCCGGCCCGGGAAACGGGTGGCGCCAGACTACTTCTTCGGGGATACCCAGTTCTTCGCCCACTTTGCGCACTTCATCTTTAAACAGGGTATTGAGCGGTTCAATCAGCTTAAACTTCATATCCTCAGGCAGCCCGCCCACATTGTGGTGTGATTTAATTACTGCCGCTGTAGCCGTTCCGCTCTCGATCACATCGGTATAGAGAGTACCCTGTACCAGGTAATCAATCTGTCCGATTTTTGCAGCTTCCCGCTCAAAAACACGGATAAATTCCGTACCGATGATCTTGCGTTTCTGCTCCGGATCAGATACACCGTCGAGTTTACCCAAAAATTCTTTTTTAGCATCAACCTTAATTACATTCATGTTAAACAGTTTGGTGAACGTTTCCATTACCTGCCCCGCCTCATTTTTGCGTAGCAGGCCATGGTCGACAAAAATGCAGGTCAGCCGGTCACCGATGGCTTTATGTACTAATACCGCAGCCACGGAAGAGTCAACACCACCGGAGAGGCCGCAGACCACCTGCTCGTCTTCGCCCACTGTCTGGCGAATTTGCCTGACGCTTTCCTCAACAAAAGACTCCATGTTCCAGTCGCCGGCAAATCCGGCCACATCAAACAGAAAGTTTTTCAGCATATCCATCCCACGCGGTGTATGCACAACTTCCGGATGAAACTGTACCGCATAAAAACGGCGCTTGGGGTCAGACATAGCCGCTACCGGCGTATTGTGAGTTGAGGCAGTAACGGTAAATCCCGGGGGGGCCTCATCCACAAAATCACCATGACTCATCCACACCGTCATTTCTTTTTCCAGGCCAAGGAATATATCGGTATCATCAAGCACATTCATTGCCGTCTTGCCGTATTCACGCTTCCCGGCCGCCTTAACCACGCCACCCAGGTCCTTAGACATCAACTGCATACCGTAGCAAATTCCCAGAATAGGCAGCCCCATCTGATAGACCCGCGGGTCTGTGGCCGGAGCCTTTTCTCCGTAGACGCTAAATGCGCCGCCCGAAAAAATAAGTGCGCGGGGTTGCAGCGCTTCCACCTTCTCAAGCGGTGCCGTGTATGGCAAAATTTCACAATATACATTCAGTTCCCGGATTCTGCGGGCAATCAGTTGTGTGTACTGTCCGCCAAAATCGAGGATGACAACCATTTCCTGATCCAAAATCCTCCACCTCCCAGATGTTTTAGGTTCGTTTTCCTTGACCGGTTCTCCTGCCGAAGTTATTTTGTTTCGACAAAAATTTTGTTTCACCTGCCCGCCTTGACTTTTACACGTTAATTCGGTAAATTTAGGATAAGTTTTTAAAAGGAGGAGAAAAGGATGAAACAGACCAAGATTCTGCTCGGCGAAGAGCATATTCCCAAGGCCTGGTACAATATTATGGCTGACATGCCCAACCCCCCGGCTCCCGCACTTCACCCGGGCACACAGAAAAACCTCGGCCCCGATGATTTGGCCGCCATCTTCCCGATGGCCATCATTGAACAGGAAGTAACGGACAAGCGTTGGGTGGAAATACCTGACGAGGTCCGGGAGACTTACCGCCTCTGGCGTCCTTCTCCTCTTTTCCGTGCCCACCGTCTCGAGCAGGCCTTAAAAACCCCTGCCCGCATCTACTACAAGTATGAAGGCGCAAGCCCTGCCGGAAGCCATAAAACAAACACGTCAATCCCCCAGGCGTATTACAACAAACAGGCCGGTGTAAAACGTCTCGCCACTGAAACAGGTGCCGGTCAGTGGGGCACCGCCCTCTCGCTGGCCTGCAGTTACTACGGCCTGGAATGCATGGTCTACATGGTCAACGTTTCTTATAACCAAAAACCCTACCGCCGTTCCCTGATGGAAGTCTGGGGTGCCGAAGTCATCCCCAGCCCCAGTGACCGGACAAACGCCGGACGCAGCATTCTGGCTAAAAGCCCGGATTCTCCCGGCAGCCTCGGCATCGCCATCTCAGAGGCTGTAGAAGATGCGGCAACACGTAAAGATACCAAATACGCGCTGGGCAGCGTGCTGAACCACGTTTTGCTCCATCAGACGGTTATCGGCCAGGAAGCAAAGAAACAAATGGAAATGGTCAATGATTACCCTGACTACATTATCGGCTGCTGCGGCGGCGGCTCCAACTTCGCCGGTCTTAGTTTCCCCTTCCTTTATGACAAGATTCACGGCAAAGAGATGCGCGTTATCGCCATTGAACCGGCCGCCTGTCCCACGCTGACCCGCGGTAAATACACCTACGATTTCGGCGACACCGCAGCGCTGACACCCCTTGTTAAGATGTATACCCTGGGACACGATTTTGTCCCGCCGGGCATCCACGCCGGCGGACTGCGCTACCACGGTGACTCCCCTCTGGTCAGCCAGCTCTACCATGAGGGGCTCATTGAAGCCCAGGCTCCGGTCCAGAAAGGCGTCTTCGAAGCAGCACTGCTGTTTGCCCGCACCGAGGGGATTCTGCCGGCACCCGAATCATCGCACGCCATTCGCGGCGCCATTGATGCCGCTCTGGAATGCAAAGAAGCAGGCGTTGAGAAATCTGTCCTCTTCTGCTTAAGCGGCCACGGGCATTTTGACCTCACCGCCTACGACGCTTATCTGTCCGGAAAACTTGAGGACTATGAATACTCAGATGAGGATCTCGAAAAAGGCCTGGCCACTGTCCCTGAAGTGAATATCTGCGAAGACTAAACAGAAAAACGCTTCCGTTTCATCATTGACGGAAGCGTTTCTTAATTTATCAGTTAGAACTGTCTCCGGTATTGAACGTTTTGACAGTAAGACCCTCGCCGGCATGAAAACGGAATGACGTAAAGAGGGTGCTGTATTTAAACAGATTAATGGTGGCAAACCCCAGTTCAATGAAAGGGCCAATCAGCAGGGCAAACAGGACGGTGCCCACTCCGAGCGGCCCACCGAGTAAATAACCGGCAATCGTCACAACCACCTCGATAGCGGTGCGGACTATACTTATTCGCAGGGACGTGGCTTTGGTCATTGCCAGCATCAGGCTGTCCCTAGGCCCGGCACCGCGGTTGCCGCTGATATATAAAGCGGTGCCAAATCCACAGACGGCGACGCCCGTCAGATAACAGACAAACTTCAGCCATGTCGCTTCTGGGATTGGAATGTAGCTCATGCTGTTTATCATATCTACAAAGTAACCAATTAAAATCATATTCAGGATCGTGACAAAACGAGGGGCTACGTGAAATACCCAGCTTACCAGCACAACAAGAAGACCCACTCCCTGCAGCACCCGGCCCAGGCTAATTCCGGTCTGGTAGGAAATGCCCAGGTGTAAAACATCCCAGGGAGCGACCCCAATCTGTGCACGGACAACAAACACGATGCCGTTGGCCATAAAAAAAAGGCCGAAGACAATCCATGCGTAACGTAATACTGCTCTAAGCTGCCTATTCATATCCTAATTGCTCCCTGTTTCTGCTAATGTCGTTAGATTAAAAGCCTTGACTGCGGTGCTTATTGGATTCTATCCAGTTTGCGGGAAATTTCTTTTAGTGTGGTGTCTATCGACTGGATTTTAAACAGCACCCAGATTGTCACGATTAAGGGTACTAAAGTGGTCAGCAAGAAAAAGAACGGCAAAAGAAAGAGTCCCTCAAATGGAATAAAATTACGCAAATTACTTTTCCTCCTTCTGTATGGTAACTATAGCTACAACCATTATACACGTTTGACAGGTTGTCTGATGATTGTTTTAAGCCTTTGCGGCGAGGTTTTCTGCGGATTGCTAAGATAAATTTCATGATGTTTGCCCGCCGGCAGATACCCCTTTACTTCCATAAAACTATGAATCCTGGCAATGGCGGTATCCTCCTCGCTGTATGGGCCGATATGCATCGTCTGTACGGCAAGGCCTTCATTATAGCTGGCCAGCCTGATTTCGGGCAGGATAGACTGACCCTTTTTTTCTTTTACTTGCAGAAACGCTTCTTCAAAAAGCAGAGGCGTCACTAAATCCGGCTGCATAATCATTAGTGTCCAGTGCCAGCGGTCTTTACCTTCCAGACTGAATTCAGCAGGGTTATCGGTCCACCAAAGGCCCTCAAGAGGCATCACTTTATAGTCCACGCCAGTCCGACCTTTTTTAACCATGAATTTCAGCGCGTAGGAAAGGTTGTAAAGCGCTTCTGTTGCTTCCTGAAAGCGCGTTGACGTGTTTGGGTCCCCGGTCCCATCCACCATCAGGAAGTTCATCTCAGGAACATCAACCAGTACTGTCTTTTTCGCTGTCGCATGATAGAACTCTTTTAGTTCTGCTTTTAAATCAAGTTTTACCATATGTACACCGTCCCTTTTTTTATTATACTCCCATCATCCGGGGAAAACAAGAAATGAAGACGCAGGGACAGGTTTGTGCGTCTTCATTTAAGATGCAAAGAGTAGAGTTATTATAGGTTTAAGAATTAAATTATCGAGGGAAATATTCAAAGCGGCGGGAAATGAAGACAGTGGAACCTGTCCCCGCGTCTTCAAAAGAAGAACGCCTGCGGTTTTTGCAGGCGTTCTGTTTGTGTTTTTGTATCGGGATTACATGGGAGGCATTTGCGGCATTCCACCGCCCATGCCGCCGCCACCGTTTTCATCGGGCTTATCGGTGACAACTGCTTCTGTGGTCAAGAACATTGCCGAGATGCTGGCGGCATTTTGCAGAGCAGAGCGTGTTACCTTGGCCGGGTCAACGATACCGGCATCAATCATGTTAACATAGACGCCGGTGGCAGCGTTGAAGCCGACGCCGGGAGATTCGCTCTTAACGCGCTCAACGATAACGGAACCTTCCAGACCGGCGTTGATGGCAATCTGGCGAACAGGCTCTTCCAGAGCGCGAATGATAATGTTTACGCCGGTTGCTTCGTCACCTTCAGCGTCCACATTTTCCAGTGCGCTCAGGGCGTTAATGTAGGCGGTACCGCCGCCGGAGACGATACCCTCTTCCACCGCAGCACGGGTGGCGGAAAGTGCGTCTTCGATGCGAAGTTTCTTTTCCTTCATCTCGGTCTCAGTGGCTGCACCCACTTCGATAACGGCTACACCGCCGGAGAGCTTTGCCAGGCGCTCCTGCAGTTTTTCCTTATCAAATTCGGATGTGGTATCTTCAATCTGTACACGAATCTGGTTAATCCGCTTCTGGATATCAGCGGCATCGCCGCCACCGTCGACTAGTACGGTCTCTTCCTTGGTGACACGAACCTGACGGGCACGGCCCAGCATGGACATCTCAATGTTTTTCATTTCAATACCGAGATCTTCGGATACCACCTGGCCGCCGGTCAGGATGGCAACATCCTGCAGCATAGCTTTGCGGCGGTCGCCAAAGCCCGGGGCTTTTACGGCAACGCAGTTAAATGTGCCGCGGAGTTTATTGACTACCAGTGTCGCCAGAGCTTCGCCTTCCACATCTTCTGCAATCAAGAGCAGCGGACGGTTGGCCTGGACAACTTTTTCCAAAATGGGAAGAATGTCATGGATGTTGCCAACCTTACGGTCGGTCATCAGAATGTAGGGCTCGTCGAGCACGGCTTCCATTTTTTCTGTATCGGTCACCATGTAGGGAGAGATATAACCGCGGTCAAACTGCATACCTTCCACAACATTTAAGTCTGTTGTGAAACCTTTGGATTCCTCAACGGTGATGACGCCGTCTTTGCCAACCTTTTCCATGGCTTCGGCAATCAGCCCGCCGATTTCCTGGTCTGAAGCGGAGATGCTTGCAACCTGGGCAATGGCTTCCTTGGTTTCCACAGGCTTGGCCTGGGCTTTGATTTCATCGACTGCAACCTTAACAGCTTTTTCAATCCCACGCTTGATTGCCATGGGGTTGGCACCGGCGGTCACGTTTTTAATACCCTCACGGATAATAGCCTGAGCCAGCAATGTAGCGGTGGTCGTACCGTCACCAGCCACATCCTGGGTTTTGGTTGCAACTTCTTTAACCAGCTGGGCACCCATGTTTTCAAATGGATCTTCCAACTCGATATCACGGGCAATGGTCACACCATCATTGGTAATCAGCGGGCTGCCAAATTTCTTGTCCAACACCACATTGCGGCCTTTGGGCCCGAGAGTAACTTTTACTGTGTCCGCCAGTTGATTGACACCTTTTTCAAGTGCGCGGCGCGCTTCTTCACGAAAACGAATGTCTTTGGCCATGTATTCTCTACCTCCTTGTTTGTTCACTTCATTTCAATAAGTAAGGGTTAAACCATTTTGCCCAGAATATCATCCTGGCGCATAATCAGGTATTCTTTGCCTTCCAGCTTGACTTCGGTACCGGCATACTTGGAAAACAAGACGCGGTCGCCTGCCTTGACGTCCATTTCCACGCGTGTTCCGTTCTCAAGAATCCGGCCGCTGCCTACGGCAATAACTTCGCCTTCCTGGGGCTTTTCTTTTGCCTTGTCGGGAAGGACAATGCCGCTGGCTGTTGCTTCCTCAGCCTCGAGCACTTTGATGACAACACGGTCACTTAAGGGTTTGATGTTCATGATATTACCTCCTTTTTAAAGATGGTCTTATTATTATTAGCACTCACCGTTTGCGAGTGCTAATCGTCACACTAGTAATGGTATATAATTTTGATTCTAAAAGCAAATCCTACCGTAGCAAACATTTCGCAAATATTCACATTTATCCTTCATTTGCACAATTTATATGCTTTTTTCTTTCATTCTCTTTTTTTTCCTTATCTTTTCAGACAAGAAATAGTATATACCCGCGGCAAAATTTTATGCATCATCTTTTCTCAGATCGGCGCACTCACTTGCCTGCCCGCAAAGAACATGGATGGCATGGGGGATAGCGGGTATGACAACACCGAGGTTTTCCCTGACGGCACGGGGGCTGCCGGGAAGATTCACAATCAGTGTCCTGCGGCGGGTGCCGCATACTGCCCGTGAAAGCATGGCATGCGGCGTTTTTTGCAGGCCAAAGGCCCGCATGGCTTCCGCCATCCCCGGAATTTGCCTGTCAATCACCGCCAGTGTTGCTTCCGGTGTGTTATCCCGGGGGCTAAGCCCCGTTCCACCGGTGGTCAGAACCAGATTTACTTTGATTTTATCTGCGTATTCAGTCAGTTTGTCACGCAGCACTGCTACGTCGTCGGGAACCACATCGTAGGCCACGATTCGGCCTCCGGCCGCTTCAACCATTTCCCGGATAATCCGGCCGCTTTCGTCTTCCCGCTCGCCCCGGGAACCTTTATCGCTTGCAGTCAGTATCGCGGCAGAGAAGTTTTCCATTATTTTCACTCTCCCTTGCGGACTACGCTGCCCGTTCGTTCTGTATGGTATCCGCCCAGCTTATTTACAGCCTGTTTGAACTCGTCTGAGCGGGCCACTTCCAAAAGTTTCTCCATTTTATCCTCATTGTAGTGTTCCTGGGGGATGGCGAGGTCATAACGTTCTCTGGCCAGCGGGATAAAATCCAGCCCCAGGGCCTTTGCTGCTGCCAACACACCCAGTCCGGTGTCGGCGGACCCTGCAGCCACAGCAGCTGCCACCGCCAGATGATTGTATTCTTCCCGTCCGTAACCATTGATTGCCTCCGGGAGAATCCCTTCTTCCTTGAGACGGGCGTCGAGCAGCAGCCTGGTTCCCGCACCACGCTGCCGGTTAATAAAGGCAACGTCGGGCCGCGTGAGATCCGCAATGGTGTGTATGCCCTTTGGATTTCCCGGTGCCACCATCAGCCCCTGCTCCCGCTCAATCAGTGTCACAAGCACAACAGGTACATCGGGAAGGAACTGCTTTAAAAACGGCAGATTATATTCTCCCGTTTTCTCATCTAAAAGATGGACACCGGCCAGATGGGCTTCTCCGCGGCGAAGAGCCATAATTCCCCCTGTGCTGCCCACATGAGCCGAAGACAGGGAATATCCGGGATAACGCCTGCTTAGTATATCGCCGAGGATATCCAGTGTCAGGTCGTGGCTGCCAATACAGACCACAGTCCGGTCGATATTGTCCAGTGTTCGCAGCAGTTCCACATCCACCGGTTCTCCCGCCTTAAGGCCTTCCTTTTCCTGGGCGATGCGCACAATACCGTCTGCCCTGACAAGGGAGGTAATGACACCGGAACCGCGAGGCAGCGGTGTAGCCACATAACGGCTGCCGACACGGCCCACTTTGACCCGCACCCATTCTTCTGCAGACAGCGCGGATGTGATTTGGCGGGAAAACAATGCTTCCAGTTTGGGGCGCAGGGGCACAGCCTGGCCCTGGAGCCGGTAAAGAAGCGGTTTAAGAAAAAGTTCCAGCGCCACAATGGCCGATACGGGGTAGCCCGGGACACCAATGACCGGTTTGCCGTCGACAACTCCGAGAATCGACGGTTTGCCGGGACGGACGGCCACGCCGTGGACGAGCACTTCTCCCAATGCTGCCACCACATCCGCTGTATAATCCCTGCGCCCGGCCGATGAGCCCGCATTAATCAGCACGATGTCGCTTTGCCGGGCGGCCCGGGCGACGGCTTCCTTGATTTTTGCAAAATCGTCCCTGACGATCTCATGCCTGACGGCTTGGCCGCCCCACTCTTCCACCAGTGAAGAAAAAACAGTCGAATTGTATTCGATAATCTGTCCCGGTTTTGGCGTAGTGCCGGGCATGACCAGCTCATTCCCTGTGGGGATCACTGTGACACGGGCTTTTTTATGTACGGTAACTTCCGTTACACCTCCGGCCAATAAAGCGCCGGCATCCACGCCGCTGAGACGGTGGCCCGCCGGCAGGAGCATTTCCGTGGCGACAATATCCTCGCCGATGGGACGCACATGCTGCCATGGTGCAACCGAAGCAATAATCTCCACCTCATCACCATACTCAGTCAGGTCTTCGGCCATGATGACGGCGTCACAGCCCTCCGGCAGCGCGTTACCCGTATCCACAGGATGCGCGCGCTCTCCCAGGCGGAGCTTTTTAGGGGCTGTTTCTGACGCACCGACTGTATCCATAGCACGAACAGCCACGCCGTCCATGGCTGCCGCATGGTAGTGCGGTGAGGAAATATTTGCGAAGACCGCTTCTGCCGTCACCCGTCCTACCGCCTGGGGCACCGCCACCGTTTCACCGGGCTGAGCGGGCCAGTTCCTGTCCAGAAACCGGCTGCGTGCTTCTGTAATTGCTGTATTATGTAGATATCGTCTGCGTTTTTCTTTCACAAGAGCTCACTCCAAGCACTTAAATTTGCATACATTCCAACAGCTCTCCGGATTCCACACCTTCGCTGTTTTGCGGAATACGCAAAAGAACATTTCCGCGTACTACAGTGGAAATCAGGTTGGACTGGCCCAGTATGGGACGGGCCCACAGTTCGCCGTCTCTTTCGAATAATACCGCCCTGACATAATCTTCCCGGCCGCTGGCTGAGGAAAGATTCCTCTCTACTCTGGCCCGGAAGACAGGAGCATCCAAAGATGCACCGCCCATCTGCAGCAGAAGCGGGCGAACAAATAAGAGAAACTGTACCATCGCCGACGTGGGATTGCCGGAGAGACCAAAATAAGGTTTACCGTTCACCACACAATAGATCAGCGGTTTGCCTGGCCGCATAGAGACGCCGTGAAACAGGACACCGGGCTCACCTAAAGCACCAATGCAGGAAGCCGTGTGGTCACGTGTACCGGCCGAGCTTCCCCCGGACAGAATAACACAATCATAATCTGCCGTCTTTTGCAGTGCGTCAAGCAGCTTTTGGGCGTTGTCGGGAATTATGCCCAGTCTCTCTGCTTTGGCACCACACTGCCGGGCCAGGCCGGCAAGCAAATATGAATTAATATCACGGACCTCACCCGGCCCGGGTTCCATCTCCGGCATCACAAGTTCGTCTCCCGTAGAAAAAACAGCCACACGCGGCCGACAGAAAACATCCACCGACGTCATACCCAGCGCCGCCAAGGCCCCGATATCCTGGGGCCGCAGAACCTGCCCGGCTGCAAGGGCATTCTCTCCGGCGGCAATATCTTCACCGCGCGAAATTATGTTTTCACCGGGCGCCACGGCACGGTGAACAGCCAGTGCATTGGCACCAAGCATCTCGGTATACTCCACCATGACCACAGCGTCACACCCGTCAGGGAGCATCCCGCCGGTCGAGATTCTCATCGCTTCTCCGGCGGCCAGTGCAGCCGGTGGAGCCTGTCCCATCATAACTTCCCCGGTTACGCTAAAAAGCGCCGGCATGGCCTCCGACGCCCCAAAGGTATCCTCTGCCCGGACGGCAAAGCCGTCCATTGTGGACCGGGCAAAAAGCGGTAAATCCCCTTTTGCCGCCACCGGGCTGCTAAGTACCCGACCCAGGGCATCAGGCAGGGAGACCGTACGGGGAGCCGTCTGCCTGGAAACACTGTATAATATCTTCTCTTTCGCGTCTGTTACACTAAGTACTGTAAGCATTGTCTGTCCCCTAAAAGCAGCCTAGCTGGCAGCCTTTTATTTTAATTTTTTCTTCATCACAAACCTTACCGATTTCCCAAAGTTTAACATTGTGTTCCGACGCAATCTTATATGCCCGGCCACAGGCAAGTTTTCCGTCTTCCAGATTTTCACGGATTAGCGTCAATAATTCATGTTTTTCCATCTGCAACACCTCGTTAATTATAGTACCACATCTTGTATAAAAATAACAATGAAGGAGACACCTTCATTGTTATCTGGGTAGACTTTTCTTTACAGGCTGATATTTAATTCTTCCAGCTTCCGGTACAGAGTTGTCCGTCCGATGCCGAGCAGCCGTGCGGCCGGTGCAATTTTCCCGTTTGTCTTGGTGAGAGCCTGCAAAATGGCCTGTTTTGTCTGCTGCTCCAAAAGCGAGCCGTCTGTAACGCCCTGGCCGACGGAAGCACGGAGAACCTCCTGAGGCAGATCATCCTCCCGTAGCAGGGCACCTTCTGCCATCGCCACCATACTTTCTATGCAGTTTTCAAGTTCACGGATATTACCCGGCCACGAATATGTGAGCAGCCGGCTGTAGAGGGCATCCGGCACAACCAGCGGCTGTTTCCCCTGCTTGGCGCAGAGCTGACTGACAAAATAAGGAACTAAATCGAGAATATCTTCGGGACGTTCCCGCAGCGGCGGAATTTCCAGTGAAACCACTTTAAGCCTGTAATACAGATCCAACCGGAACTTACCCTGCTCCACAAGTTTTGCCAGGTTTTTGTTTGTAGCTGCCAGTACACGTGCATTGACTTTACGTGTTTTGCTGTCGCCGACTCGGTATATCTCTTTTTCCTGCAATACACGCAGCAGGGAAGCCTGCACATTCAGAGGCATATCACCAATTTCATCAAAGAAAATTGTGCCGTCATGGGCCTGCTCAAACTTTCCGGGCTGGCCGCCGCGCTTGGCACCGGTAAACGACCCCTCGGCATACCCGAACAGTTCACTCTCAATCAAAGTCGCCGGAATCGCTGCACAGTTCAGTGCCACAAACGGCCCGTTTTTCCGCTGGCTCATTTGGTGTACGTAGCGTGCAACCACTTCTTTGCCTGTGCCGCTTTCCCCCTGGATCAGGACGGTGGAAAGAGTGCCGGCCGCTTTGGCGGCCCGACGGAACAGTTTTTGTGTCCGTTCACTCCGTCCCAGCCAGAATGTTTCTTTATTTTGGTAGGGAACCGAGGGCTGAAGCACTCCCACGGCGCCGAGAAAACCGCCTTGTGCATCTTTAACCCCGGAAAAACGTGAATGGACAGTGTTACCCGGCTTATCCACACGAATCTCACGGGGATTGGCCTGCACCAGCGTACTTTTCTTGGCATGAAAAACTTCTTCGGCGCTGCGGCCGATCACATCTTCCCGCCGGTTGCCCAGCAGTTGGACACCCGCCTCATTAATTTCCACAATTTCGCCGCGGCTGTTGATTGTAACAAATCCTTCTCGGAGCATTTCACTAGCCATCCTGATGCCTGCACGACAAAACTGAAAGTTATTTTCCAGTTCAATAACCTGCAGGTTCTGCTCAATCATGCGGGCCCCCATCAGTACAATTTCCACCAACCGCTCTGCCTCGCACGAGGCTTCACCGGAAATATCCAGGACACCGATAATTTCCCCCCGGGCATTGCGTACAGGTGCGGCCCAACAATTGAGAATATGATTTTCCCTGACATAATGCTCCCAGCCGAGAACTTTTACCGGTTGCTGTTCGGCCAGCGCGGTGCCGATTGCATTTGTTCCCTTTACATCTTCCCGCCAGTTCGCACCGGGTGAGAGATAAACAGACTGTGCTTTGGTCATAAACGTTTGATTGCCAAAAGATTTCAGTATATATCCCTCTTTGTCGCAAAGCAGGACAATATATTTCTTGCCCTTGAGATAACGGACAAGAAACGGCAGTACATTTTTTCCGGCCTGAAGCAAATCTCCGTATGCTTCGTTACGTTCCTGTAACAGCGGCCTGGAGAGGATTTCACCGTCCGACGTACCCCGAAAGTCAACCTGTTTTTCTTCACAGCGCTTCCATGAGCGGTAAATCAGTGGGTCGACCTCCCCAACGGACTTGTCCCCGTTGATGAAACGCTGCCAAAGCTTGCTCATCATACGGCCTCCTCAATTTAAAACTATCACAAATCAGACACTCTCAGAAAAATCTGACCCGTTTCCGGTTTGAGGGAAATTCTTAACAATTCAGAATGTTTCAGCATATTTTTCAGAATATTTAGGTAGTATTAATTTTAACATATACAGCGTAGTCTTTCAATCAAACTCTGGCTTTTATTAATAAAATATTAATCATTTTATGCACCGCAAGCGGCTTTCTTGACAGTGCCAATTCGTTCCAGCATAATGTAATCACAGGATGGAGGGATGTTTTTTGCCGAAATACCGCCATTTTAAACGATACCGTGAAATTGCCAACAGTGTCGTCAGGCATGGATTCGGACATCTGCTGACGCACCTGGGCCTCTCTCAATATCTGCCTTCTGTCAGGCGTGCGCGGAAGTCTCACCAGGCGCTGCTGAAATACACCCGCGGTCAGCGAATCCGGATGCTTCTGGAAGAATTAGGCCCCACCTTTGTCAAGTTCGGACAACTGCTTTCCACCCGCCCTGATTTATTGCCAAGGGATATTCTGGATGAGCTTTCCCGGCTCCAGGACCGGGTGCCTGCCTTCCCTTATTCGGCCGTGCAGATCATACTGGAGCGAGAACTTGGCAGACCCGTTTCGGACGTATTTGAAACATTCGAAGAAAAACCGCTGGCTGCTGCCTCTATCGGCCAGGTACACAATGCCCGGCTTCACAGCGGGGAAGACGTGGTTATTAAAGTCCGCAGGCCAAAGATTGTCAGACAGATGCAAATCGACCTTGAAATTCTTCTGGAAATAGCAAGGATTGCCGATAAACGCACACCCTGGGGACGTGTATATCAATTCGCTGACATTGTTACGGAGATTCGCCGCTCCGTTCATGACGAACTGGATTATCTGGTCGAGGCGGAAAATGCTGAACAAATCCGCAAAAACTTTGAAAACCACGACGATGTGATTATCCCGAAAATCTACTGGGACTATACAACGCCGGCCGTACTGACCATGCAGCTTGTTGACGGGATTAAACTGGTTCAACCGGAAAAACTTCGGGAAGCCGGACATAATCCCGAAGAAATTGTCCGCAAATTAGTTGACCTGATGTTTATTCAGATTTTTCAGCACGGACGATTCCACGCAGACCCCCATCCCGGTAATCTTGCCGTTGCCGGGGACGGCAGTCTGATTTTCATGGATTTTGGCATTGTGGGCAGATTGCGCGGCGACAGAAAACGCCAGTTTATTCTCTTCTTGCTCGGTATTATCGGGCATAATCCCCGCCAGCTTGTCCGCTCCCTGTCGGCTATGGGTGTACTGTCCCGGCGCATCGAACGCAAAGCACTGCGTCGGGACGCTGAGCGACTGATGGATAAATACCTGGATACCCCGCTGCGTAAAATCAATCTCGGCCGGGCGGTCACAGAAGTGTTCGCACTGGCCTATGAATACCACATTCGCATTCCTGCGGAGTTTACTTTACTCGGCAAAACGATTATGACCCTCGAAGGTGTGATAGAGGACCTCGACAGCGACCTTGTGCTGATAGAACTGTTACGTCCCTACTCATCCCGCCTGCTGCGGGAGCGCTTCTCCCTTGATGCGTTAAAAGACGCGGCCTCGGAGCAGTTTTTCGAGACATCGGACTTTATCTTTTCCCTGCCGCGCAGGTTAAATGATGTTTTTGACCGTGTCGACACAGAGGGTATACCCATTCAGTTCAATTACCCCGACATTGACAGGACCTTCACCCATTTTGACCGCCTGGCAAACCGTCTCAGCTTCAGTATTGTCCTGCTCGCTTTCAGTATTATTATGGCGGGACTGATTATCGGAGCCGGCCTGGTGGCCTCGATTACCGGAGAACACCTGCTCTGGCGTCTCCCGATTATTGAGGTGGGCTTCGTGTTTGCCGGTATGATGGCCGTCTGGCTCTTTCTGGCCATCTACCGCAGCGGCAAGCTTTGAAATTCTTAAATTTTCTTAAAACCACGAGGGAATCCCGCCTGCTGACAGAAATATAGTTAGCAAATGTTGTTTTCGGCAAAGGAGACAGCCTATGGCGGGATTGTCCGCACCACCCAAAAAACGCACAAAGCTTCGCCGGCTGCTTGGCAAAAACTTTTTCACATGGAAACGCTATATTGCCTGGCGTCTACCCGGCAGACGTTTTGCAAACACCAGGCTAAAAGAACAGCTAACGTATGTGGCCATGGAGCACAGTACACCGCTTTTCCGGCGGCTGCGCAATGTGGACATGTGGCTGCAGCACAATAAGGCAACAAACCTGAGGCTGGCCGCCGGGCGGCTTAACGGCGTCCTGCTGCGCCCCGGTGAAACCTTCTCCTTTTGGCGCCTTGTGGGGAAACCCACGGCAAAAAAAGGCTACCTGCCCGGAATGGTCCTCTGCGAAGGCGCGTTTTACCCCGGTACCGGCGGCGGCCTCTGTCAGCTTGCTAATCTGATATACTGGCTGGCAATTCACACCCCTCTTACTGTAACGGAACGCTGGCGTCACAATTATGATGTTTTCCCGGACAGCGACCGGACACAGCCCTTTGGCAGCGGCGCCACCGTGGCTTATAATTATATCGATCTGCAGGTCAGAAATATGACTAACACCGCCTTCCAGCTGCAAATCTGGCTTGACGGGGAACACCTCTTTGGCTGCTGGCGCTGCGCTGAGCCGCAGCAGTACACCTACCGAGTCTATGAGGCTGACCATGCCATTACCCACGAGTGGTGGGGCGGCTATCTGCGTCACAATGTCCTGCGCCGCAAATGCTTTAATGCAAACGGTAACGAAGTGGCAGATGAATTCCTTGTGGAAAATCATGCCATCATGATGTATGAACCCCTTCTGCCCGAAGAGAATATCTGAGAAGACTATAGTAAGGCCGGCTCCTGTGGAGCCGGCCTTAGTTGTTCCAGAGAACTCTATTTGGACAAAACCGGAAATGTCGTTGAACCCTCCGGCATAATGTATGCGGTATACTCGTCACCCAGCCATTCTTTGGCAATTGTCAGTGCTTCATCGAGTGTTTTCGCCGGGGTCATACCCATCTCCCGCACCTGCTCCTCAGGCAGGCCGGTTATGGCTATAAAGCGGCTTTCCTGGGCCCAGACCAGCTGTGTGTAGCCCATGAAGCTGGCGATTTCAAAATCACAGCGCAGCGCATCTTCCCGGGCCTCGTTGTCGGGATGTGCCGTGCAGATGGTATAAAACAGCTCATTGCCGATGCCCTCGCAGGACTCGGAGAGCAGGATACCCACACCACCTTTTTTTATCGCTGGCACCATATTGTGAGTTGTTTTATATGTCTGGTAGAAATTAATATCCTTGGGGTAACCGCCGCAGGAGGCAATAACCAAGTCAGCCTGACTGTCGATGGCAACGCCGAAGTATTCATCCACCAGCGCACAGCCCTTTTCATGGGCGGCAACCAGGTCGCCAGCCACAGCCAGGGCAATTTTATGCTCATCGTTGGTAACGGTATTGACGATGAAATCCACACCGACTTTACGGGTCGCCTGAATCATGTCGTCCGACAGGGGGTTGCCGTCAAGCCGGCCGGCACAGACATCGGAATTGAGCCCGGGGCCGTCGGGATTAAGGGCCAGCCTGTGGTTGGCCATAATGCCGGCATAGTCGGCCACACCCGGCATAATCGCCTTTTTGCCGCCGCCGTAACCTGCCAGGAAATGATAGACGATACCGCCGGTCAGAATAACACGGTCTGCACCGGCGACCTGCGGGTTAATGCGAATCGGCGTACCGTTTGCTGTGGTGCCGTAGTCCACCAAATCATCTGCCTGGCATTTGTGGTCAACAACTTTTACTCGCTTATATGCTTCTTCCCCGATAATCTGGATATGTTCTTCCACCGACTGTTCCCGGTGCGCCCCTGTGGCGGAAACAACGGTAATATTTTCGTCGGGAATGCCGCCGCGGTTCAGTTCGTCGAGAATCAGCGGCAAAAGCACATGATGGCGAACCCAAAGCCGTGTCATATCGCCCACGACAATACAGGCCGTCTCACCGGGACTGACAATCTCGGCAAGCGGCGGTGTACCAATCGGGTTTTCCATTGCCGCCCGCACTACATCTGCCTCGCTGACCGGTGAGGGCAGTTCCCTGGGCCGGAGAACGCCCAGTATCTTTTCCTCTTCCATACTGAACTCATACCCGGTTCGGCCGTAAGCCAGCTTATACGTGTTCACGTGACACGCTCCTTTGCCGTTTATTTACCCCCTTTTAAGAGGTTTCGGGCAAATCCTTTTTCATCGCCTCTTTTTCTTCTTCATAGGAGGAAATTTCCTTGCGGACAAAACGAAGGTGGGCCCGCATGGCTTCACGCGCAGCTTCCGAGTCCCTGGCAACTATGGCTTTGTAAATTTCCTTGTGCTGCTGCAGCAGTTTTACCTTATTGCCCGGTGTCTGGAACATCCGTTCACGGCTGTAGCGCATTGTTTCCACAATCAGGTCGGAGACGGTATTCATCAGGCGAATAAGAATCTGGTTATCCGCGGCTTCGGCAACAGCCAGGTGAAAACGGGCGTCCGGCAGCTCCCCAATGGCACCGAGCATAACATCCTGCTCCATTTCTTCCAGCGCTTCCCTGATTTTTTCCAGACCTTCCGGTGTAATACGCCGCGCAGCAAGGGCTGCGCTGCCGGCTTCAAGCATGGCACGGACTTCCAGCACTTCCAGGCTGTTGTTCTGGTAGAGCATCAGCATCAGTGCCAGCGGTTTAATCATGGAATCCTGGGGAACCTCCCGGATAAAAGTACCCCCGCCGGGCTTGCTCTCCAGGATTCCCATCATATCCAGCGCACTGAAAGCTTCCCGGATGGATGCGCGGCTTACCTGCAGGCGCTCGGCCAGTTCACGCTCCGAGATAAGACGGTCACCGGGCTTTAACTCACCCTCAGAAACCAACCCTTTAATCTGCTCCAGAATTTCTTCATATACTCTCTTTTGCTTTATCGGTTTAAACACGTATGTCTCTCCCTGTTTCTGTCTTGTCACTGTTATATTACTACTATAATCATTCCCAAACAAAAAGGAAAGGGGATGGACGGGATTTTCCCGTCCATCCTGGTATTTTTTTAAAATACGCCTGTAGCAAAAACATAGACGAGAAGCATACCCAGGATACCCGCTCCTGCGGCATAGATTGCTGCAGGCAGCAGGTTTCTGCGGATGATCTTACCTTCCTGGCCCAGGTTGCCCACCACGGCACAGGCTGCCACAACGTTATGCACACAGATCATGTTGCCGATGGCACCGCCAACAGCCTGCAATGCCAGAACAATGGTAGTGGAAATCCCCAGCGTTTCGGCAACAGAAAACTGAAAGCCGCCAAAAAGAATGTTGGAGACTGTGTTGCTGCCCGCGATAAATGCGCCGAGCACACCGACAAACGGCGAGACAAACGGCCAGCCCGCACCGACAATCCGTGACGCAAACTGGGACATTGTCAAAAGCATCCCGTCAATACCGGCCTGGTTGACACCGGACTGAACGAGGATCCGTACCATTCCCACGGCAAAAACCAAAGCAATGGTGGCGGGAATCAGCTGCTTGATTGTGGTTTTCCAGGCATCGGCCACCTCACTGCCTTTCATGCGATGCAGGAAGATGGTCAAAAGAGCTACCAGCACAAAGGGAATGATACCCGGAATCCAAAGCGGCTCCAGTGAATAGTTGACACCCGACTGGCCAAGTATAGCCGTCCATGACAGCTTCCAGCTGCGCATCAGAGGCTGAAGCGTTGCCGTTGATAAGCGGGTAAGCAGAAGCAGTGCGGCAATCAGCACATACGGCAGCCAGGCCATACCGAGGGAAATTTTGCATTCCTGGGCACAGGCTGCTTCCACATCCGCCTGCTCGCCCCAGTCCTCACCCCACTCTTTATCTGTGGGTTTGGGGAAATCCCAGGCCTTTTTGGGTACCAGGAAGCCCCGGCGCGCCGCAACGATCACAATGGGCATACCAATAAGGGCGCCGACGACGGAAGGGAGTTCAGGCCCGGCGAAGAATGCCATCAGAAAATAGGGAACGGTAAACGCCAAACCACCGAAAATGGCAAAGGGGGCGGCTTCCAGGCCTTCCTTAAAGGAACGGTTCTTGCCAAAGTAACGGGTCATCATGCAAATCGCCAGAAGCGGCAGGAATGTCCCGAAGATCCCATGAATAACCGCCGACCAGATACCGACGTCATAGAGATAGGTCCCCATGGCAAGCGTTTCGGGCAGCAGGCCGTCCACCGCATTCTTGACGCCCACAACTACCGGAGTCCCCACCGCACCAAAGGTAACAGAAGTACTGTTAAAGATGAGCGCGATCATGGCTGCGGCCAGGGGTGGGAATCCCAAAGCCAGCAACAGCGGCGCTGCCAGCGCAGCAGGTGTGCCGAACCCGGCCGCACCTTCAATAAATGAGACAAAAATCCAGCCGACAATAACGGCCTGCACCCGCCGATCCTGGCTGATGCCGTAAAAGCCTTTGTTAATGGCAACCATAGCACCGCTGTTCTTCAGAGTATTCAGTAGAAGAATTGCACCAAACACAATTAAAAGGATATTGAAAGCGCCAAGCGCTCCCTCAATGGTAGCCGCGGCGATGCGGACAGGTTCCATCTGCCAGACACCCAGCGCAAGCAGCGCTGCCAGCGCCCAGGCAATGGGCATCGCCCGTTTGGCCGGCCACATCAGGCCTGCCATCAGGAAAATTGTAACAAGAATTGGTAATGAAGCAATAAAAGCGAGTAATCCCAGAGACATTGTTTTTCCTCTCTCCTTTGCTAGGTATTTTTCAACAACAAACCTAAATGTTCATTTTCACCCCCTCATTGCTTTACTGCTCAATATCAAACATCTTGCCCGGGTTGAGAATATTCTTCGGATCGAAAGCAAGTTTAATTTTCTTCATCAGTTCGATCTCTGTTTCACCCAGGACAAGCGGCATATATTTTTTGCGCTTATGGCCGATGCCGTGCTCACCGCTGATGGTGCCGCCCAGGGAGAAGACTTTTTCATAGAGTTCCGTGAGAACTTTGGGCAGTGTCTCTTTCCAGGTTTCCATGGAACTTTCAGACTTTTTAACAATGGTGGCATGCAGATTTCCGTCGCCGGCATGGCCGTAGCAGGGAATCAGCACATCATGCTTTTCCTGGAGTTCGGCCAAAAACGGCATCAGTTCAGGAATCCGGGCAATGGGGACAACAATATCCTCCAGGCTCTGGACCGGGCTAATCGCTTTAAACGCTTCGGCGATATTGCGGCGCACTTTCCAGATTTTTTCCTGAGTATCGGGCGTTTCCGCCGCATAAACTTCTATCACACCATTTTCCATTAAAATTTCCGACACAGCCATGGCGTCATCCCGCAGCTGGTCCGGGTTTGTGCCGTCCAGCTCAATAAGCAGTGCTGCATTCGTTTCCGGATACGGCATCTTTTCGCCAAGGTAATCATGGGTGGTACTGATGGAAAGACGGTCCATAAATTCAATACCCGTGGGAATCAGGCGCCCTTTGGTCATAATCAGGGGAACAACATTAATGGCTGTCTCCACATCGGGGAACAGTGCCAAAAGGTCAATCTTCGATGTGGGAAGCGGCAAAAGCTTAATGATAATCTTTGTGTAAATTCCCAGTGTCCCCTCGGAACCGACCATTAACCCCACCATATTGTAGCCTGTCACATCCTTGACACGCTTACCGCCAAACTCCACAATTTCGCCGGTGGGCAGCACCACTTCCAGGCCCATAATATAACGGCCCGTCACACCGTATTTAATCGCCCGCCCGCCGCCGGCATTCTCGGCCACATTCCCGCCCACAAAGCAGGACTGCAGACTCATGGGATAGCCGGCAAAAAACACACCGTGCTGTTTCAGCTCTTCATTAATGTCATTGGTAACCACACCGGGCTCCACCACAACCATCAGGTTGTCAAGATCCACTTCAAGAATGCGGTTCATGTTTTCCACAGACAGGAGAATCCCGCCGTGGGCCGGAACACCGCCCCCGGAAAGGCCGGTCCCCGCACCCCGGGGTGTAACCGGGATATTAGCTTCATTTGCCAGCTTCATTATCGCTGAAATTTCTTCAGCACTGCCTGGTTTTACCACCACCTCAGGCATGTGAGCATACTCTTTTTCCGCCAGTTCATCGTGTGAGTAGGTCTCCAACTTTTCCGGGTCATCAAAAATAACATTTTTCTGTCCGACTATTTCCTGCAGCCGGGCAACAATTTCTTCGGTAACAGGCTGATACATATAATTTTCCTCCCTTACACTAAAGTGGTCTATTGGTCTGACCATCTGTCTTACTGATATATATTTTGCGAAAGTTCACTTAATTCCTGCTTCTCCAAAAAAAATATTTCAAATGAAGACGCGGGGACAGGTTCCACTGTCTTCATATCCCCACTTCTACAGGCATAACTGCATTTTGGGGCAAAAAAAAGAGGACAGTGGAACCTGTCCCCGCGTCTTCATTTATGCTTATTTAGTAAGTCTTTTGCTTTTTGTATCTGTGATTGGACTTCTTCCCAGGCTGTGCCGCCACGTGATTTGCGTGCCGCCACACAGGCTTCCGGCGGCAGTAAATCCAGTGCGTCCGCTGTGAACAGCGGGCTTGCTTCCTGCAGTTCCGCCACCGAAAGATCCACCAGGCGACGTTTTTCCGCTACGCATTTACCCACCAGGCTGCCCACCACAGCATGGGCATCGCGAAACGGCAGCCCTTTACGTACCAGGTAGTCGGCCAGGTCTGTGGCGCTGGCGAAATCACCGGCCACAGCGGCATACATTCGGCTTTTATCCGCCTGCAGCGTGCGCAGCATGGCCGCATAGAGGGTCAGGCTCACATGAATGGTGTCCACCGTATCAAAGAGTCCTTCCTTATCTTCCTGCATATCTTTGTTATACGCCATGGGTAACCCCTTTAGCACCGTAAGCAGGCCCAGCAGATTGCCATACACACGTCCCGTTTTACCCCGGACCAGTTCAGCCACATCCGGGTTTTTTTTCTGCGGCATAATACTCGAACCGGTGGTAAAAGCATCATCCAGTGTAATAAAACCGAATTCCTGCGAGTTCCACAGAATGAGGTCCTCGCTTAGACGGCTGAGGTGGGTCATCAGCAGTGAGGCATTAAACAGGTATTCCAGCACAAAATCCCGGTCGCTCACCGCATCCATGCTGTTTTCGTACAGCTGCGAGAACTCCAGTTCATCCGCCACCATCTTGCGGTTAATGGGAAATGTGGTTCCCGCCAGCGCACCGGCGCCCAGAGGCAGCCAGTCCGCCCGTTTAAACCCGTCGAGGAACCGCTCCCGGTCACGCTGCAGCATCCAGAAGTAGGCCATCAGGTGATGGGAAAAAAGCACGGGCTGGGCACGCTGCAGGTGGGTGTAGCCAGGCATCACCGCATCCAGATTGGCCTCAGCCGTCTCAATCAATGCTTCCTGCAGGTTTTCGATGAGTGACGCCGCCACCAAAATCTCCTTTTTGACAAAGAGATGCATATCCAGCGCAACCTGGTCATTGCGGGAACGGCCGGTATGCAGCTTGCCGCCCACAGGGCCGATTTTATCAATTAGCCTTTTTTCAATATGCATATGAATATCTTCCAGTGACAGGTCAAATTCCATCTCGCCGCGCTCAATTTCCTCACGAATCACAGCAAGCCCTGCCAATATTGCTTCTGCCTCGTCTTTTGTGAGAATTCCGCAGGCGGCCAGCATACGGCAGTGCGCTATACTGCCGCGGATATCCTCATCATATAGGCGTTTGTCAAAGGGAATGGAAGCGGTAAACGCCTCCACCAATGCATCTGTTTCTTTACTAAACCGTCCGCCCCAGAGTTTCACACCGTTACCCCCGTTTTTTCTCTTTTTCCAGTAAGCCCTGTACCTTTAAAGGCAGGCCGAACAAATTGATGAACCCTTCTGCGTCACGCTGATTGTAAATTACATCTTCGCCGAATGTGGCCAAATCTTCCCTGTAGAGAGAATACGGGGACTTCCTGCCCGCAACCGTCATGTTTCCTTTAAACAGCTTGAGGCGTACAGATCCCGTTACATTTTTCTGCGTACTGTCAATAAATGCATCCAGCGCTTCCCGCAGTGGGGTGTACCATTGTCCGTTATAGACCAGTTCACCGTACTTGACCCCGACCACTTCCTTGTAATGAGACGTCTCACGGTCCAGTGTGAGCGCCTCCAGTTCCCTGTGAGCATAGTAGAGCAGCGTGCCGCCCGGCGTCTCATACACGCCCCGCGACTTCATGCCCACCAGGCGGTTTTCCACCATATCCACACGTCCCACGCCATGCCTGCCGGCGATCGTGTTGAGTTCGGTCAGCAGTTCTACAGGAGCCAGGTTGTTGCCGTTTACACTCACCGGTACACCCTGCTCAAAACCGATTTCCACATACTCAGGCGTATCTGGTGCATCCGCCGGATCTACGGTGAGCAAAAACATTTCTTTCTCCGGTTCCGCATCCGGATCTTCCAGGATACCGCCTTCGTAGCTCAGGTGCCAGATGTTGCGGTCCATGCTGTATGGCTTGGCCCTTGTTATGGGAATGGGGATACCGTGCTTTTCCGCATAGTCGATGGCATCATCCCGGGACTTGATATCCCACTCACGCCAGGGGGCCACAATTTGCAAATGTGGTGCCAATGCTTTGACCGTCAGCTCGAAACGAACCTGGTCGTTTCCTTTGCCGGTTGCACCGTGGGCAATGGCATCGGCTCCTTCCTTTTCCGCCACTTCCACCAGGCGCTTGGCGATGGCCGGCCGGGCGATGGAGGTGCCCAATAAGTATTTCTGTTCATAGAATGCGCCGGATTTGAGCATCGGAAAGACAAAATCACGCATAAACTCGTCCCGGACATCCTCTATGTAAAGTTTGCTGGCGCCTGAATTGATTGCCTTTTCATGTAGGGGATCCAGTTCTTCTCCCTGGCCGACATCTGCCGCCATGGCCACCACTTCACAGTTGTATTTCTCTTTGAGCCAGGTAATAGCAATGGATGTGTCCAGGCCACCCGAATACGCCAAAATAATTTTTTTCATTTTAAACCCTCCGTTTCCGCTAATGCGATTTGATATAATTTTTTAAATATGACAATTGACGAATTGCCACCGCTGGAGAGAAGCTCAACATTACCGGCAACCGTACCATCCCGCAGTAGTTTGTTTGCCTCCAGCAGCCGGGTCAGTTGTTTTACCGTTCCGAGATTGCCGTCTACAAATTCCACGCCCACAGGCAGAATACGTGACAGCGCTTTTTTGAGAAACAGATAATGCGTACAGCCAAGAACCACTGCAGTAATTCCTTCCAGGTCAACACCGGCAAAAAGCCTGGCCAGCGTCTGTTCCACAAGCGGCCCCTCGGTCTCACCCCTCTCCACCATTTCCACAAGCCCGGGACAGGGCAGAACCGTCACATTATCCTGATCGGCGCCACAGCTGGAACAAAGGCGCTTAAACTTCTCTTCCTTAAGCGTCAGCGGCGTGGCCATCACCAAAACCTTACCGCCCCGCTGCAGGGCAGGCTTTACCGCCGGTTCCATCCCGATGACCGGAACAGAATAAATCTCCCGCAATTCCCGTACCGCAGCACTTGTGGCCGTATTACAGGCCACAACCAGAGCCTTACAACCCCGGTTGCAAAGCATTTCAGCCGCAGCCAGGCTCAGCCGCCGCACTTCTTCCTTACTGCGGCTGCCGTAGGGCGCATGGGCCGTATCACCAAAATAAATATAATTTTCTGCAGGCAAAAGTTTTGCTGCCAACGCCAAAACCGTCAGCCCACCCACACCTGAATCAAAAACCCCGATTAATTTTTCCCGTTCTTTGACCTGACTCATATCACACCTACTACATCGGTTAATCAAGGCTTAATATTGCCCTGGAGAAATGCTGTCCTGAGCGAGGGATCAAACTTTTCGATGGCATAACGCAGCATTGTCCGCGGCATCTGCGGATAATGCTCCTTTAAAAAGGCGACTTCCGTGTCAAAATCCCGTTTCCCCACTTCCCGCAGCATCCAACCCACCGCTTTGTGGATCAGGTCATGGGGATGTTCAAGCAGGATTCTTGCGATACGTAATGTATTCTCAAATTCACCCTGCCTGATAAAATAAAACGTGGCAATCACAGAAATCCGCTGCTCCCACTGATTCTCTGAACCAGCCAGTTTATACAGGATATTTTTGTCTTTATCGAACAAATATGCACCGAGAATCTTATCCGCAGAAGAATCAACCAGATCCCAGTTATTCACCTTGTGCGTATTTTGCAGATAAAGATGAACAATCTTTTCTTTTTCCAGCTCGGTCTGCGCCTTTTGATACTTTAACACCAGCAGTAAAAGCGCCGTCAGCCGGTATTCATGCACATCATCCGCAAGCAGCTCCTCAATATCATCCAGCCCGGCCCTTTGAACATACGCCCTGGCCACCTTCCGCTGCTGCGGCACCGTCACACCGATAAACCGGTCCCCCTCACCATACTCACCGGGACCTGTTTTAAAAAAGCGCAGCGACCCCTCCGCCCGCTTCTCATCGGCATAACCCACCAACGCCCCCCGAATCTCCTCCGCCAAACCCATGCAACACACCTCACACAAATGCTCAGTCCAAAGCCGCAGACGTCTCCCGCGACGACCGGCAGAGCAAGAATTACTCACCCCACCGGCCCGGCCCCACAAATTACCCCCAGCCCTGCTGCACATAAGCTGTCTTGGCTGGCTCCCAATGTTTTACCTCCGCTTGCATGGGACAGGTGGCGTAAAATGCGCGAAGCGTCATTGGCAGGAGTGGCCGAGATGTCCGGCGAAGGCGGGGTCATTCCGACAGGACGCCGCAGGAAGCGGCGGCCAGCGAAGCCGCGCACGGATGCGCGTCTGCAGCGGTGCCGGAATCACCCCGACAAGCCGCTGACATCTCCCACGAGTGCCCCGGACGCACAGTGCATTTTCGCCACCTGTCCCTCTCCTCCACCTCCGCTAAAGCAACTTAGCCATAACAGCCTTCTGGGCATGCAAGCGATTCTCTGCCTGGTCAAACACCACCGACTGCGCCCCCTCAAGCACCTCTTCGGTAATCTCTTCCCCGCGGTGCGCAGGCAGGCAGTGCAGCACAATCGCCTCCGGCGCCGCCGCGTTAAGGAGCTCCGCGTTTAGCTGATACGGCGCCAGCACGCGCAGGCGCTCCTCACGTTCGGCATCCTGCCCCATGCTGGTCCAGACATCTGTATAAAGAACATCGGCACCGCGCACAGCTTCTGCAGGGTCTTTTGTCATCGTCACAGCCGTGCCGTTTTGGGCGGCATTGGCCCTGGTGGCGGCAACAATTTCTGCCGCACATTCATAGCCTTCCGGTGACGCCACAGCAACATTCATCCCCATCTTACTGCAGGCCAACATCAGCGAGTGGGCCATATTGTTGCCGTCACCCACATAAGCCAGCGTCAGTCCGGCCAGTTTCCCTTTGTGTTCCAGAATGGTTAAAAGATCGGCCATGGCCTGGCAGGGATGCAATAGGTCGGTCAGGCCGTTTATAACGGGGATATCGGCATACGCTGCCAGTTCCTTCACTTCATCGTGGTCGAATGTACGTATCATGATCCCGTCGAGATAACGGGAGAGAACTCTTGCCGTGTCTTTGATGGGTTCCCCCCGACCGATTTGCATCTCGTTGGCGTTAAGAAATAAGGCGTGGCCGCCCAGCTGAAACATCCCCACCTCAAAGGAAACACGGGTACGGGTCGAAGATTTCTGAAAAATCATCCCCAGAGTTTTGCCGCGCAGCAGCGAGTGCTCTCTGCCCTCTTTTACGTCGGCTTTAAGCTGCCGGGCAAAATCCAGCAACTCTGTAAGTTCCTCTTTTGTAAAATCGTTGACCGTTAAAAAATCACGCCCGCGCAGGCTGCTCATTGTCACACACCCTTCCTGTGTTTATGATTTCACTTCGCCGTCAAGATACTCCTGCAGTGAGACAACATCCGGCTGCAAACTGCCTTCACCTTTACGGACCAGGACATCGAAAAATGCCGCCGCCGTATCAGTAGATGTCAGACAGGGGACTTTATACTCCACACACGTCCGCCGCACCTGGTACCCGGTGGATGAAATATTTTTTCCGTATGTTGGAGTATTCATCGCTAAATCGATTTTTCCTTCCCGAATGAGGTCCAGTACGTTTGGCAAGCCTTCGCCTACTTTATAAACGGGTTTCACATCGGATACGCCGGCTTCCCGCAGTGAACGGGCTGTGTGTTCCGTTGCATACAAGTCAAAGCCAAAGTCATGAGCCCGGACAAGCAGTGGAATCAATTCCTTCTTATCTTTTTCGGCCACACTTGCCAGGATGGCACCGGTTTCCGGGAAGGTAAACCCGCTGGCCAGCATTGTTTTATAAAGAGCGTCGGTAAAGGTCCGGTCAATCCCCAGCACTTCGCCGGTGGATTTCATCTCCGGCCCCAGTGAGATATCAACCTGATGGAGTTTCTCAAAGGAGAAAACCGGCGCTTTAACGGTAATATAGTCAGGATGGGGAACAAGCCCGCTGACATAGCCCATACTTTTTAGCGTCTCACCCAGCATAATCCGCGTTGCCAGCGCCACCAGCGGTATATTTGTTACTTTGCTGATAATCGGTACGGTCCGGCTGGCCCGCGGATTGACTTCCAAAACATAAACACGGCCGCGCCAGACCACATACTGGATATTGACCAGGCCTTTCACACCGAGAGCCAGTGAAATCTCTTTTGTGTAGGCTACGACTGTCTTCAGTGTCTTTTCCCGCAGTGACTGTGGTGGAAACACCGCCATGGAGTCGCCGGAATGGACACCGGCCCGCTCAATATGTTCAAATATACCGGGAATAAGTACGGTTTCACCGTCACATACAGCATCTACTTCCACTTCGGTACCCAACAGATAGCGGTCTAATAACACCGGATGTTCGGGTGTTACGTTGGCTGCCAGTTTCAGATACGTGTAGAGCTGTTCCTCGTTATAAACAATCTGCATGGCCCGGCCGCCAATTACATAGGAAGGCCGTACAAGCAGTGGGAAGCCAAGTTTATTAGCGGCACCCAGCGCTTCCGCAGGCGATCTGACGATCACGCCTTCGGGCTGGGGGATCCCCAGTCTAAACAGGAGTTTGTTGAACTTCTCCCGGTCTTCAGCCAAATCAATAGCTGCCACCGGCGTTCCCAAAATATTGACTCCAGCCGCGTCCAGCGGCCCCGCCAGGTTGATGGCCGTCTGGCCGCCAAACTGTACCACCACACCAGCCGGCTTTTCCCTGTCAATGACTTCCAGCACGTCTTCTACTGTCAGCGGATCAAAATAAAGTTTATCGGCACAGTCAAAGTCTGTGGATACCGTCTCCGGGTTGTTGTTAATAATAATCGCCTCACGACCGGCGGCTTTCAGGCCCCAGACACTATGGACGGAACAATAGTCAAACTCAATGCCCTGCCCGATGCGAATTGGGCCGGAACCCAAAACGAGCACTTTCTCCTTTTTGCTTTCTGCCACTTCGTCTTCCAGGTCGTATGCTGAATAATAGTACGGGGTAACCGCTTCAAATTCAGCAGCACAGGTATCAACCATCTTGTAGACAGGGCGCAGGCTGTGCACATGTCTTTTTTCCCGCACATCCGCAGCACTGCAGCCGATAAGCTGAGCTATTTCGGCATCGGCAAAGCCGGTGCGTTTGAGTTCAAGGAGTTTTTCCCCGGTCAGTTCTGCCAGGCTCATGCCGCTGATTTCCTTTTCCAGCGTAACAATGTTACTTACCTTTTGCATAAAAAAGCGGTCGATGGTACTGATCCGTTCCGCTTCAATTACACTCATGCCGCGGCGCAGCGCTTCGGCCAGAACAAACAGCCGTTCATCAGTGGGTTTCTCCAGACCCTCCTGCAGCCGGCGGTCGCTCCAGCCGGCCAGGACGGGCATTTGTAAGCCGCTTACGCCGATTTCCAGGGAGCGTACGGCTTTTAGAAGCGATTCTTCCATGGTACGCCCAATAGCCATCACCTCGCCGGTGGCCTTCATTTGTGTGCCAAGGCGCCTGTCGGCCACCTGAAACTTATCAAAGGGCCAACGGGGAATTTTGCTGACCACATAGTCGATGGTCGGCTCAAAACAGGCCGTTGTTTTACCGGTTACCGAGTTTTCTATCTCGTCAAGATGGAGTCCCACCGCGATTTTGGTGGCCACTTTGGCAATGGGGTACCCGGTCGCTTTGGAAGCCAGCGCGCTGGAACGGCTGACCCGGGGATTGACTTCAATTACAATATAATTCTGGCTTTTGGTGTCCAGTGCATACTGAACATTGCAGCCGCCTTCAATTTTCAGAGCACGGATAATCTTCAGAGACGCGGTGCGCAGCATCTGGTATTCCACATCACGCAGGGTCTGGGCCGGTGCGAACACGATGGAATCACCGGTATGGACACCGGCAGGGTCAAAGTTCTCCATGCTGCAGATGGTAATGCAGTTGTCATTAGCATCCCGCAGCACTTCAAATTCGATTTCCTTCCAACCCTTTACACTTCGCTCGAGGAGCGCCTGGCCAATCAGGCTGTGTTTAAGCCCGCGGGAGACAACATCCCTCAGAGACGCAACATCTGTGGCAAAACCGCCGCCTGCGCCACCCATCGTATAGGCCGGCCGGATGATGAGCGGGAAGCCCACCTCTTTGGCAAACGTAACAGCTTCATCCAGGCTGGAAATAATTGCACTCTGCGGAATCGGTTCCCCGATTTCCTCCATGGTCATTTTAAACAATTCACGGTCCTCGGCACGCTGGATGGCATCAAGAGACGTGCCCAGCAGGCGGACACCGTATTTTTCAAGAATACCTGCCTCGGTTAGTGTCTTGGCCAGATTCAATGCTGTCTGTCCGCCCAGTGTGGGCAGCAGGCCGTCGGGCTTTTCCCGTTCAATCACCCGGGAAATAAATTCCGGTGTCAACGGTTCCAGATACACCCGGTCCGCCACATCAGGGTCTGTCATGATTGTGGCCGGGTTGGAGTTGACCAGCACGACCTCGCAGCCTTCTTCACGCAGTGCTTTGCAGGCCTGGGTGCCGGCATAGTCAAATTCAGCGGCCTGCCCGATTACGATTGGGCCGGAGCCGATGACCAGTACTCGTTTTAATCCTTGTGTCCTTGGCAAGCCCGACACCCCTTTTATGAATCAAGATGATTAAAAACTGTTTGCAGTACAGTGAGAGCCGTGTCGATATGTTCTTCGTCCACGATCAGGGGCGGCAGGAAACGCAGGGTTTTACCGCCGATACAATTAATCAGCAGGCCTTTTTCCTGGCAGAGTTTTGCCACCTTTGCACCGTCTCCCGCGATCTCCATGCCCACCATCAGTCCGAGTCCGCGGATATCTACGATTTGGGAATAGTTCAGCGCCTTCAGTTTTGTAGTAAAGTAATCGCCAAGCTCTGCCGCACGGCTCAGAAAGCCGTCTTCCAGCAAAACCTCCAGTACACCAAGTGCGGCGGCGCAAACCACCGGGTTTCCACCGAATGTGGAAGCATGGTCGCCGGGCACAAAGGTATCGGCCGCCGCCCCTCTGGCTGCCATCACACCAATGGGCAGCCCGCCGCCCAGCGCTTTGGCCAGTGTAAAGACATCCGGCTCCACACCGTAATGTTCATAGGCAAAGAGTTTACCGGTCCGGCCCATACCGCACTGGATTTCATCGAAAATAAGCAGCAGGTTGTTTTCGTCGCACAACCGGCGCAGTCCTTGCAAAAAATCCTGCGTCGCCGGATAGACTCCGCCTTCCCCCTGTACCGGTTCCACCATAATGGCGCACGTATGCTCATTAACCTGGTCGGCAAATGATTGCAGATCGTTAAACTCAGCGTAACGAAAACCCGGGACCATCGGTTCAAACCCCTGGTGGTATTTGGGCTGTGCAGTGGCGGTAACCGCCGCCAGCGTCCGGCCGTGGAATGAGCGGCCTGCGGTAATAATTTCGTGGGCACCGGCGCCTCGTTTATTTTTACCGAATTTGCGTGCCAGTTTAATAGCCGCCTCATTTGCTTCCGCACCGCTGTTGCAGAAAAATACTTGATCAGCACAGCTGTACTCCGCCAACTGCGCGGCAAGGCGGATTTGTGCCTCGGTATAGTAAAGATTCGATGTATGCATAAGCTTTTCCGCCTGGCGGCAAATGGCGTCTGTCACCCTGGGATGGCAGTGCCCCAGGTTGTTGACCGCCAGGCCGCTGACAAAGTCCAGATAGCGATTCCCGGTATCATCCCAGACATAGGCGCCTTCACCCCGCTTGATAAACAGCGTAGCTTCCGGCTGCCGGTTGTAGGTATTGATAATAAACTTCTTTTCCTGAGCTCTTAAATCCATTATTCTTCCCCCCATCTATGCGGTCACCATCGTGCCGATACCGTGGTCGGTAAAGATCTCCAGAAGCAGGGAATGCGGTATCCTGCCGTCAACAATGTGCGTCCGCCGCACCTCATGTTCCAGAGCGGTCAGGCAGGCCTGCACTTTGGGAATCATGCCTTTGTTGATTTTTCCTTCTTCAATCATCTCCAGCGCTTTTGCCTTGGGCAGGGACGAGATCAGCGAACTGCCGTCATTGGCATCGCCATAAATCCCTTCCACGTCGGTAAGTAAAATCAGCTTTTCAGCCGACAGCGCCGCAGCCAGTTCTCCGGCCACATGATCGGCGTTGATGTTTAGACTTTCCCCTTCGAGCCCGATGCCAACAGAAGAAATAACCGGAATATATCCTTCCCGGCTCAGTGTATGGATTACACCAGGGTTAATTTTAATGATGTCGCCGACAAAGCCCAGGTCAACTATTTCACCGCTGCCGTTTATTCTCTCCGGCGCACGGCGCCTGGCCACAATCATATTGGAGTCCTTGCCGGAAAGGCCCACTGCTTTCCCGCCGAACTGGTTGATAAAGCTGACAATCTGCTTGTTTACCTTCCCCATCAGCACCATTTCCACCACTTCCATGGTCTCCTCGTCGGTGACACGCAGGCCGTTGGTAAAAACAGTTTCCTTGCCCAGGCGATTCAGTACACTGGTGACTTCCGCACCGCCGCCATGAACCACGATGGGGTTGATGCCGATAAATTTGAGCAGAATGATATCCATCATCACTGATTTTTTCAGTTCCTCGGAGACCATCGCCTGTCCGCCGTATTTGATCACAAACGTTCTGTCGGCAAATGTTCTGATATAGGGGAGCGACTCAATCAGTACCTCCGCTTTGGCAATCAGCTCATTCATTTCTTTTTTGGTCAACTTCTTTTCCTCCCTTAATCCCGCATTAAGTAAGCGGTCATGTCCTGTTTCTAATCTTTGACTCCCGGAACTTAGCTGCGGTAACTGGCGTTGATTGTCACGTATTCATAGCTTAAATCCGCACCCCAGGCGGTTACTTTCTCAGGTCCCATTCCCAGATCCACTGTAATTTTTATTTCCTTTTCTTTGAGAATCTCTTTGGCCCTGTCCTCGTCAAAGAGCAGGCCCTGACCGTCTTTTGTGACCTGCAAATCACCAAGCCAGATATTGACACGCTCAGGGTAAAATTCCACATCTGTCTGTCCCATGGCCGAGACAATCCTTCCCCAGTTTGCATCCTCGCCGAAAAAAGCGGTTTTCACCAGATTGGAACCCAAGATCCCCATCGCCAGCTTTTTCCCGTCGGCGAAAGAGGCCGCATGCTCAATGGCCACTTCGAGAAATTTTGTGGCACCTTCGCCGTCACGGACGATCTTTTGTGAGAGCTCCGTATTGACCCGCTGCAAAACATCCACAAACCGCTGGTAATCTTCATTCTCTTCACTGATTTCCAGATTTTTTGCTAACCCGTTGGCCAGCACCACGGCCATATCGTTGGTGGATGTGTCGCCGTCAACGGTAATCAGGTTGTAGGAACGGTCCACGGTATATGTCAGCGCTTTTTGCAAAAGCGCCGGTGTGATGGCACAGTCTGTTGTGATAAAGGCCAGCATCGTCGCCATGTTGGGGTGAATCATACCCGAGCCCTTGGCCATGCCGCCCACGGTAACCGTTTTACCGCCGATCTCAAGGGAATATGCTGTTTTTTTATCCACCAAATCCGTTGTCATTATGGCTTCGGCTGCATCGTCACCACCGTCGGGTGACAAAGCGCCGGTGATGTCCCTAATGCCTGCTTCCACTTTATCCATAGGCAGGTATTGGCCAATCACACCGGTGGATGAGACCACAATGTCGGCAGGCTCTACCCCCAGCATCTCTGCGGTCAGCTCCGCCATACGCCGGGCGTCCTGCAATCCCTGACTGCCGGAGCAGGCATTGGCATTGCCGCTGTTACATAAAATGGCACGTGCCGTACCGCCGGCCAGATGCTCCCGTGTGACAGTCACCGGGGCTGCCTGAAAGCGGTTTTTTGTATATACCCCTGCCGCCGCAGCCGGTGCATCGGAAACAACCAGCGCCAGGTCTTTTTTGTTTTTCTTAATACCGCAATGTATTCCTGCTGCCCGAAAACCGGTTGCTGCGGTAATACCACCCTGTCTTTTTTGGTATGTCATCACTTGTGCCCCCTTATATCAAGCCGGCCTCTTCGGGCCATCCCATCATCAGGTTCATATTCTGCACCGCCTGGCCGGCGGCACCTTTTATCAGGTTGTCAATGGCAGAGATAACGATTAAGCGCCCGCTTCGCCTGTCGAGCCTGAGTGAAATATCACAGAAGTTGGTGCCGCTCACATACTTGGTCTCAGGCAGCTCCGGTGGCATCAGCAGCCGGACAAACGGTTCACCGGCGTAGTGCTCCTTGAATACCTGCCAGATGGCCTCTTCAGTCAAATCCTTGACAGGACGCAGATAGATGGTGGAAAGGATTCCACGAACCATTGGCACCAGATGCGGCGTAAACAACAGTGAAACAGGTGACCCGGACACGGCCGAGAGTTCCTGCTCAATTTCCGGTGTGTGCTGGTGGCCCGCCACTTTATATGCCTTAAAGTTCTCGGTGCACTCCGGAAAGTGGAAAGGCAGTTTCGGTGAGCGTCCCGCCCCGGAAACACCGGATTTCGCATCTACGATAATGTCTTTTGTATCCACAATACCTTCAGCCAGTAGGGGCTTTAAGGCCAGCAAAACACTGGTGGGATAACAACCGGGATTGGCCACCAGGCCGGCCGTTTTTATTTTTTCGCGGTTTATCTCCGGCAGGCCGTACACACGTTTACCCAAATACTCCGGGAAACGGTGTTCATACCCGTACCACTCGGGATACAGGTCAGCCGCTCTCAGACGAAAATCACCGCTTAAATCCACTACTTTCTTGCCCGTTTTAACCAGTTTTGGCACTGTATCCACCGACAGGCCGTGAGGCAGTGCGCTGAAAATAAAGTCACAGTCCGCCACCTTATCCATATCCAGCTTTTCCAGGGGTGCCTCCAGAACGGACCGAAACTGCGGATAAACCTGGTCAAGCCTTTGACCGGCAAAACTTTCCGATGTCAGACAGGCCGGGCGGACATGGGGATGTCGGACCAAAATACCCGCCAGTTCTCTACCCGTATAACCTGTCGCACCCACAACCGCCACCTTTAACATGTCCTAACACCTTCCCTGTAATTATGATTATAAATCAAAAAACCTCCAGTCCCAAAAAGGACGAGAGGCATCTCGCGGTACCACCTTTATTGACCCGAAGGTCCACTTACTCCGTTTTCACGGCTTGGCGATAACGGGCCGGCCCGGCATAACCTACTTGGCTTGCGCCTTTGGGTATGCTGCTCCGGGGTGCGCTTCAGAAATACCTTCCGTACCGGGCTTCCACCATCCCCGGCTCGCTTTTCTTCCGGTATACTTACTCTCCCCATCATAGCGTGACAATTTTCGGTAATCTATAAATTAAAGAGTAACACCCGTATTCACAAAAGTCAAGGGCGAATTACAGAAAAAAATCAGGCCGGAGAGCATTTTATG
>JAWSUT010000002.1:0-142028 GCA_033549345.1 Bacillota bacterium | reverse complement strand
GGCCGGAGAGCATTTTATGCCCACCGGCCCCAACAACCTTAGTTTACCCGTTTTTCCTGTCCCTTCCATTCCTTCTCACGCAGCACATATTTTTTAATTTTACCGGTAGACGTTTTGGGAAGTTCACCGAACTCTACTGCCTTGGGGCACTTGTAACGTGCGATGTTTGCCCGGCAGTACTCAATAATGTCTTCTTCCGTGGGATTGGTGCCCGGCTTGGGAACGACGAAGGCTTTGGGCACTTCGCCCCATTTTTCATGCGGCACGGCCACAATGGCCACCTCCAGCACATCGGGATGCTGGAAGATCAGGTTTTCCAGTTCCACAGTGGAAATGTTCTCCCCGCCGGAGATGATGATATCTTTCTTGCGGTCCTTAATTTCTATATAGCCGTCCGGGTTCATCACAGCAAGGTCCCCGCTGTGGAACCAGCCGCCGGCAAATGCGTCGGCAGTGGCATCCGGCTGCTTGTAATAGCCCTTCATCACGTTATTGCCGCGCATGACCACTTCACCCATGGTTTCACCGTCTGCCGGTACATCCACCATGTTATTATCCACTACACGCATCTCCAGAGCGGTAATATAGGGAACACCCTGGCGTGACTTAATCTTTGCCCGCTCATCCAGTCCCATGTTATCCCATTTGGGCTGCCACGCGCAAATACTGTGCGGCCCGTATGTTTCGGTCAGACCGTAGACGTGGGTGATTTCCGCACCGATTTGCTCAACATTCCTGATCACTGTGGGGGAGGGAGGCGCACCGGCGGTAACGATGTGAAGTTTTCTGTTCAGTTTCAGCGCTTTGGCCGACGGGTCGCTGGACATGGTAATCAGCACCGTGGGAGCGGCACAGAAATGGGAAATGTCCTCCTCTTCGATCAGGCGGTAAATATCCTTGGCTACCACGGCCCGCAGACAAACATGGGTTGCACCCACAGCGGTGACACCCCAGGTGAAGCACCAGCCGTTGCAGTGGAACATCGGCAGTGTCCACAGGTAATTGGAATAAACATTCATATTCATTTCCAACGCCTCACCCAGTGCATTGAGATAAGCGCCGCGGTGTGTATACATTACACCTTTAGGCATACCGGTTGTACCGCTGGTGTAATTAATTGTGATCGTTTCCATTTCATCTTCGACCGGGATGGGGATGTCCTCCGGGCTTCCCGTTGCCAGGAAATCATCGTACATTATGCCTTCCAATTCTTTGCCCTCATCGCAGTCCCGGATATTTACAATCGTTTTCACTGTTTCCAGTTGGTCAAGAATCGGTTCAACCACCTGGGCAAACGCCGTGTCCACAAAGAGAATTTTTGCTCCGGAGTGGTTGAGAATATAGGCGACTTCGCGGGATGAGAGGCGGATATTGATCGCCACCAGAATCCCTCCGGCCAGCGGTACACCGTAGTGGGCCTCCAGAAGCGGAGCGATATTCGGAGCCAAGAAGGCAACCCGGTCCCCTTTTTCTATACCGGCAGACTGCAGGGCCGTAGCCATACGGTTAACACGCTCATTCATTTCTGTGTATGTGAAGCGCTGCTTGCCATTGACGACGGCTGTTTTGTCCGGATAAACAAATGCGCTGCGACGAAGTAAATTCAGCGGGGTTAGTAGTGTGAACGGAACCTTAGATACATCGACCATAAATAAACTCCTCCTCTGTATTCATTTCTGTTTTCTCTTATCTGTTATTTATTCTGTTTTCACGCAAAGATTCCTGCCGACTCTTGATATAATTATTAGAATTTTTATACGATAAAAAATATTCTCATTTTACCCTTTCCCCTACAGAAAAAAGGTGTATAATATAACTATACACCTATAAAGAACGGGGGATTAAAATGTTACGAAGCGGAGAAGAGTATCGTCAAGGAATCGCAAAAAAACAGCCACGGCTTTATCTTGGTGGTGAAAAGGTGACTAGCCTTGAAGCCAACCCGGTAATGAAAAGTGTGCTGGAAGCAACGGCAAAAATGTTTGAACTGGCCCTGGAACCGGAACATGCAGAGGTGATGACCGCTAAATCGCACTTGACCGGCAAAACTATCAACCGCAACCTGCACATTTCCCACAGCATCGAAGATCTGGAAAAACGGGCGGAAATGGCTCTGTTGACATCGCAAAAGCTGGGCACCTGCAACTACCGCTGTGTCGGCTGTGACTGTCTGAATGCACTGGCCAGCGTTACGTGGGAGATGGACAAAGTCAAAGGAACCGACTACCATCAGCGCTTTAATACGTTTCTGACATATCTGCAGGATAATGACCTGGCCTGTACAGGCGCCGTCACAGATGCCAAAGGCGACCGCAGAAAAAAAATGGATGAAGTGGACCCGGACATGTATGTCCATGTCAGTGAGCAAAATGAAGACGGCATTATTGTCCGCGGCGCAAAACTACACCAGAGCGGTGCTACGGTAGCGGACGAGACAATCGTCATCACCGGCGGAGCGTATCGTCCCGGGGATGAAAAGTTTGCCGTGGCGTTCGCCGTGGAAAACTCCGCTCCCGGTCTCACATATATTGCCCAGCATAATGCCTACTCGGCAGAACGTGAAACCTGCGGCGACATCAGCGAGCTGGGCAACCCACTCTACGGCCAGCGCGAAACCTGCATGATGATTTTTGAAGACGTGTTTATTCCCTGGGAGCGGGTATTTTTATGCGGTGAGACGGAATTTACCGGCAAACTCATTTCCCGCTTTGCCAAGGTTCACCGCATGAACTGCGGCGGAGCCTGCAAAGTCGGGTTCGCCGACATTATTATCGGTGCATCCCTGCTCGCATCAGAGTTTTCCGGAACCGATAAGGTCCCCCACATCCGTGAAATGGTGACGGAAATGGTCCGGCACTCGGAAGCGGCTCACGCCTGCACCATTGCCGCTGCCGTCAAAGGCCGGGAAGAACCGGAAGGCTCAGGCGTGTTTATGCCGGATGACATGTTCGGCAATGTAGCCAAAATCACTACAGCCTACGGCTTCTGGCAGATCATGGCGTTAGCCGGAGACATCGCCGGCGGCCTTGTTGTCACGGCACCCTCGTTAAAGGACCTGAAGAACGAAGAAACCAGGCCCTACCTGGAAAAATACCTGGCTGCGGCCGCGCCGGCGGAAAAACGGCTGCGTATCACCAAGGTTCTGCAAAACTGGACGGCAGGCCTGCACGGCCCGGGTACCTGGCATGGCGCCGGCTCGCCTCAGGCGCAGAAAATCGCTCTTTACCGGGCAGCTAACCTGGATGAAAAGAAAAAAGTGGCCCGTGAGATCGCAGGGCTGGAAGAGGAATAAAAAAATACGGTGCAGCCGTTTGCTGCACCGTATTTTTTCAGACTAAAGATGGATATCCCGCTTGAGGTCATTTTGCTTAATCAATATGCTGACAATCTTAATAATTACATAGACAATCGCCATAGCCAGCAACAGGCTTAACACAAGCAGGAACTGCATCTGGCGCAGCTCAATAACCCAGGAGTCTGTCGGCAGCTCATCGGGATCGGCCTGCACCTCTTGCGGCGCCGGCGGGGTTCTGCTGTTCTGCCGTGCGGAACGGGGACGTCTGATTTCCACAGGGTCCGGTATCATATCGGTAGAATCTGTGGGCGTGCTGCCGGGAGATCTGCTGCCCACAACGACTGTAATACCCGCTTTCCGCAGCTTGTTAAGAGCAGTATTGTCTGGGCTAAGCCGATTGTGTTCCAGGTTAATATATGCACCGGCAAGGCCGCCATGCTCCAGGTTTTTCACCAAAGCAGCAATATCGGCAATTTTATTATCCGACAGGTTCAGGACACGCAGCTCGGTCAGGCCCGATAAAGCGGAGATATCGCTAATCTGATTGAAATAAATAATCAGCTGCTGTTGGCGCGTCAGGGACCGCAGTGCCGAAATATCACGGATATTGTTTTTACCCAGATTCAGTCTGGTTAGCTGCGTCAGGCCGGACAGGGGCGAGATATCAGATATCTTGTTGTTCTCAAGGCCCAGATAAGTAAGGCCACTCAGATTACGCAGGGGTGATACAGATGAAATGCCGTTCCATTTGAGGTTGAGTGATTGCAGCCCGGTGAGGCCGGCCAGAGGGGTAAGATCACTGATAAGGTTTCCGGAAAGATCCAGTTTCACCAGGTTGATTGCATGCTCAAGACCGCTTAGGTTGCTGATGCCGGCACTTGGGGCTTCCAGAACAGATAGTCTGGCTAAATCAGCACGTGTCAGCGGTTTATTCCACTCCCGCAGCGTCCGGCGAACCGCATCTTCCAGCCCGGCATCTGAAAAACGTACAGATGTCTCCCCGAAGACCGGAGCGCTGATACTGATCAGGAAAAGGATTACTACAGCAGCAATCAGACTCTTTCCGGGCACCTCATCACACCTCCTGTCCCGAAAACAATTACGACTTGAGTATATCACACCATGTTGCTATTTTCATCAGGTTTACTAAGCTCTCCCAGTGTTTTCTAGCTATAAGAAAATCTGCCGGAAATTCCGGCAGATTTCTTTACTCCTTACTTGTTACAGTGGAATGTTACCGTGTTTTTTCCGGGGACGGTCATCCTGCTTGTTAGCCAGCATCTGCAGGCTGTTAATCAACTGCCTGCGGGTCTCGCGCGGGTCGATTACATCATCAACCCAGCCGCGGGCTGCGGCAATATAAGGATTGGAATAGAGGTCACGGTATTCCTGAACCCGTGCGGCACGCTCCGCCGCCGGATCGGCTGCGCCGTCAATTTCCTTACGGTAGACAATATTGGCCGCACCCTCGGGGCCCATTACTGCAATTTCAGCGGTGGGCCAGGCCAGCGCCAGGTCGGCTCGCAGGCAGCGGGCGCTCATGGCAATATAGGAACCGCCGTAGGCCTTGCGCAGAATAACGGAAATCTTGGGCACTGTGGCTTCGGAATATGCATACAGCACTTTTGCGCCGTGGCGGATAATACCGCCGTATTCCTGGGTAACGCCGGGCAGATAGCCGGGAACGTCCACAAAGGTCACCAGCGGAATGTTAAAGCAGTCGCAGAAGCGGACAAAGCGCGAAATTTTATCAGAAGAGTCAATGTCCAGCACACCGGCCATCACTTTTGCCTGGTTGGCGACAATGCCCACAGAGCGGCCGCCAAGACGGGCAAAGCCTATCACAGCATTCTGGGCAAATGTTTCATGGACTTCAAAGAAGTCGCTGCCGTCAACCACCCGGGTAATAATGTCACGGACATCATATGGCTTGTTGGGGTTATCCGGGACCAGTGCGGGAAGTTCTTCCGCATCCAGAGTCGGTTCAACAGACTCCACAACAGGCGCGTCGTCCAGGTTGTTCGAGGGCAGGAAGGAAAGCAGGCGGCGTAATTTTGCCATGCAGTCATCTTCGTCTGCAGCCTTGAAGTGTGCAACTCCGCTGGTCTTGTTGTGTGTCTCTGCGCCGCCGAGAGCCTCGGCGGTCACCTCTTCACCGGTAACAGCTTTAATAACCTGCGGTCCGGTAATAAACATCTGGCTTGTCTTTTCGACCATGAAGATGAAATCTGTAATGGCAGGTGAATACACCGCGCCGCCGGCGCAGGGTCCCATAATCACGGAAATCTGGGGAATCACACCGCTGGCAATGGTATTGCGGTAAAATATTTCACCGTACCCGTTGAGCGCCTTAACCCCTTCCTGAATCCGGGCACCGCCGGAATCATTCAGACCGATACAAGGTGCACCGGTTTTCATGGCCAAATCCATAACCTTGCAGATTTTTGCAGCGTGCAGTTCACCAAGAGACCCTCCGGCCACGGTAAAGTCCTGAGCATACACATAGACAGGCCGGCCATCTACAGTCCCATAGCCGGTAACTACACCTTCGCCGGGATTGTTTATGCCGATTTCTTCGGCATTATCCAGGCCTGTCTGAACAAACACATCCAGTTCGGTAAAGCTACCCGGGTCCAGGAGAGCATGAAGGCGTTCCCTGGCTGTTTGTTTCCCTTTTTCGTGCTGGCTGGCAATGCGTTTTTCACCGCCACCCATTTCCACCAATTTTCTGCGTTCATGAAGCAAATTCAATTTGTCTTCCATGTGACACCTCCTAATTTTCCCGTTCGCATAATTCAATCAGAGTCCCAAATGTTTCTTTGGGGTGGAGAAAAGCAATTTTGGCTCCGCCCGCTCCTCTGCGGGGCTTTTCGTCAATAAGCCGCACGCCAGCCTCTTTCAGGGCTGCCAGAGCTGCTTCGATGTTTTCCACACGAAACGCCAGGTGCTGAATACCCTCACCTTTGGCGGCAATAAACTTTGCCACCGGACCGTCAGGTTCTGTAGACTCCAGAAGTTCAACTTCACTGTCTCCTGTGGGCAAAAACGCCACTTTCACCTTCTGCTCCTCCACGGTTTCGGTCTCCGTAACTTTCAGCCCCAATGTTTCATAAAGTTTTTTGGCCTCGTCGATACTTTTGACAGCAATACCGATATGGTCAATTTTGGTGATCAAGCTTTTCTCCTCCTCTATATGAGATTATACCCTGTCTCTGATATATTTGACAATATCTTCAGTGGATGTGCCCGGCGTAAAAAGCTCTGAAAGCCCGGCATCCTTCAGATAGGGGATATCTTCGGTGGGAATAACACCACCGCCGATAACCATCACATCAGCTGCACCCTGTTCGCGTAAAAGCTGCACCACCGGCGGAAAAAGCTGCATATGTGCACCGCTTAAACTGCTTAAGCCCACAACCTGCACATCTTCCTGTATCGCCGTTTCCACAATCTGTTCCGGTGTCTGCCGCAGTCCGGTATAAATAACTTCCATGCCGGCATCACGAAGCGCCTGTGCAATAACTTTTGCTCCCCGGTCGTGGCCGTCAAGACCGGCCTTGGCAATGAGAACCCTGATTCGTTTCTCGCTCATCCTATAGTTCGCCTCCTCGAGCTTTTGTTTACAGCATAACCTGTTGCTGGTATTCGCCAAACACTTCGCGTAAAATACCGCAGATTTCACCCAATGTGGCATAGACGCGCACCGCATCAATAATGGCGGGCATCAGGTTCTGGCTGGTGTGGGCTACACTGCGCAGATTCCGCAGGGCATCGGACACAGCACGCTGGTCACGGCTTTCCTGCAGTTTCTTTAGCTTGTCAATTTGCCTGTCCGCTACGGCGGGGTTTACTTTGAGCAGGTCTTTGGGCATTTCGCTGCCGGTAATAAATTTGTTGACACCGATAACAATCCGCTCATTGGACTCGATCTGACGCTGGTACGTATAGGCACTCTGCTGAATTTCCCGCTGCATATACCCTTGCTCGATGGCCTGTACGGCACCGCCCAGCTCATCAATTTTGTCAATGTAGGCCATGGCTTCCTTTTCAATCTGATCCGTCAGTGCTTCAATATAATAGGAACCGCCAAGCGGGTCCACCGTATCGGTTACACCGATTTCATAGCCGATAACCTGCTGAGTGCGCAAAGCAATCAAAACCGAGTGTTCACTGGGCAGAGCCAGTGCTTCGTCACGGGAGTTTGTATGCAATGACTGCGTACCGCCCAGGACTGCAGACAGTGCCTGGTAGGCGACACGCATAATATTCACATCAGGCTGCTGCGCCGTCAGGGAGCAGCCGGCTGTCTGGGTGTGGAAGCGAAGCATCAGCGATTTGGGGTTTTTGGCACCAAACCGTTCTTTCATGATTTTGGCCCACAGGCGGCGTGCCGCACGGAACTTGGCTACTTCCTCCAGGAAGTTTAGGTGGGCATTGAAGAAAAATGACAGGCGTGGCGCAAAATTGTCCACATCAAGACCGGCCTTGATGGCTGCATCAACGTATGCTATGCCGTCGGCCAGGGTAAAAGCAATTTCCTGCACAGCGGTGGAGCCTGCTTCCCGGATATGGTAACCGGAAATTGAAATCGTATTCCAGTTAGGCACAGTCTCCGCGCAGTAGGCAAAGATATCCGTAATCAGTCGCATTGAGGGATGAGGCGGGAAAATGTATGTCCCGCGGGCAACATATTCTTTGAGGATATCGTTTTGGATGGTCCCGTTTAACTGCTTGGCTGAAACGCCCTGCTTTTCGGCCAGAGCAATATACATGGCCAGGATCACGGCTGCAGGTGAGTTGATGGTCATGGAAGTGCTTACCTTGTCCAGGGGAATCCCGTTAAACAGCACTTCCATATCTTCCAGGGAGTCGATGGCCACACCCACTTTACCCACTTCGCCGCGGGCCAGGGAATGATCCGAATCATAGCCGATCTGCGTCGGCAGGTCAAAGGCAACAGACAGCCCGGTCTGGCCCTGCTCGAGCAAATATTTAAACCGTTGGTTCGTTTCTTCCGCAGAACCAAATCCGGCGTACTGCCGCATGGTCCACATCCGTCCGCGGTACATGGTGGGCTGAACACCGCGTGTGTAAGGATATTCTCCCGGAAGACCCAAGTCATCCAGGTAATTCTGCTCACTGACTTCCAGGGGCGTATACAGACGCTCTACCGGCATATTGGAGTCGGTCTTAAATTCTTTCTTGCGTTCAGGGAACCGGTCAAGCTTGGATACGACTTTTTTTTCCCAGTCCTCTTTCTTGATGCGAAGCGTTTTTACATTTTCCCGGTCAAACAAGCGCTTCTCCTCCCTTTACTTTGTTTTTTTCATTGCCTGGGTTAAGAGTTCGGGGACCTGGAAAGGCAGTTCGGCCACCGGTACCCCCACGGCATTCAGTGCTTTAACTTTTCCTTCAAACGTCCCTTTGCCCCGCTCAATGATAGCGCCGGCATGGCCCATCCGTTTGCCGGGAGGGGCGCTTTTACCCGCCAGATAAGCGATAACAGGCTTTGTGACATGAGAAGCAATAAACTCCGCAGCCTCTTCTTCTGCACTGCCGCCGATTTCCCCCACCATGACAATGGCTTCGGTCTCGGGGTCTTTCTCCATTTCTTTAAGTACATCGATAAAGTTCAGCCCGACAACCCGGTCGCCGCCAAGGCCTACAACCGTCGAGGTTCCGTAATTACTGGCCGTCAGATTGCCGACGATTTCATAACAAAGTGTTCCGCTGCGGGAAACAACGCCGATGTTGCCGGGAATAAAGAACTGATTGGGCATAATGCCGATTTTACACTTTCCGGATGATACCACGCCGAATGTGTTTGGCCCCACCACCACTGTGCCGCGGCTTTTGGCAAAAGCCATGATCGCCATGGCATCCTGCACGGGAATATGTTCCGGCAGCATCACAAGCACTTTCACACCCGCATCAATCGCTTCAAATGCTGCATCTTTGGCAAAGGGTGCCGGTATAAACAGAATCGATGCATCAATACGGTGTTTATCCGCTGCCGCTGCAACGGTATTATACACGGGAATGCCGTCTAAGTCCTGTCCACCTTTACCGGGAGAAACGCCGGCAACAATTTTCGTCCCGTATTTTACCATCTGCCGTGTATGGAATGAGCCCTGGTTGCCGGTCATACCCTGCACCAGCACCTGCGTGTCGTCAAACAGGTAAATAGCCATTTGTTGTCCCTCCCTAATTTCCTTTGGCAATTTCCACGGCTTTTGCCGCAGCTTCATGCATGAATTCGTATGTCTCAATACCGACTTCTGAAAGAATTTCACGACCCTTTTCCTGGTTCGTACCCACAAGACGGATTACTACAGGAACAGGGATCCCCATCTTTTTCTTAACGGAGGCAAAGGCGTTTGCCACATCATCGCAGCGGGTGATTCCGCCAAAGATATTAATCAGGATGGCTTTGGGATCTTTGGCAAGAAGCAATTCCAGCGCTTTTGCCGTCTGTTCTTCACCGGCCCCGCCGCCTGCATCCAGGAAATTAGCGGCCGAACCGCCGTAGTATTGAATTAAGTCCAGTGTTGCCATGGTAATTCCGGCGCCATTAGCCATCACAGCGATATTGCCGTCGAGCTCAACATAGGAAAGCCCCAATTCATGCGCCTTTTTCTCCGCATCTGTTCTCTCCTCCACCACAGGCAGGTCCCTATGGCGGAACAGAGCATCATCATCGATGGTTACTTTGGCGTCGGCGGCAATCACGTCTTCGCCGCTGATGACAAGCGGATTAATTTCCGCAAGTTCCGCATCCAGCTCAACAAACATCCGGTAGAGATTGGTGAGAATAGCGGCTATTTGTTTTGCTGTGGTGCCTGTAACGCCAAGGCGTTCAGTCACCTGCCTGGTGATAAAAGGCTGCATGCCGATGGTGACATCCAGTGTCCTTCTCACCATATGTTCTTCGGGCACATCCTCAATATCCATTCCGCCCTGGGCAGAGGCGAGGATAATCGGCTTTTTTGACGCCCCGTCCACAGTAATGGCCAGATAAAATTCACGGTCAATCTGCAGTTTCTTCTCTACCAGAACCTTCTCCACCGTAAATCCGCGCAGCTCACTCCCAAGTAATTTGGCAGTAAATTCACTGGCTTCAGCCGGATCCTCAAAAAAACCAATCCCGCCGGCTTTACCGCGCTTACCGCTTAAAATCTGGGACTTAACCACAACGGAACCGATTTTTTCCGTTAGTGCAGCCGCCTCATCCGGCGTTGATACCACGCCGCCTTCCGGAACCGGAATGCCGTATTTGGCAAACAGTTCCTTCCCCATGTACTCAAACAGCTTCATTCTTACTCCTCCCTTTCTCTCTTACATTGTGTTTGGTATACCGTCATAGTGTTATAGATTGGCTTTGTATTTCTTCAGCTTATTGTACAGTGTTGCCAGAGAAATATTTAAAGCCTGAGCAGCTTTCTTTTTTCCTTCCAGAGACTCACCGTAGCGGGCCAAAGCAGCCTTGAGCATCATCTGCTCCATCTTATCCAGGGGGACAATCTCCGTGCACTGGGCGGTGGCCGTAGCATTATTAAACTGGCCGATATATGGGGCCAGGTGCTGACGGCCGATGACATCGCTATCCACAGTGACCATAGCCCGCTCGATTACATTCTCCAATTCGCGGATATTAGCAGGCCAGTCATAATTGGTGAGAAGCTGCAGCGCATCCGGCGCCACCCCTCTAACCTTTTTGCCCAACTTACGATTCAGCCTGCCGATAAAATAATCCACCAGGACAGGAATATCGTCGCGTCTCTGGCGCAGGGGCGGTAAGTTCAGCTCAATCACATTGAGCAGAAAATAAAGTTCCTCACGGAAACGTCCTTTTCGCACCAGCGCTTTTAAATCCATGTTCGTTGCGGTAATGATGCGCACATCCACCTTACTTGTCTCACTGCCGCCGACACGTTCAAACTCACGGTCCTGCAAAAGACGCATCAGCTTTCCCTGCAGATAGGGATTCATCTCACCGATTTCATCGAGAAACAGTGTTCCGCCGCTTGCCAGCTCCACTTTTCCCATCTTGGTCTTAACCGCGCCGGTAAACGAACCCTTTTCATGCCCGAAAAGTTCACTTTCCAGGAGTTCTTCGGGCACGGCGGAACAGCTGATTTTAATAAACGGCTTACTGCGACGATGACTGGCCTGATGAATAGCATGGGCATAGAGCTCTTTGCCGGTGCCCGACTCACCAGCCAGCAGAACAGGAGAATCACTTTTAGCGGCTTTCTTTGCCATTTCCACTGTGGCCATAAAAACCTTGCTTGCCCCGGTCAGATCATCAAAGGTGTATTTGCTCCCCGTAATCTGATCGATTTTTGCATAGAGATTCTCGATAATCGTCGTGCTTTTCTGCAGTTCATCCATCAGCTTCAGAATATCCGTTATCGGCTGGAAAACCACTACGGAACCTTCTACTTCGCCCTCCACCAAAATGGGCGCGGCATTTGATATCACCTCAACGCCGGAACCGCCGACCTTGGAGCGGTACCCTACCACCGGCTTTTGCTTAACCAACGCTTGCGCCAGTGCACCGTGAGGAGACACTTCAAAAATGTTTTTACCCACGCGCTGTGCTTCGGGAATACCGGTAACACGGGTAAAGGCCGGATTCACATACTTAATCAGGCCGGTATTGTCGGTGACTTCGATTGCCTCCTGTACAGAGTTAAGGATAGCCCAAAGCTCGCTTTTTAGTTTCTTTACTTCCAGAAGCTCCTCTTTGGCCTGCAGAATCACCATCAGCAGATTGCCTGCCAGCGCTTCCATCACTGCAGCCCCTGTATGTTTGAGCTTATGGATTTGTTTTTGCACATCGGGTTTACCGGTTGCTTCAATAATCACATCAATTTCGGGTTTAACGACCAGTTCCCCAAAGTTGTCGGTAACAAAAACTTTGTCTTTGCGGGCAAGTATCATCCCGGGAGAAGCGAGGTTAATATCGGCAATACCAATGATCTGGACATTTTCAATTTCTCGTAATACCCGGTACACCGAACTGCCTTCGTCTCCGGCGCCCACAACTGCTACTTTAATCTTAGACAACCACATCAACTCCTCGTGCAGTCTCTTTTAGAATATTCGTAAAAATTAGAAGAATTCCTGCCGGGTGCCAAAGTTTTTCTTTACTTGGTTGGCGGGGCTAACCTGTGGTATAATGTTTTCAGCACACGAAACCATTGATCTGACGGGAGGAAATCATGAAGACGTATGCCTTGATCGGCTCCAGCGGTACCGGAAAATCACACCGCGCCTCCTATCTGGCCTTTAAACATAATATCCCCTTCATTATTGACGACGGCCTGCTGATATCCGGCAGTTCGGTTTTGGCCGGCACATCGGCAAAGCGGGAATCGACGAAAATCGGAGCAGTAAAACGCGCCATCTTTCATAATGACGCCCATGCCGATGAGGTAAAAAAAATCATTGCCGGTTCGGGTGCGGCCAAGATCCTGATTCTGGGCACATCGCAAAAAATGGTGCTCCGGATTGCACAGCGCCTTGATCTTCCCGCTCCGGGGCAAATCATTAAAATTGAAGACATTGCGTCTCCGCGCGCCATCAGCAAAGCACTGGAGATGCGTAACAAAGAAAACAGGCACGTTATTCCCATTCCCACATTCGCCATAAAAAAAGACTTCCCGGGTTACCTGATCGATCCGCTGCGTTCATTTTGGGGCAAAAGCCATCGTGAAGACCCCAAAAAAGTCGTCATTGAACGGTCCATCGTGCGGCCGATCTTTAGCTCATTTGGTAAATTCTATATTGCTGAAAATGTCGTCGCCCAGATTGTCGCGCATGTCGGAGCCAAAGTCCCCGGTGTCTCCAGAATCGGCAAAGTCGAAGTTATTTCCAAGCCTGACGGCGCCTCGCTGGAAGTGGATGTCAACATTTACTACGGTAAAAACATTCCGGGCGTACTGCAGGAAGTACAGCGTGTAATTAAAGAAACTGTTGAATACCTTACGGGATTTAACATAGACTCCATCCTGATAACCGCACGCCGGATCGAACTTCCGGAATCATCGCAGGTTTGACTTGCAAAAACCCGAGGGGAATGCTCCCCTCGGGTTTTTTTAGCTCATGACATCTCTGATCCGCTTCAGCGTTTCCTCAATATCTTCCCCGGAAACGTCACAATGCGTGACAAACCTAACGGTACGGCGCCCCATGGGGCCCGCCAGCACAGATACACTTTTTAATGTTTCCAGAAAGCTCTCTACTGCTAAATCGGTAAGCTCCGCCATAACCATATTTGTGGCCACTTTGGCCGTATCAACCTGCAGGCCGGGAATGGACGCCAACCCTTCGGCAAGAGTTTTCGCTTTCGCGTGATCTTCTGCCAGCCGTGACGTGTCCGACAATGCGACCAGTCCCGCTGCCGCCAGCACACCAACCTGCCGCATGCCTCCGCCCAGCAGTTTGCGGTAACGGCGTGCCTGCGCAATAAACTCTTTGCTGCCGGCCAGAATGGAACCGACCGGTGCACCAAGGCCTTTGGATAGGCAAAACATCACAGAATCACAGTAATGCGTTACGTCGGCCGCTTCACACTGCAGCGCAATGGCGGCATTGAAGATCCGCGCACCATCCAAGTGCACGCTGAGCCCGTATTCCCGGGCAAGGCGGTAAACCACCGCCATCTGTTCAAGAGACATCACCGAGCCCCCACCGCGGTTCAGCGTGTTTTCCAGGCAAACCAGGCGGGTTTTCGGTAAATAACCGAGTGGTTCACGGATATGATCGGAGAGTTTGATGATTCCTTCATCATTATGCAGATTATCAACAGGATGAAGCTGTGCTCCGGAAAGCAGGCCTGCCGCTGCCATCTCATAGTGAAACACGTGCGCCTGTGAATCACAGATTACTTCTTCACCACGCTGACAGTGCGTCATAATGGCAATCTGGTTGCCCATGCTGCCACTGGGCACAAAGAGGGCTGCCTCCTTGCCTGCTTTTTCGGCGGCCAGTGCTTCCAGGTTGTTTACCGTCGGGTCTTCCCCGTAAACGTCGTCTCCGACTTCGGCTTTCATCATCGCTTCTCTCATAGCTTCTGTCGGCTTGGTTACCGTATCGCTGCGAAGATCGATTTGTTTCACAAAATTCCCTCCAAATTCTCTTACCATCATTATAATTCGGAAAGTAGCCGCTCTGGGTGTGTATAAACATTAAACCGCCTGCCGCGGGCAAAGCCCAGCAGCGTTACGCCCAGAGTATCTGCCAAATCAATACTGAGTGTGGTGGGAGCAGCCCTGGAAATCAAAACAGGAATGCCCAGCTTAGCCGTTTTGATGAGAATTTCCGAAGAAACCCTGCCGCTGGTTACCAGGACTTTATCCTGCAAACACACTCCGTTTTGCAGGCAGAGGCCCACAATTTTGTCAACTGCATTATGCCGGCCTATATCTTCACAAAAATAGAGAATTTCATCTCCGGCACAAAGTGCAGCGCTGTGAATACCGCCGGTGCTTTGAAACAATACAGCATTCTCATGCAGTTTGCGGACAAGAGTCAGAATCTGAGGCGGGCTGATGCGAATGTCAGACTGGACCGGTTCACTTTTCAGCGCATCCAGGACACTGAAAAATACAGTTCCCTTGCCGCAGCCAGATGTAATAGTCCGCTTCCCGTAAAGTTTCTCAGCAAGAGTGTTTCCCTTTGTTTCAACAAAAACAAAACTCTGTTCACCATCAAAGCGCAGAGAGGTAATATCGGTAAAATCCTTTATCAGCCCTTCAGACCGTAAAAAACCGGCAGCCAACATCTCCGCCAGTTCAGGTGTATAGAGCAGAGTCACAAATTCCTGACCGTTTAGATAAACCGTTAGAGGAACCTCGCGGATTACGGGATCATCCATTTCCCGGGAATCACCTGCATCCACGCGCACAACCTTCCTCACATCAACCCTCTCATCCGTCTTCATCTTATTAACCTCCACCATCAACTACATTATTCTACAAATCCACACAAATCCCTTCCCCCAAACCCGGGGACTGATTCAACTTTTATTACATACTTGTTCAATTTTACAGTACCATTTTTTCGGGAAAAGGGAGCCTGACTCAAGTTTAATTTTTCCTGGATACAGCTGATTTGATTCACCGGGGAGCTAAACTGTCCATATGCAATACACTGTTAAAACCAAGCCGGTGGCTTGGTTTTAACAGTCTCTGAATTGTATAAGCTGGTGCACAGGACAGATTACTGGAGTTATTTAATATAGTTAATTACCCCTTCACGCCTCGGTGCGGCTTCACGCTCAGACGCTTTGCAGCCAAGAGCGATGGAATACATCGGCCTGTAACCATCCGGCACGCCAAGCCGCTGCTTCCACAGCCCGCTCTTTTCACCGGCAAAAAGGTGAACAGATAGGTTGACCCAGCAGGAACCCAGTCCCAGGGATTCGGCTGCCAGCAGCATATTCTGCGCAGCTGCGGCACAGTCGGCCTGGGGCATTAAAGCGGATTCTTCTCCACTAATTAAAACAGCCGTTGGTGCCCTATGGAAAACATGAAAGTTTTTAGCCCCTGCAATATGTGCAAACCTCGGATCCCCCGCAGCTTGTAGATGCTCAATCAGATCATCGGACATTTCCTGTAACAGTTTTGCATTCTGAATCACAGTAAAATGCCAGGGCTGCTGATTTGCGGCGGTTGGGGCATATGTTCCCGCTTCCAGAACGGCAGCTAAATCTGCATCCTTAATCTGTTCTGTCAGGAACTCTCGGAGACTTCTTCTCCTCTTGATTATGGCCAGCGTTTCATTCATGCTTCATTCCTCCCAGTATCTTGCATAGTCTTGCACATAATTCCTTACTGTCCCCGGCGCCCTGCCGAGTAAATCCGCAGTATCGGCACTTACAGCTTTAGCCATTCCCATCCTTGTTGTCAGATATAAAGCAACCATAACGTTTACATATTTTTTATCTACTCCCCGCCCGATCATGGCTTTGCGGAAAGCAAAAGGAGACGGGTTGGCGTAAATAATCTTTCTGCCTAAAACCGATGTAAAGATTTCAGCCACCTGCTCATAGTTCAACGCGTCTTGTCCTGTCAACGTATATGCCTGGTTTTCATGGATCGGATCCCAAAAAACCTTTGCCCCGATCTCACCGATATCCCTGGTATCGATAAAGCTGATTTTTGCACGGCCTGCAGGAATATAAATATTGCTTCGCTTTTTTATATCTTCACAATGCGCCTGGTGTAAATTCTGCATAAAAAAGCTGGGACGCAGAAATGTATAGGGAATCTGTAACGACCGGATATATTTTTCTATTCTGTAGTGAGGTGGAATCGGGTTTCGCTCAACCCCCATCAGGGATAAAAAGACAATGCGTTTCACGCCTGCCTGGACGGCAAAATCCAGAAATGGTCTTATTTGCCGCCGGAAATCGGCCAACGCCGGGGGACGTATCAGAAAAAGTTTATCGCTTCCCGCCAATGCCCCGGCATATGTGGACGGGTTTAAAAAATCAAACTCCACATATTCATACTGACTGCCAAATATTTCCCTTGCCTGCCTGATGTTCCTTACGCCGGCACTAAACGGATATCCCATTTTGTACAGTGCATGGGCCACTTCACTCCCCACATTCCCAGTCATGCCTGTAATAAATACTTTCTTACCCATGAACGCCCTCCGGATCCTCTGATAAATTATGGATCATCTTAGTAAGGAACATTTTCAGCATATTTATTTCCTGTGCAGACAGGCCTGTAACACTGTACTCCATAATTTCATTTCCCAAGCAGTTGAGCTCACCGATTAGCGACCTGGATTGGCCGGTTAGCCGGATGATCTGCGAACGCCTGTCCTCCGGGTTATTTAAGCGTTCTACCCAGCCATTTTTCACCGCCCTGTCAATAACCCCGGAAACAGTGGGACGGTCCAGATAAAGCCGCTGCGCAATCATCGCCGGTGTAAAGTTTTGTAGATCAGCCACCTGCTTTTCTTCCTGGACACTAATGTCTTTAATGAGACCCCATTGTGCAGGGGTCAGATTATATTCTTTCAGTTTACTCGCAAATTTCCACTTTATCATTCGTGATACTCTGCTGAGCAGATATCCTAAGTTTTGACTGATATCATCCAACCTGACCACCACCACTTTATAATGTTTTCATACTAACTATTAGTATACTAACTATTCAGAAAAAGTCAACCGTATATCAGCAAAACACAAAAGCGAGTGCCTGACGGCACTCGCTTTTGTGTTTTATTGTGCTTTTTCAAGACGGACGGCACAGACTTTCAGTTCAGGTGTTTTGGCAATATGGCACACTTCCGGGTTTGTTAGCAGGTTGGCTGCGGTTTCCGCGAAGTGGAAAGTCATGAAGACCACGCCGGGCTTTACACGATCGGTCAGGCGCACTTTGGTCTTCACCTGACCGCGGCGGGAGGCCACGGTGACCGTGTCTTCTGCTGTGACCCCCAGCGCTTCCGCGTCTGCGGGGTTAAGTTCCATCAGTTCTTCTTTGTGGAACTGGTTTAACCCCTCTGTTTTCCGTGTCATTGTACCTGTGTGATACTGATACAGGCTGCGGCCGGTGGTGAGCAGGAAGGGATATTCTTCGTCGGCCTGCTCGGCGGAGAGCCTGAACTCTACCGGACTAAACGTACCGAGGCCGCGGCTGAATTTACCCACATGCAGAATCGGAGTTCCCGGGTGGTCTTTGTCCGGGCAGGGCCACTGAATGCCGCCCTGTTCCAGCCGCTCATAGGAGAGGCCCGCATAGCTGGGTGTAAGTTCTGCAATCTCGGCAAGGATCTGCTTTGGAGAATCATACTGCCAGGCAAAACCGAATTTTTGGGCCAGCAGTGTGATAATTTCCCAGTCCGGTTTGGACTCGCCACGGGGTTTGACCGCCTGGCGCACACGCTGAACACGGCGTTCCGTATTTACAAATGTGCCCTCTTTTTCGGCAAAGCTTGCAGCGGGCAGTACCACATCAGCCAGTTGTGCTGTTTCCGTAAGGAAAATGTCCTGGACAACCAGAAAATCCATTTTCTCCAGGCAGTCACAGATATGGCCTCCGTCGGGATCGCTGAGAAGCGGATTCTCACCCATAATATACATGGCGCGAATGCGGTCTTCCGCAGCAGCTCTAAACATGTCGGTCATGGTCATCCCCGGCTTGTCGGAGAGCCTGACTCCCCACGCCTCTGAAAACTTGGCAAGTACTTCAGGGTTGGCCACAGGCTGATAACCGGTCAACACTGTGGGCAGGGCCCCCATGTCACAGGCACCCTGTACGTTGTTCTGGCCGCGCAGGGGGTTTAGGCCGCCATGCGGCTTGCCAAAGTTTCCGGTGGCCATAACCAGGTTGGCCAGGGAAAGGACATTTTCCGTGCCGCTGGTGTGCTGTGTGACACCCATTGTATAGAGAATCGCCGCACTTTCGGCTTCACCGTAAAGCCTTGCCGCTTTGATAATATCTTCCGCCGGTACGCCGGTAATTTCCGCAGCATATTCCGGAGTATACTTCTCAACAATTTCCTTCACCGCATCAAAGCCTTCGGTCCGGCCGGCAATAAACTCTTCGTCGGCCAGGCCTTCTTTGATAACGACATGCAGCATGGCGTTAATCAGCGCCACATCGGTACCCGGCTGCAGCGGTAAATGAACATCTGCCACATCCACCAGCGGAATCCGGCGCGGGTCGGCCACAATCAGCCGGGCACCGTCTCTTACCGCTTTGCGGAGTCTGTACCCGATTATCGGGTGGTTTTCTGTGGTGTTGGAGCCAATTACAAAAACGGCTTTTGCTGTTTCCACTTCACCAATGGTGTTTGTCATTGCACCACTACCCAGTACGGTGGCCAGACCGGCCACGGTGGGAGCGTGTCAGAGACGGGCGCAGTGGTCTACGTTGTTTGACCCCAGTGAGCGGGCCAGTTTGGCAAAGAGGTAATTATCCTCCGTAGTACAGCGTGCAGAACTGATGGCACCAAAAGCTTTTGGTCCCGATTCATCGAGAATTTCCTTCCATTTGGCTGCCACAAGGTCCAAAGCTTCATCCCACGATGCTTCCACGAACTCACCGTCGCGCTTGATCAGCGGTGTGGTGAGGCGGTCGGGATGGTTGATAAAGTTGTAGCCAAACCGTCCTTTAACACAAAGCTGCCCTCTGTTCACCGGGTTTTCTTTGTCGCCGCGGACGGAAACAACGTTGTCACCACGGACGCCAAGATAAAGTCCGCAACCGACACCGCAGTAGCTGCAGGTTGTTTTGACTTCCCTGGCCGGCCTTTCGTGTGTCTTAAGTGCCAGAGCCCCTGTTGGACAACGGTCCACACATTCACCGCAGGATTCACACTTCGATTCCACCCACGGCCCGCTGCTCAGTGTGCTGACCCTGGTCTCCGTGCCCCGGTGGCTGAAGTCAATGGCAGCCACACCGTTAATCTCCTGGCAGGTGCGGACGCAAATGCCACAGAGAATACAACGGGAATGATCCATATTGAAAAACGGGTTTGATTTGTCGGTGGGCACCTCGCTCATGCCGCGCCGCAGGCTGTTTAGTTCCTCATCGGTAATGCCAACGTATGCGGAGACCTGCTGCAGCTCGCAGTCATTGTTGCGGACACAGGACTGGCAGTCCGGGTTGTGGTTGGCGAGAATCATCTCCACAGTAACCCGGCGGACCAGAGCTACCATGGGTGTATCCGTAAGCACCTCCATGCCCTCGGTTACCGGTGCGCGGCAGGCTGTGACCAGCTTGCCGTTAATGTCCACCATACAGACCCTGCAGCCGCCAAACGTGGACAGATCCGGGTGGTAGCAGAGATACGGAATATAGATGCCGGCTTCCCTGGCAGCTTCCAGAACTGTGACACCTTCCGCCGCCATGATTTCCAGGCCGTCAATATAAATTTTGGGCATTATTTATTTCACCCCCTCTAGGATCTCAATCCGCTGGTTGCCGGTTATCTTGGAAATAGCACTGAACTTGTCCGGGCAATTATCAATACAGATCCCGCACTTGGAACATTTGGCCTGCTCAATAACATGCGGCACCTTCTTTTCGCCGCTAATCGCATCGGTGGGACAGTTCTTGCGGCAGAGCCCGCACGCCTTGCACTTGTCCGGATCAATCCAGTAGGCAATTAACTCCTTACAGTTCAGGGCCGGACAGCTCTTGTCATGAATATGTGCATCGTATTCATGACGGAAGTGATGCAGTGTACTGAGAACCGGGTTGGGTGCGCTCTGGCCCAGGCCGCAGATGGAACCGGCAATAATCGCTTTGCCCATCTCCTCCAGCCGGGTCAGATCTTCCGGCCTGCCTTTGCCGGAGGTAATATCCTGCAGGATTTTCAGCATCTGGTACATGCCGTCGCGGCAGGGCGCACACTGTCCGCAGGATTCTTCCACGGTAAACTCCACGAAATATCTGGCGATATCAACCATGCATGATGTTTCGTCCAGGATAATCATACCGCCGGAGCCCATCATGGAACCCACTTTTACCAGGGAATCAAAGTCGACTTCCAGATCCAGCATATCGGCCGGCAGACAGCCGCCGGACGGACCACCGGTCTGAACCGCTTTAAATTCCTTGCCGTTGGGTACACCGCCGCCGATATCATAGATAATTTCATGCAGCTTAATCCCCATGGGCACTTCAATCAGCCCGCTGTTTTGAATTTTCCCGGTCAGGGCAAATACCGCCGTACCCGGGCTGCCTTCGGTACCGGTGGACCTAAACCACTCCGCACCGTTTCTGATGATATCGGGAATAAAGGCAAACGTTTTCACGTTATTTAAAAGCGTCGGTTTGTCCCGCAGCCCTACCTCGGTGGTGCGGGGCCTGGGCAGGGGCTTGGGCATTCCGCGGTAACCTTCTATTGAACGGACAAGCGCTGTGGACTCGCCGCACACAAAAGCGCCGGCCCCCTGGAATACTTCAAGGTCAAAACTAAACCCTGTTCCCATGATATCGTCGCCCAGTACTCCCCATTCCCGTGCCTGCTGCAGAGCTTCTTGCAGGCGCGCCACTGCCAGGGGATACTCAGCGCGCACGTAGATATAGCCATAGCTGGCGCCGATGGCAAACGCGGAAATTATCATACCTTCAATAACGGCATGCGGGTTCCCCTCCAGCACCGAGCGGTCCATAAACGCGCCGGGGTCTCCTTCGTCACCGTTGCAAACCACATATTTCGGCTGGCCCGGTGCTTTCAGACAGGACAACCACTTCCTGCCCACCGGAAAGCCTGCACCTCCACGGCCACGCAGGCCGGATTCGGTTACAACGTCGATAACCTGCTCAGGGGTGTAGTCCTGAAGAATTTTCGCCAGCGCCTGGTAGCCGTCGGCTGCAAAATACTCACGGATGTCTTCAGGGTTGATGATCCCGCATTTATCCAGCACAATCCGCTGCTGCCTGTTGTAGAAGGGAACCTCGTGCTCGGTCAGGCAGCGGCTGCCGTCGGTGTTCTCATAAAGCAAATGTTCAACCACTGTATCCTTTTCAAGTGAAGCTTCCACGATTTCAGGCACATCAGAGGCCTTTACCTTTGTATAGAAAATACCTTTGGGCTCAAAGCGCACCAGCGGCCCCATCTGGCAAAAACCATGACAGCCGCTCACAGCCACTCCGGCCTCACTTTCCTTGCCTTCAAACAACAGCTCGACGTCAACATCAATCCCTTTTTCGCTGATGAGGCGTTTCAGCTCCCGGTAGACCGCCAGGGAACCGCCGGCTACGCAGCCGGTACCGGCACAGACCAGAAAACGGGTTTTCTGTCTGTCATATGCAGTCTTACAGTTTTCTTTTATCTCTGCAATTCTGGATGGTGAATCTGCCTTCAATAGTTCCAACCTCCTCTCCCTCACGTAATGCTTATTTCTTCTTATCAAGAATTTCGGCGACTTTGCCGGGGTCAACCTGTCCGTAAACTTCTTCGTCCACCACAACCACCGGAGCCAACGCACAGGAACCGACACAGGCCACTTTCTCGAGGCTGTATTCGTAGTCCTCGGACGTGCAGTCGCACTCTATGCCAAGGCCGCGCTCGAAGGCTTCAAGCACACGCGTTGCACCTTTTACGTGGCACGCTGTACCGTAGCAAACCTTTACCTGGTGCTTGCCGCGACGGGTAAAGTAAAACTGCGCAAAAAAAGTTGCCACGCCATACACCTGGCTCTCGGGCATGGAAACAAACTTGGCTATTTGTTTCATTGCATCCTGCGGCAGATAGCCATAGACGTTTTGGGTAGCCTGCAGAATCGGAATCAATTCCTCCCGCTTGCCTTTAAACCTGGCAAATACATCACTCAACCCGACTTCCTTCTTTTCAACACACATAAAAACTCCCCCCCTTTACATTAATTTTAAAAGCGATATGCATCTCACTTAGAACGTAACTCTCTGGCGGGACTAACGTAACAAATGGGGATTTGTATAAATTAAAAAAAAAATGGCACTATTCATACTATCTATTCGACTTTCTGCTCTTTTTTCCTTTTTTGCATCAAAATTTTCAGGTGAATCCTTATTGTAAACGTAAAAGAAGCGCAGCCCTCGGGTCGCGCTTCAACCTTTTTTTATTCATCTGTTTAGATACGGCGGCAGTCAATTACCCGCTTTTCGGTAACAATCATATCCACCCTGCGGTCCCAGGGCGCCACCGGCACCCTGTCTACGATTTGCACCTCAAAGGTAAGTGCCACCAGGGGTACACCATCCCGAATCTGGGTGAAGAAACGATCGTAATACCCTCCACCGTAACCCAGGCGGTTGCCTTCCTCATCAAATGCTACGCCGGGAACCACCACAAAGTCAATGTCTGCGGGCTGCAGAATCCGCAGTTTATCGGGCCTGGGCTCGGGAATATTCCACATACCCGGCGCCAGGTCGTCTTCCACATCCAGAATTTCCGAGAGGATCATGCGGCGCTCTTTATGTTCTGTTTTTGGTGCCACCACGCGCTTTCCCTGGGCAAGCGCCTGCGGTACCATCTTCAGCGTCATAACTTCGCTGCCAAAGTTCAGGAAAAACATCACCGTTTCGGCTGCACGGTATTCCGGCAAATTAAACAGCCTGTCTGCTATCTGCTCACTGTATTGCTCCACTTCCTCCCGGCTCAGAAGGTTGCAGCGGCTAAGCACATCTTTTCGCAGCGCTTTTTTTTCTTCCATTGCTGCTCCTTATAACCTGACCAGTTCATACTGGCGGCTGCCCATACCTAATTTTTCTGCATGACGCAGCTGGGCTTCATGGTCCCCCTCGGGATAGACGCCTTTAAACTTGTCTTCACCCGGAGCAAAATTAGATTCCAGCCGTGTGTTCTTCAGTCCGGCCTGCGCATTAATGAGATCAATTGCGGCCTGGTCAATGGCCACCGGATCTGTCGAGGCCAAAATTCCCACATCATTTACGATATATGCGTCGCTCCAACTGTTGCAGTCACAGTCAGGCGTTACATTCATCACAAAATTAAAGTAACCGACTTTTCCCTGTTTTTCCTTCACCGCTCCCCAGGCATATTCCGCCATGCGCTCCTGCACATCCAGAGCCTCGCTCTTCCACTGAATCTTAATGGCCCGTGTGGGGCAAACGACCGTGCATTCGCCGCAGCCGATGCACTTGTCATGCTCTATCTCGGCCGTTTTTTCCGTAATCAGAATTGCGTCCGCCGGGCACCACTTGAGGCAGGTTTTGCAAATTTTGCATTTTTCCTCGCCCACCTTCGGCTTTAATGAAGAATGCATCATCTGCTTGCCGCCGCGGTTGCCACAGCCCATGCCCAGGTTTTTCAGAGTCCCGCCAAATCCGGTGACGATATGCCCTTTGGTGTGTGAGAGAACAATCATGCCGTCGGCATTGGCCACTTCGCTGCCGATTTTAACAGCATCAAAATGTTTTCCCCCGATTGGCACTTCCACAAAGTTCTTACCGAACAGGCCATCGGCAATGATAATTGGCGCATTCACCGTGGCATAGGAGAAGCCGTTCTCAAGGGCTGTCTGAATATGGTCCACACTGTTAGCCCGCGCACCCACATACAGCGTATTCGTGTCGGTCAGAAACGGTTTGCCGCCGGCTTCTTTGACGCGCTCCACCACCTGCCGCGCAAACACCGGATGGATAAAGGCGGTCCCGCCTTTTTCACCAAAATGCAGCTTAACCGCAATCAGTTCATCGTCACCAATCAGATCGGCAAACCCCGCAACTTTAAACAGTTTGTTTACCTTCTGCGGCAGGCTTTCATGCTTGGCATTCGCTCTCATATCGGTAAAATACACTTTACTTGGCAACAGGAGTTCCTCCTTCCCAATTCTGCAAAACAGGGTTGCATGCAAAAAAGGGTCAGACCCTTTCTTGCACTAAATCTCAGGGTCGACGTGTCTAATAGGCGCGGGCAAAGTAGGCGAGTTTGTCGGATTCTGTGCCGCAGCGGAGGCATGGGCCGGAGGTGGTTTCCTCATTGAAGGGGAGACAGCGGATGGTGGCTTTGGTGTCTTCTTTTATAGCCTGCTCACAGTCACTGTCACCGCACCAGCGGGAGACAACAAAGCCGCGCTTTTCTTCGATGATTTTTTTAAACTCGTCGTAATCGTCGGTCCGGTATGTATTTTCTTCCCGGAATGCTTTGGCCTTGTCATACATGTTGGCCTGAATTTCGCCAAGCAGTTCCCGGACCCGGGTTTTGAGACTGTCTAAGCTGACCGTTTCCTTTTCGCCGGTATCGCGGCGGGCCAGAACGGCTTGTCCGTTTTCAAGGTCGCGGGGGCCGATTTCAATGCGCAGGGGCACGCCCTTCATTTCCCACTCATTAAACTTCCAGCCGGGTGAGTATTCTTCCCGGTCATCCATCTCGATGCGGACACCGCTCTCTTTAATATCCCGGTAAATGGCATCGGCTTTGGGCAGGACGGTTTCCCTGGCTTTCTTGGGCGCGATGGGCACCAGAATAACCTGCGTGGGTGCCACCTTCGGCGGCAGCACCAGGCCGCGGTCATCGCCGTGCACCATAATAATGGCGCCGATCAGCCGTGTGGAGACACCCCAGGATGTCTGCCAGACATGCTTGAGTTCTCCGTCTGAATCCAGGTATGTAATATCAAACACTTTGGCAAAATGGGTGCCCAGGTTATGTGAAGTGCCGGCCTGCAGGGCTTTTCCGTCGCTCATCAGTGCCTCAATGGAATAGGTGCGCAGTGCACCGGCAAATTTCTCATTTTCAGTTTTGCGTCCTGTCACCACCGGAACCGCCAGGTCGTTTTCCACAAAGTCGCGGTACACTTCCAGCATCTTCAGTGTTTCTTCCTCGGCCTCTTCCTCATTACGGTGGGCCGTGTGCCCTTCCTGCCAGAGGAATTCAGAAGTACGCAAAAACGGCCTGGTGACTTTCTCCCAGCGCACCACATTGCACCACTGGTTAATCAGCACGGGCAGGTCCCGGTAGGACTGAATCCAGCGGCTATACATCTCACAGATAATTGTTTCCGAAGTGGGGCGGACAACCAGGCGCTCCGCCAGTTTTTCATTGCCGCCGTGGGTGACCCAGGCCACTTCCGGGGCAAACCCCTCCACGTGGTCGGCCTCTTTTTGCAGCAGACTCTCGGGAATAAACAGCGGAAAGTAGGCATTTCTGTGCCCGGTAGCTTTAATGCGGCCGTCGAGGCCCTGCTGCATATTCTCCCACAGCGTAAAGCCGTAGGGGCGAATCACCATGCAGCCTTTTACCGGCGAATAATCCATCATCTGAGCTTTGAGGATAACATCCAGATACCACTGCGAGTAATCCTCAGAGCGCGGTGTGATTTCTTTGACAAACTCTTTATTCTGTTTAGACATCTATGTATTCCTCCTTCACGGAAAAACCTGGCACTGCCGAATCTTTAAGGATTATATCATATTGCGGCGCAGAGGGTCAATTTAGAAAGGGAGCGGCAAGCCGCTCCCCCAATTCCTTATTCGTGTTTAAACAGGTCGGTGGTCAGATAACGCTCACCCGTATCAGGGGCCACAACCACTACCCGCTTTCCCGCTCCCAGCTTTTTGGCCACACGCAGCGCTGCGTGGACGGCGGCGCCGCAGGAGATGCCGCAGAGGATGCCTTCCTCGGCAGCCATGCGCCGGGCGGTATCCATTGCTTCTTCATTGGACACGGTGAGCACCTCATCAAACGCGCCGCGGTTTAAAACAGAAGGGACAAAACCGGCGCCGATCCCCTGGATTTTATGCGGGCCTGGCTGGCCGCCGGAGAGGATGGGAGAAGCGGCCGGCTCCACAGCAATGATTTTTACGCCCGGCTTCTCTTTTTTTAAGACTTCGCCAACACCAGTGATCGTACCGCCGGTACCTACGCCGGCTACAAACGCATCCAGTTGGCCCCCTGTCTGTTCCAAAACTTCCCGGGCCGTTGTCTGCCTGTGTATTTCCGGATTCGCCGGGTTGGCAAACTGCTGGGGCACAAAGTACTCAGGGTTTTCCTTTAAAATCTCTTCCACCTTCTCCAAAGTGCCTTTCATTCCTTTGGCACCGGGAGTAAGAATCAGTTCCGCACCATAAGCTTTGGCCAGGATGCGCCGTTCCATCGACATCGTGTCCGGCATGACAAGAATCAGGCGGTAACCGCGTGCTGCCGCCAGCATTGCCAGGCCGATGCCCGTATTGCCGCTGGTAGGCTCTACAATTGTGGCTCCGGCCTTTAGTTTTCCTTCTTTCTCAGCAGCCACAACCATGCTCATGGCAATGCGGTCTTTTACGCTGCCGCCCGGATTAAAGGATTCAAGCTTCACCACAACTTCAGCCATTTCCGGGCCGGCCAGCTTATTTAGCCGTACCATGGGCGTGTTGCCAATCAGGTCAGTAATATTATTGACTATGTTTGTCATTTTTTCACTCTCCTGAGTTTAAGATATTTGCAAACGGGCCGTTCATACAGACGGCAAGTATGTCATCAAATGTTTCAAACCGGTGAAACGGTGTTCCCTGTTCCCGGCAGTGTCCGGCAAGCACGCCTTTGGCAAAAACAAGGTCGGCAAGGCTGCTGACACATTTGTCCGAGTGGCCGTCTCCGATATAGATAATCCTGTCGCCACGCTCTTTTACCTGCCGGGCATAGGCCATCTTACAGTTGCCGCACGACCCGCAGGAACCGCTTTTATGCGGGAAACCGGCCTGCAAACTGCAGTCCACGACACGCAGCGTATTAGCCAGGTAAGGCACGTCCACACTGAACTTACGGAACATCAGGTCAATATAGAAGTCAAAGCCGTCACTGAGTACAGTCACGGCAATGTTTTCCCTGCGGCAAAGAGCGAGAAACGCGGGGAAAGAGGGATCCACATGAAAATGTTTTTCCACAAACTCCGTCAGAGTTTCCTCTGAAATCCGTGTGAGGGCAAAGATTTCTTCCAATGCTTCCCGTGACCCTTTTTCACCCCGCTGGTAAGCATCTTCTATTTCATGCCAACCGGGGCCGGCAAATGTCTCAATGATTTTAAATCCTATGTCTTCGTTGGTAATGGTACCGTCAAAGTCGCACAGGACCTGAATATTTTCCAACCGCCGGGCCATCTATTCATCCTCTTCTTTATCATCCAGGACTTTATCACTCACATTCTGGGAGAGCAGCATACGCACGCCCCAGGATATGGCGATAAAAACAACCAAAATAATTATATATCCCCATCTGTGGCTCATCATATCTGTCCTTTTCTCTCTTATTCCTCAGGCACACCGTAGGGGGTAGCCTGAAGCAGTTGGGCAACTTTTGCAACCATCTCTCTGGGAACTTTCACTACAACTTCATTGACGGAACCCTCCGCCATTGCAAACTCTGAGTTGGCTGCCTCTCTGTCAAGAATCACCGGAATCTTTGAAGCCTCAAGCATGCCTTTGACAATATTGGCCTCATCAACCGTAGCCGCTTCAAACACAGGGACCCAATTGTCTATGCCCTGGTATTTCATTGGCCGCCTCCTTTTTGCAAACGCTTTTCCCTATTATACCCCATTTGAGCAGGAGGTACAAACCAATCAGGCCAGTACACGGGAAATAAACAATGTGGGATGCTTCATCAGATCCTCTTCGTGCAGCGGGACCCAGTTGCCTGTATCATCCCTGCCCAGGATATCGAGCACAGGCCGCAGCGGGAAATCGGTATGGAGCCTTTTAACACGGGCCCGCCGCCCGTCGCTTAACACCACTTCCACCCCAGGTGGATAGAGGGCAATATGTTTCAGAAAGACTCTGACCAGTTCGGGATCAAGTCTGTTTAACGAGCAGTCACCCATCAGAATTTCCGCGGTCTCGTGCGGTAGGAAACGGCCGCGATAGCACCGGTCGGAGGTGAGGGCATCGTAAACATCCACAATGGCAATAATCCGCCCGAACATGCTGGTTTGCTCCTTTTTGAGGCCGCGGGGATATCCGCTGCCGTCACCACGTTCATGATGCTGCAGCGCCGCCTGCCTGACTCTTTCATTCAGCTCGGGATACCGGCCAAGTTCCGCATAAGCATATTCCGTATGACGCTTCATTTCCGTAAATTCCGCTTCGGTCAGGTCACTCGGTTTTTGTAAAATTTCCTGCGGAAGCTTTGCTTTGCCCACATCATGAAGCAGTCCCGCCAGACAGAGGTCACGGATATCGCTCTCACTTAGCTTAAGGCTGCGGCCAAAAGCGGCTGCGTAGAGTGCAACATTGACCATATGGGAAAAGGTATAATCGTCCACAACCCGTACCGTGGCCAGCTGCATCAGCAGTGAGCTGTTCTGCAGCATTTGCTCTACAAGCAGTTCCACCGCTTCGCTAGCCAGCCTGATATTAATAGGGTTGCCGCGCGCCATGTTTTCATAAATACTTTTTCCGACAACAAACGTATCCAGATATGCCCGCTTGACTTTTTCATCCGTAACCTGATCCAACAAATCAAACCGCAGTCCGGCCGCTTCCTGTTCATCCAGTACCACGCAGAATCCTCTGACGTTAAACTGCCGCAATTTCTCTATATGTTCCCTGGTAATAACAGTCCCCCTGCTGAGCAGGTTCCTGTATGAATATTCACAGCAAATATCACCGGCCAGGGTGTCTCCGACTTTAAGGCTGTCCACATGAATTTCTTTCACGTAAAAGTCCCTCCTGACGAAAATCAAGCACTTACCTGATATTTCGACAAAAGGGACTTTTTTCCTGCTTATGGCAAATATTTTCCTTATTTAGTTTTTCTTGCCGAATAATCCCGACACCAGAGTTTTCCCTGACGTCAGTCCAAACCCGAGCAGAGATTTGTTCCTGGTAAATGTCTCTTCCAAAGCGTTTAACACCGAGTCGATCTGCTCTCTGGTTACCATCAGCGGCGGTTCCAGGCGGACCACATTGGGATTGTTTAACGTGTAGGCGGTAATAATTTTATACTGATTCAGCAGTACACCCGCCACCATGGCACCCAGGTACTCATTAGAGAGCTTGTTGACTGCGCCGGCCACTTTTGCCATGATACCCTTGGCCGGCTGTTCAAATTCGATTCCCACCAAAAGCCCTCTTCCCCTCACATCCCGGATAATCGGGAAACGCTCCTGCAGAGTACGCAGCCCTGAAAGCAGGTGTTCTCCCATTTCGGCAGCACGGTTGCACAAATCTTCTTCATAAATCACTTCCAGCGTGGCCAGACCGGCCACAGCGGCCCATGTATTCCCGCCAAAGGTGGATGTATGCAGGAGACACTTTTCAATCCCGCCATACGCCTTATTCCAGAGTTCCTGCGTGGTTATCACGGCCCCGATGGGCATAATACCGCCGCCAAGCGATTTGGCCAGGCAGAGTATATCCGGCTCAATCCCCTCGATTTCCGAGGCAAACATTTTTCCTGTACGTCCCAGTCCGGTCTGGATTTCATCAGCAATAAAGAGCGCACCGTATTTATGGCAGAGATCCTGCGCCTTTTTAAGGTAGCCCTCCGGCGGAATGATAATTCCGCCCTCACCCTGTATTGGCTCCACAATAAACGCAGCGACATCTCTGGTTGAAAGCTGCTCCTCCAACTCCTGCAGCCCGCAAAAATCTACCACACTGCAGGCCGGCAGCAGCGGCTCAAAGCCAATCTGATATTTTTCACGCCCCGTAACGGAAAGCGAGCCCAGCGTCTTGCCGTGAAAACCGCTGCGGCAGGAAAGAATCCGCGGCCGCCCGGTGGCAATGCGGGCCAGTTTAATGGCTCCTTCCACCGCTTCGGCACCACTGTTGCAGAAAAAGGTATTGTTTAGTTTACCCGGTGTAATCTGTGCCAGGTTGTGGGCCAGCGTACTGGCGGCAACACCCATGGAAGCCTGCAGCAGGTTCGGCATCGTACTGTATGTTTCCAGGGCTTCAATAATCCGGGGATGGTTGTGTCCCAGGTTCAGTGAACCGTAGCCGCCGAGAAAATCCAGATAGCGGTTGCCGTCCATATCCCAGACATGAACACCTTCAGCTTTGACATAGAGCTTGTCAAAATCCAGCAAACCCATCAGTGTGCATAACCCCGGGTTCATATGTGTCTTAAAATTTTCCCTGACCTGCCCGCGTGACAATTCCGGCAGGTCGGTAAGTTTTATTAATTTCTCCATACGTCCATCTCCTCGTGTCGGGAATATATTTCTATTCCACTATAAACCCAAAAGTCCTTCTTTACAACTTGTTATTACGGCATTTTACCTTTTTACGGAATCGGCCGAACTCCAGGGAGTCCGGCCGGACATGTCGCCTTATGCTTTTTTCGGCAAAATCAGTGAACGGGCCATGCTTTCTTCAGTCAGATGTTCACTAAGGCGTCTGTTTACATCATCTGTGGACAGTCCCTGCAGCACATTCAGATAATCAAAGAAATTGATTTTGCGGAAATGATAAGCAAGAAAATTGTTGGCAATAAACTCCAGGGAGTTAAAACTCTTGAGAAACTCACCCATCATTTTGCTGCGGTGGTGCTCAAATGTTGCGTTAGAAATACCCTCCTGCCGCGCTTTTCTGATTCCGGCTGCAAGCCGCTCAAAAAGCTTGTCGGGGTCGGCTGTTTCGCCGCCCACGATGGTGTGCCCGTACCCTTTCTCGGCAACATAGCCCGCATCAAACTCATCATCAATGAGCCCATCTTCATAAAGCTCATTGTACAGGGCAGAGCTGGAGCCGAACACAACTTCCAGCACAAGGGACGTGGCCAGTTCCCGTTTAAAGAGCTCCATCCCGTCATAACCGATATCGCGTTCCTTAAAGCCCAGATTGAGCATCGGCTGGGAGATAACCAGTTCCTGCTCAATAGTATCCCTGTCCAGTTCGTACGGTTCTTGCGGATAAAAACGTTTAATTTCTCCCAGGGGTTTGTAATTACGTCCGGCAATGTTTGCTTCCACCTGGTCCAGGATGCGTTCAGGATCCACATCTCCCACAACAAAGACAGCCATATTGCTCGGATGGTAGAAGGTCCGGTAGCACTTATAGAGCACATCTTTGTCTATTTCGCGGATACTCTCTACCGTACCGGCAATATCTTTCTGAACGGGATGCTCTTTATATAAGGCATCCAACAAATTAAAGAAGATACGCCACTGCGGGTTGTCTTCATACATCCGGATTTCCTGCTCAATAATCCCTTTTTCTTTTTCCACGCTCTCTGCCGTAAAATATGGCGTTTGCACAAAATCCAGCAGGATTTCCAGGCCTTCAGAGAAATGTTCTGTTGCGGAAAAGAGATATGCGGTGTTTGTGAAATTGGTAAACGCGTTGCTCGAAGCACCAAGCTTGGCAAACCGGTCAAATACATTGCCGTCCTCATCCTCAAACAGTTTATGCTCGAGGAAATGGGCTACGCCGTCAGGCACGGTAAGCTCCCGGTCTTCTCCCTCCACAACAAAGCGGGAATCAATGGAGCCAAAATTTGTAGCGTATGTGGCATACTTTTTTCTGTAGCCTTTTTTGGGGAGCACAAATACTTCCAGGCCGGGCTCGACACGGCGGACAAAAATCTTTTCTTTCAGAAGCGTGTTCTCAATTATCCGTGTCATTTTAGGCACCCCCTTTTTTTGTCAGGAAGTAGACAGTATCCAGCTGAATCCCGGCTGCCACACGGGCCACATCTTCATGCGTCACCGCATCCAGCCGTTCTAAAAGCGTTGCCGTATCTTCTTTGCGGCCGGCAAGCATCCCGTCCAGCGCCCTGTTGATGATTAGCCCCGGATTGTCTTCTTCCACCAGAAACTGGTTGCGTAGGCCGTTTTTTGTATTCGTAAAGTCTTCTTCGCTGAAATCGCCTTTGACCATGTCCCCGGTCTGTTTACGGATAATTTCCAGGGCCTGTTCATAATGTTTCACTTCAATTCCCGACGAAATCAGCATCAGGCCTTTGTGTTTTTCCAGGCGCGAATAGGCGTAATAAGCCAGGCTTGCTTTTTCCCGCACATTCTGGAAAAGCTTTGAGTGGGGGAACGCGCCCAGAATACCGTTATACATTAAAAGAGGAAAATAATCGTCGTCACCGTAAGTGAGGCCGGTACGAAAACCGAGCACAAGTTTACCCTGGCTGACATCCAGTTCTTCTGTTACATAGCGCACATCTTTGACATCCCTGTTGATCTGCGTGGCCGGCACAGTCTCTGTTGCCGTGCGTTCAAAGTTGAAAATCTCTTCCGCCAGGGCAGTGACAGCCGCCGGGTCCACATCACCGATGATATGTAAATCAGCGGGGCTTTCAGATAGAAAACTGCGGTAGAAACGATACAAAGAGGTATTGTCAATTTCCCTGAGACGCTCCACGCTGCCGTACTTAAAGACACCAAACGGTTCTTCCCGGCACATGGCCTGCAGACACCGCTCCACCGAGTATGCAATCTTGTCATTAATCAGCCCTTTAATTACCTTTTCATGCTGTTCTCTTTCCTGGCTGACGAAGTTTTCTTTAAATGCTTCGCCTTCAACCACAGGGTTGCCGACAATATCGCTAAAGATTTCCAGCGCCTGCCGCAGCAGGCGGCTTTCACCGGGCAAGAACTGGTCGTGAACCAGATCCATGGTAAAAGCAATCAGTTGGCGCTCCCCTTTTTTCACAATTTCCGCCATCAGTTCCGTTCCGTAGAGCTCCTCCAGGCGAAGAGCCAGCTTCATTCTGGTGGGGTATTTCTCACTGCCCCGCTGCAAAACCGAAGGTAAAAGAGCACTGAGTGTCACATCCTCTTCACGCAGGTGGCGGTGGAAAATAAGCTGTACCAGAATGGTTTTAAATTTTTTCGTCGGGTGAATATACATGTTTATGCCGTTTTGCAAACGATTACGCTGAAAAGTAGCCAAATTACGTCCTCCTTCACCAACATTCACCACAGTTCCAAGAACTGGGCCGCTTACTATATTCCATTTATACCGGGTGAATCCTGCCTCTGTGGATATTTTACGGTTAAACACCTTTGATTATTTATCATCCTGTGCGTTCAACAGACTTTTTTCCAGTAAACGCGCAGCAAGCAAAATAATCGGCACACCGGCATAAAGCAGCGTGGTGGCTGCTGCAACGACCCCTGAATCATTGACCAGAAAGGCCGTAATGCTTCCGGCAATAATTCCCAGGAATCCCGCTGCCAGCTGCGGGTAAAGACGGTGCAGGTCCTGCAGCACGGCACGCGGCCGAAAAAACAGTACCGTCAGCATCCCAAGGAACACCAGAAAAGCCCGGCTCCACTGGGAATAGCGAAACAGACGCACATTCATGGCCGCTTTGCGGGAAGCCACGTCGCGCAGCGCCTGCCAGCCGTCCTGCTGCACAAGCGACAGTGTCCTGCCCAAATGTGACTGGGCCGAAAGCGGCACGCGTGTATTCAAAAAGACGGCGATACCGGCAAACAGTACCAGGCCCATCAGAACAGCCGATGCACTTTTCCAGCCCGGCCGCACCTGTCCCAGCACTGCCAACGTGACAATAAATGCAATCAGCGCCGTTAGTGTTCCCCCAAAATTGGCACCGCCCCCGGGAGAGACGATTATCAGCACCACGGCAAAAAAATAAAGTGCGGTCAGCGGGAGCAACATCCTGCGCACCTGCGGAAGCAGCGATGAAACTGCCGCAGCAGCCAAAACAGTCGTTCCCACCAATACACCCATATACTCATTACCAAGCCCGTAATAGCGTGCGCCTGAAATGGCATCGTACCCCAGTACAGACACCTTCATCAGTTGCGCATTACGCAAAATATCCACCACAAGAGACAAAGACGTTGCCGCGGCAACAGCGGCGAATCTCTGCACCGGATCTGACAGCAAACGCTGTAGAATCACCACGGCAGCAGCGACCACCGCAGCCGTCAGCACAAACCCGGGGACAAGGGAAATTTTGTGCAGCGGCAGATACAGAACCATCAGTGGAAAAGCCAAAAGGCCCAGCAGCGGACCTTCAAACCATCTGATGGGAACAATCCGCACAAACAGATTCAAAAGCGCACCAAGCACAATTACAATCTGAAAAAACACATAGGTCTTCATCAGCGGTGGCCGGAGCCGGAAAACACGGACAATCTCGTCCTGCATCCGTAAAAGTGCCGGCACGCCGCCAAGTGAGACCACACTGATTGCTCTGCCCAGCATACCTCCCGGTGCCGGCAAACCCGCCTGCTGCAGCACAAACGGTGCCACATCAGTAATCGCCACGATACCCGGCCGCCTGGTGGTGGCCGATGAGAGCAAGCCCCCCGGAGGAAACGGCCTGCCCAGGGCAGCCAGCATACCCAACTGCCCGCCGCTGCCGTTTAGAGGCGCGGGGGACGGAAATAATATAATTAAAATATCTTCCGGAGCAAGGCCGGCAAAAACCCGTGTCAGAAACCACGATACATCGGCAAAGATTTCCTCTGTCAACGCCGCAGCCACAGAGTCACTCAATAGCGGGCGGTACTCGTCAAGACGCGCCAGATCACCCCAGTCCACCAGAATCACGTCCGCCACGGGATATACCTCCCTAAAAAGCTGCCATGCCTTCACTCTGTCGATGCGCCAGCCAAAGGGGAACAAATCATCCCGCGTTAGAATACTTTTTCCCACATTGCCCAGGGCAATCTCCCCCCGGCTGTCTGCCAGAATGGCCGCCGCCTCGCGGTTTAGTCCCTGCCCGTCGGCATTACCGATGACGGCTGTTACTTTACCGCCTTTTCGAAGAGCATCTCCCAGCAGGCCCGGGCTGACCGGATGCTGCAGTGTCCTGTTCAGGCCCACAATTTCTGTCATTCCCAGATGCAGGACCTGCCCGGCAGGCTTTTCCCCCAGATGCCTGAGGAAAAGATCTTTTACCGCAGTCCCGGCATGTTCCTCATCCGCATTAAAAGCCAGTTTCGCACTTTCTGCCGCCACAGCCCGCGAGCCTGCCCCGGCTGTAACATAGATATGCCCGCTTGTTGAGCGTGCTGCTGTGGAAATATTCATCAGTGCCACGGAACCGCGCGCCAGCCAGGGAGCCATAGCCTGGTCAGCCGCAGCCTGCTCCAGTCCGGCCCGGGTCAGTGTAACAATAACCACCTTTGCCTGCGCCAGGCAACGGGCCGGCAGTAAAAAAATAATAACAGTAAACAGACCTGCAACCAACGCCCTTTTCATACAGGCCGGCCCCCTTCCATCACAGAATTATACAACTTACGGGTTCTGTCAATCATCACAGACAAATCATAATGCGCGGCATTCTCTTTTCCCCGCTTGGCAAGCTCATCTGCCAACGCGGGGTTTTTCAATAGCTCTGCAATCCGGACGGCTAACTCATCCGGGTTCCCCGGCGCCGCCAACAGTCCGGTTTTACCGTGCTGAACCAGCTCTGTTATTCCTCCCGTGGCACTGGCCACAACAGGGCAACCGGCCGCCATCGCCTCCAGGATGGTAATACCCTGCCCCTCACTGAGAGAAGGCAGCACAAAAACATCAAGCCGCTGTAAAAGAGACGGCACATCATGGCAGTAGCCGGTGAAACTCACCCGTCCATCAAGGGAAAGCTGCCGGCAAAGCAGTTCAAGAGAAGACCGCAGCGGCCCCTCGCCGGCCACGATAAAGCGGATATGCCCAAAACGTTCCTTTAATATAGCAGCTGCACGCAGAAAATATTCGACGCCTTTTTGCGGAGCAAGCCTTGCCACCGTGCCCACCAGGAATTCACCTTTGGCAGCAGCCCGCCACTTCCCGGTAAGCGGCGGAAACACTATTCCGTTGGGAATGACAGTAATCTGTTCTCCGGGAACGTGGTATGCTCGTGACAGTTCCTCTGCCAGCCATCCGGATACGGCAATATAACCTGTGCCCCAACGGGAAAGAAAACGTTCTGCCGTTTTGTAGATACGGCCCCAACGGGAAGCCTCGGCATGGGCAAAGCCACCGTGCACTGTCATCAGGCAGGGTACCCCACACAGACGGGATACCGGCCGGGCAACAAAGCCGGCTTTAAACCCGTGGGCATGTACCAGGGAAAACCGTCCGCTGCGCATGGCGGTAAACAGCTCTCTCATAGTTTGCAGGTCACCTGCCGGATAAAGTGTTCCGGTGAGACTCACAGGGATGACCTCCCAGCCGCTGTGCGCAAACCAGTCGGCTTCATCCGGCGGGCAGGCGAGCACAAAAGAAAACTCACCGCTTAGATTTTCGAGCAGGTTCTTAAGATGAGCCCGGATGCCGCCTTCCGTCGGGCGCACAACCGTCAATACCCGCGGCCTGTCCAATGTAATCCGCTCCGTAAAAAGATTTTTCGCTATAGTATGCCCAAGGCCATGGTAGAGATTCCCGCCCGGTTTTGTTTGACTTTTTCCCCTTGGAATGTTATTATAGTCTATGCACTTGTGCCCATGGTGAAAGGGATATCACGCAGGCCTCCGGAGCCTGAAGTCGGGGTTCGAATCCCTGTGGGCACACCATAAAAACGCACAAAAGCGACTGTTTACACAGTCGCTTTTTTTATTGCTCTAAACTGTCTTTAACCCGATCCACAAGAGGATGGTATACCGCAGGGAAAGCCATCTTTGCCAACTCCTGCGGCCCTGCCCACCGGCCGGCACTCTCCGGCAGGTTAATTTCGGCCTCCGCGCAAAAAACAGCAATATCCCAGCGCAGGTGGCTAAACGTGTGCGAAAGCTCCATCAGCTTCTCCCGCAGGCAAACCCTGCCACCCAAAAGTTCCGCAAGCAGTTCGTCGGGCTCCCGGCCGTCTTCCCCGTCGACACAAACATTGGGAAACTCCCAAAGCGATGCCAGCAGCCCGTCATTTTCCCGCCGGCGTACCAGACATTTTCCGCTGCGGGTAATCACTGCGGCTGCCAGAGAGACACGGGGCAGTTCTTTCTTCGGTTTTCTGAGGGGCAATTCCGCCACCCTGCCTTGTGCCAGCCCGGCACAGTAACCCGCAACAGGGCAGTCACCGCACCGTGGTGCCCGGGGAATACAAATCAGTGCGCCCAGTTCCATCAGCGCCTGGTTAAAATCTCCCGGCCTTTCCGTGTCAAGCAAATCCCGGGCCAGCCCCTGGATTTGCTTTTTTACCGCCGCTTTGGACGGGTCGTCTTCAATGGCAAACATTCGGCAGCAGACTCTCACCACATTACCGTCCACAACTGCCAGCTTTGCGCCAAAAGCAATACTGCAGACCGCAGCCCGGGTGTAATCACCCACACCTTTTAGGGCACCAAATTGATCCGGGTCCTGCGGTACGGAACCGCCATACTTGTCCCGCACTTCCCGCACAGCCTGCAAAAAATTTCGGGCCCTGCTGTAATACCCCAGTCCTTCCCAGAGCTTAAGTACCTCATCCTGACCGGCATCCGCCAGAGAACAAAGGTCGGGATAGGCCGCCAGAAAACGGTGGTAATACGGTGTGGCTGCCTCCACCCGTGTCTGCTGCAGCATCACTTCTGAGAGCCAGATCCGGTAAGGATCGGACTCCCGCCGCCACGGCAGGTCCCGCCGGTTTTTGTCATACCAGAGTAAAAGCTTCCGGCGGAAACCGGAAGCCATCTTTTTTTCTGCCTTAATGTTCTTCATTTTTTTTCTCTTTCCAGACTTTCAGAATGTAATCCAGGATTTTTTCCTGGTCTGTCAGAGAAAGGCCCTCAAAGCTCACGCCGGCAATGACCTGCCCCTCATCCCCCTCCAGCACACGGACCACACGGCTGACGGTCTCAATAACATGGTCTACTTCATCCAAAGGAATCCAGACCTTAAGATCGGAGCCGCAGCTGACAGGCACCGGGGAAAGAATACTGGCGCCGCCGCGGGAAATATCAAGCAGGCCGGCCTGCAGCCAGCTTTCACCTTGCTCTGTTTCGCTGACAATGTAGACCAGCTTGGACGTTTTCAGCCGGTAAAATTTTCGTTTGTCCGTCCTCTCCATGGGGGAAGCCTGCCTGATTTGCAGAATGTGTGCCGTATCATTATAACTTGACACATCCGCTGCAAACGAATAAGTAGCGTCACCGGAAACGACAAAAGAAACATTCACCGCTTTTTGCTGTCTTAGCATCTCATGAGGATATACGGTGGTTGCAAAGAGCTCAAGGATGAGCATATCACCTTCAATTTCCACAATTTTACCTCTGCATTCCAGGCTGGCTTTATCTCCTGTAATCATCACCTGTTTACCGGTAAATATAATTTTTTGCCGCAATGCTCCTCCAATGGTGACAGGCACAAACTATCCCCCCAAGCGTGTTAAAACTTTTTTTTCTATATCCCATAAAAGCATCGCCGATGTGGCCCCTTTGATTTCAGAAAACGTACCGTCCCTGCCAAGCCGCGCCTCAACATATGACCGGGCGACCTCTTCAACACGCGGATCAACATCCATTTTATGACTCAAAACACTGAGGATTTCATCCAGTGCATCCTCCGGTAACTGGCTGTGCTGACGTTCCCAGCGGGCAAAATGGAGCGCCGGCCGGTATCCGGAAGCATAAAGCCAGTTTTGCGGAAACAGTACGTCCAAAGACTGGCTGTAGTACGGCCGGTCGTTAAACTCCTGCCAGACTGCTTCCACAGACGGCTGCGTCCTCGAACCGGCAAATCTGCTCATGTAGACCAACCAGCGTGAAGCCTGCATAACCTTTTGCAAAGTGGCCACATCTCTGACACCCGGAGTCATGGACGCAAAGATTAAATCGAAGTGCCCACTCCAACCGAAATCATCAAGTGAAAGAGCAATCCAGTCGGCCTGGACGGGCTTCACCAGCTTCTGCAGCTCCGGCCTGTCAGCCAGCTTTTCCTGCAGCAGGGCCAGCATATTTTCAGCCGGGTCCAACGCCACAACTTCATGGCCGCGCTCTGCAAAGGCCAGCGAAAAATTACCCGGGCCGCAGCCCAGATCCAGAATCCGCATTTTTTCCTGCAATACCCCGTAACTGTCCAAAAAAGCCAGAGCTTCTTCAACACGCCTGCTGCCCGAATCGCTGCCCACATTCTTATCATATTTTTTCGCCCGGCGGTTCCAGGCATCAACAGCTTTTTTGCCCTGTGCTCTCTCATTGTCATCGGCATTCGCCCCGTCCCAGGCGCTCTGCCAAAAAGCCGCATCAAACAAAGCGGACGTATCCATACATTTCACCTCCGCAACGGGAAATTTCTTCATGCACTGACATTTTCCCTTTTTTTTGCCTGTAAGTATTTTTATCCCCTTTGCTACGTCAAAAAAAAGAAATCAACCAGTGTTCGTCGAATGTAACCGAAAAAGGAGGAAGATGGCAATGGATATGCATCTCTTGGAACTTATCCTGAGCAATCTGATTCAGGTACTAATCCATATACTGGAGATCTTTGGTGTCATCGTGATTATCTACGGTGCCACCCTGGCCTTCTTCCGCTTTGTCCGTACACGCCAGGAAGGGCGGGAGATGCGCCTCACATTTGCCTTTTATCTTGTTTTCGGCCTGGAATTCAAGTTGGCCGCGGAGATTCTACATACAGTGATTGCCCGCACAACAGAAGAGTTGATCGTTATCGGCGCCATAATTATCCTGCGCGCCATACTAAACTACATTATTCACTGGGAAATCAGACAGGAGACATACGAAAAGGAGTTGGATGCCTAGCATCCAACTCCTTTGTTTTTACCGGAAGAAAACGTGGTTGGCAATCACCGTGGTCACCGGCTGCTGCCGGACCCACTGGTTTGATGTTTTAGCCGGATTATAAAACCCGGTGGCCCCAAGTGATGGATCTGCTCCGTTAATCGCGTCCTGTACAGCCCTGCGGGCACTGTCATTGGCGGGAAGATCAATGCGGCCGTCCAGCACCGGACTGTATTGGTAATAACCGCCATCCACCTGATAAACCACATCTCTTAGTGTGTTTGGGTAACGTGGGCTGTCTACTCTGTTGAGTATCGTTGCCGCCACAGCCACCTGTCCGGTATATGGCTCACCGGCAGATTCCGCATGAACAATCCGTGCAAACAAGTCCAGTTCAGCTGCAGTAAAGCTGCGGCCTCCACCCGGCGCCAGAACCGGCACAGATGCCGACGGAGCCGTGATCCCCGGAATCACCAGCCTGTCGCCCACTTTAATCAGGTTTACATTAAGAATGAGATTCTCGGCCGCAATAGCAGCAACTGTGGAATTATAATGGCGGGATATTGTCCAAAGCGTCTCACCCGCCCGTACAGTATGCACTACCTGCTTTTCACCGGGAACTGACAGCTGTTGGCCGACCTCGATATAATTCACATTCACCAGGCTGTTGGCCCGGGCCAAATCGGCAACTGTGGTACCATACTTCTGTGAAATAAGCCACAACGTTTCACCCGGCCTAACCACATGAACAGCAGCCACAGCCTGTCCGACAAGGACGAAAACCAGCATAACAACAACAAAAATCCCCGTTACACTCTTCCTCAAAATATGTACCCCCTTCAGGCACTATTTTTTATGTTAACTGTCATTATTATAGGCCGGAAGGGGGATAGCGGCAACTTCCGTATATGTTTCTCAGCACAGAACTTGTTAAGACAACTTAACATTATGTTAACTGTTCTTCATATTTCTTACTAATTAAGCATACTGGAAAATAGTGCTTCATTCTTTACATCGCTAAAGCTTCATGGTACACTAAATACAAACACATGTTCGATATGGAGGCGCAAAAAATGAAACAATTCCAATTCCCCAGAAGCCGCATCATCCCCCCTGAAAGCAGAAAGACTGCAGCTACCCTCCCCGAAGCGGAACCTGTACGCGATGAGCATTACCTGCAGGAGTTTCAGCTCCTTCTTGAACGCTCCCTGCGTGAGGGTCTGGTCCTCAGGATCATTTCCGCCTCAGGCTCCGGTAAAATAACCACAACCGGTATGATCACCCACACTGACCCCAACAGCGGCCGTCTGCAGGTCCAAACCCTGGAAGGAACACGCACCATCCACACCGCAAACATCCTCGACCTCCTGACATAATGAAGACGCGGGGACAGGTTCCGCGTCTTCATTTCCCCCATTTTCTTTGTACACAACGGTAAGCCAGCACATAGAACAGTTAAAAGATGAGGACGCGGAACCTGTCCCCGCGTCTTCATTTCAGGTCCTATCTGTACTGAGCCTTTGGTCTCAAAAAACGACAATCTCAAATTTGATAGAGGAATCTGCCCGTAATTGTCGAAACAAAATTATGGCACCATTACCAAAAACAACACTGACAAAAACGGGGAGACAATATGAAAAACAGAACGTACACAATCCTGATTGTTTCCAACGGGGGTAAGGCTCCGGTAAACTTCAGGCTCTCCACGATCATTTTAGCCATTTCTGCTTTTCTGCTGGTTATGGTTACGGCCGGTGTAACCACACTTGCCGTTACAAACACCCATTTGTCGGCAAAAGCGGCGCTTGTACCTGTGCTTGAGGATGAAAACAGTGTCCTGCAAGCTGAACTATCTGAACTTGAAAATGAACTGGCTCTTCTCAACGGGCAGATGGCTGAGCTGGAGGTATTGGGTCAACAAGTCCGCACACTGGTTTCAGAATCGCGGTCTGCACTGCCTGACCGCAGCGGTACTCCCGGCAGAGCATCTGCAGACACAGAAGAAACGATTTCTTACCTGAGAGAAAAAATTCCGGAGAAAACAGAAGAACTTGAACTGTTAAAAGAAGATGCCGAAGTATACAAAGATAAAATGGAGAGGACACCGGACCTCAAGCCTGTGTCCGGCCGTGTTACATCTCCTTTTGGCTGGCGGCGCGGGCCGTTTACTCAGCGGCTGAACTTCCACAACGGCGTCGATTTCGGCGCGCCCTTCGGCACGCCAGTCTATGCCGCGGCATCGGGCAGAGTCGTTTCAGCAAGTTATAAACGGGGCTGGGGTAATCTTGTCATCATCAGTCACGGCACATACAACACGTTTTACGCGCACCTGCGGACATTCAGTGTAAAACCCGGTGAAATTGTGGAAAAAGGCCAGAAAATTGCCCAGGTCGGCAGTACCGGCAATTCTACCGGACCGCACCTGCATTTCGAAATCCATAAAAACGGCACCCCGCTTGATCCCCTGAAAATGTTAAAATCGGAGGTAACGCGCAGTGGGCTTTAATAAAAAGACTACAATCAGTTCGGATAAAATTTTGACAGTCATCGGCAAGGACACTCTGATTACCGGAACGCTGCACGGCAGCGGCCCGCTGCGGATCGACGGCAGGGTTGAAGGCGAAGTCAACGTTGACGGTGATATCATCATCGGCAAAGACGCAAAGATTGAAGCTCAGGTCAAAGGGACGAACATCCAGGTGGCCGGTAAAATCACCGGTAATGTGGAAGCAACCGGCAAGCTGGAAATTCTGGCATCGGGAATTATAGACGGTGATGTCAAAGTCCACACCATGCAGGTGGATGACGGAGCCGTCCTCAGAGGCAACTGCTCAATGCAGCGCACCACTGAAAAAAAAGAAAAAAAATAGTCAAAAGGCTTTCGGAAAATTTCCGAAAGCCTTTTCTTATCTCAGTATTTCATACTTTTCGGTCAATGGTTCCATCACCGCACCAAACACCGGGTGATCATATTCCTCAATTCTGCCCCTGTCCGCAAGTTCCACAAGCAGCGGATCCAATGGCACAGCACCCAAAAACGGCAGGCCGAAATCATCCGCCAGCTGCCCGCCGCTGCTGGGCCCAAACACATACATCTTTTCACCGCACTTACCGCACTCCACATAACTCATGTTTTCCACAAGCCCAACCACAGGAATATTCATTCTCCTTGCCATATTAAGCGCTTTTTTAACAACACCCACCGCAATTTTCTGCGGCGAAGAGACCATCACCACACCATCCAAAGGCAGAGACTGCATTACACTTAGAGGAGCATCACCCGTCCCCGGCGGCAAATCCACCAAAAGACAATCCAGCTCTCCCCAGGCCACATCGGTCCAGAATCGTTTAATTGTTCCTGTAATCAGCGGAGCACGCAGAATTGCCGGTGTATCCTCATCATCAACCAATAGCTGCAGTGACATAATTTTAATACCCAAGCTGCTCTCAGGCGGCAGCATTCCCTGTTCACTGCCCTCGGGGACCCCCCTTACATCAAACATCTGCGGAATTGTCGGCCCGGTAATATCCGCATCCAGGATACCCACTTTTAATCCGGTTTTGGCCAGAGCCACAGCCAAAAGAGCGGTCACCGACGATTTACCCACGCCTCCTTTACCGCTCATCACAGCTACCACACGGCGAATGTTTGTCCCTTCCGCCGTAGACCATTTCACAAACTTCGTTTCACGCTCGCCGCTTCCGGTCAAGCTAATCGCCCCTTTGCTGTATTTTTGTTGCTGATCACGGATTAGGCGCCACGTGTTTTTCTTTCGCCAGATATTTATGAAAGAAATACTCACCAATGGCTACAAGCAAGCCGAAAACCAAAGCAAACACAAAAGCGTCTGTTATAAAAACACGGCTTTGGATGGCAACGATATATGCCAAAACAGCAGCAACACCACCGTCAGCGATGGAGGCAACTGCATTACCCGCTGCGGGCAGAATAAACAAATCACCCATTATGTAGTTGACAACGGTACCCACAGCGGCTGTCAGGAATATCACTCCCGCACTTGTCATCCCTGAAGCAAACCCAGCAATAGCTGCAGCGAGCAAAGTCATAACAAACTTGATGGCCAGAGCCCAAAATGTTCTCATTTTATTTTCACCTCTTGATCTTACTTTCTGCAGTTTTGCCGTTTTATAAACCTAAATATTTTTTATTACAAGACACGTCTTTATTTGTCATAATCGTAGAAGTCGTCTTTATTAAAAGGAAGTATACCAAAAGTCATAGCAATTCCAACAACTCCTGTAACGATCCCTGCACCCGTAAATATGCCGTCTCCTCCAACCAATACCAATAAAATTCCAAATAATATAAGATTTGTTGATTTCGCCAATTGTCCCACTCCCAACTTCAAAGTCCTTAATGTATTTTTCCGATAATCCAAATTCCAACCTATAATGGTAGTGCTAACCGACCCCCTGAACTTGAGGTCTATATAAGGAAGGAATTAAATAACAGGGACAGAATCTATACATAAAGTAAAAGTCTGGAAAAATCTCAATAGACTACCCAAGGAGAAAACAAATCATGATGCAATTTTCATCAGAAGCTCTTAAAAAATATGCAATTGCCATTGCTGTTGCCCTGGCCATTACCGCGGCACTTTCAATGATTCCGACAAACCCCGGAACCACAGCCAAGGCAATCGCCACACCGGAATATCCAGACAAAATACGCTTTGACGACTACGATGAAAGACGTAACCGGTCAGAAGATATCGACCCTGCCTTCCTCAGCAGCTTAAGCGACTTCGCCTTTGCCTCTTCTTCTCTTGTCCTCTCTGAGAAAACAGACAAAAACAAGCTTTATTCTCCGGTCAGCCTTTACATGGCACTTGCACTGGCGGCGGAATCTGCAAACGGCCGGACCCGCGATGAAATTGTCCACGCTTTGTCTATGCCGAATATGGCCATCATCAACCAACAAACGGCCAAGCTTTTTCGCAGCCTGCATAAACATAATGAAATCGGCCGTCTAACCATAGCCAACTCACTGTGGCTGGACGAAACGGTTGAGTTTAAACCTTCATTTTTACAAAGTGCAGCAGCTAATTACTATGCCCATTCCTACAAAGCAGACTTTACCTCACCCGATACACCTGAACTCATCAGCAACTGGCTTATGGAAAACACAGGCGGTAAACTTGGCAGCGGGCCGCAGGAGATTGGCGAAAATCAGATTATGGCCTTGATGAATACAATCTATTTTTATGATGAATGGACAACCCGGTTTGATGCGAACAAAACAGCACAGGACATATTCCACCTTGCCAACGGCAGCACAGTAACCAGTAATTTTATGAACATAACCTTTGGCAGCCACTCTTTTGTCCGCAGAGACGGCTATACCGTATCGGGTCTCGGCTTTAAAAATGGCCAGAGCATGCTCTTTATCCTGCCGGATGAGGGACTTTCCCCGGAGTTCATACTCAGTAACCCAACCCTTCTCAACGATGCTGTTACCGCACTGTCTTCAGATGACCGCCAGGCCGGTCAAGTGATTTTTCAGATACCCAAGTTTAATTTCAGCTCTGACCTTAATCTGCGCAGCATCCTCCAAAAGCTGGGCATCAGCCTCGCTTTTGACATGGAAAATGCGGATTTCTCAAATCTTGCCGACACAAAACCGCTCTTTATTTCCGGCGTAAAACAATCCGTCACTATTTCCATAGATGAAATCGGCTGTGAAGCCGCTGCATTTACCAAAATAGATTACGCCGGGGCGGCACCACCTGACGGCCGGGCGGAAATGATCCTGAACAAACCCTTTATCTTTGCCGTCACAGGAACAGCCGAAGTTCCCTTATTTATCGGTGTGATCAATAATCCTCAAAATTAAGTCTAGCCAGAAAGAGTAACGGGTTTTCAGTTCAGTACTGAAACCCCGTTACTCTATATCAAAATACTAAGCATAATTTCATGACCGGATATTAAGTAAATAACCCTGATATAATCGCAGCATAGGACAAAACACCTGCCATTGCTATAATCAACATGGCCTTCTGCCGAGCCTTAACATAGTACACTGCTGCTATGATCAATATTGATAAAATCAGTACTGTATAGAGCGATAAATCATTAGGCATCCCAATGGAAAATGCTACCCTGGAAGTAAACCTGCTGTAGAAAATAAATAAAAACAATATAATGAAGTACAACGACATAAGCCCCACGATTATATTAGAAATAACATTAAAAGCCCTACTGCGCATTACCGCCCCCCCAATCTCAACCCTGGCTGATAACTTAACGTAGATCCAAAATTTTAAGCCATTGGCCTGCTAATTTTCTTCCATAAACCCACGAATAAACTTACAATCGCATTTCCCACACAGTCTGCAACCGACATATAAATCTTAATTACTAGAAAAAAAACAAGTATAACCATTACAAAACTTATGATGTAACTCATAATTTGAGACTCCTTTTTATCGCTGACATAAACTAAAAGCGCACAAACACCGTACCACTGCCTAAATTAATACATTCCTGTTTATTTGTTTATGAAATCGTAGTACGCCTAACTATACTCTCTAATAACACAACGTACTCTTCTAATTTGTTCAATCCAAACTGTGTAATCATATAAACTGTTTGTTTCTTTCTGTCAATGACCCCTTTTTTAGATTCGACATATCCCCATTTCTGTAATTTGGATAACTGAACACTTATATTCCCGTCAGTTGCTTTTGTAATGTCTTTTATTTCATTAAAAGTCTTTTCCCCGTCAACTAAACAACTTATTAAAGATAATCTTAACGGTAGCGTAAAGGCTTCAGGGATATTATTTGGTTCCATCTGCATTATTCACTCTACTTCTATTTTTTAATAGTATTGCTAAAATAATATATCCAATTGATATTGCGCAACTGTAGTATAGCCATAGTAAGGACAAGCCGTATCCGTCTGGCCGTTTTGAAAAAGGGAGAGTAAACGTTATATCACTATATATTACTGAAATGATTAAGTAAAAGAGGAAAATAATTGATGAAGCAAAAAACATGCTCCGCTTTCCCAAAAGAAAACCACATAAGACGATTATAAAACAAAAAAGAAGAATGTTAGATATCATACTTATGTCATTTAAGACTATAAAAGCTTTCCCTATGCTTTGATAATGAACAGCAAGGCTCACCAAAAACCTCATTAAAATCTTTAATATTGGAAGTAAAAATACGATACCTGCAAAGATGCTTAAAAAGCCAAGGTAATATTTGTTTGAGCTTATTTTTTCTTCTTTATAAACTCTTACAAAGTATACAAAAAGCAGCAGGTACATAACAGCATTTATGATAAAAGAAAAAATAAAATATCGATCCAACGTGGGAAAACTCAACATCATTAACCCAAATGTTTCCAGTAGGAAGCCTCCTAAGTTAACTATGCCTAAGAGTAGCAAAAACTTATACACTTTTTCATAACGACTTTTACTTTCTCCAATAGAATTTTTAATAATGCGAATATCGTCGAGGGCAACGCTCAATGAACTTTCCATAAACTGATCACTCCATTTCACTTTATATTATAAAGTTACTACTTTATAGTATAAAGTGAAAATAAAGCTTTGTCAACGCTCCCGTACTATGACAGTAGAATTGTCTTTTTTGTTCTTTTTGGCATTCCCCCACGCATTTGCAACCAAGGTACTTATATAATATGTATCCATCCAACTGCCAAAGGTATAATGTAAGCGGCTGTGATTATCTCCAAAAAGAACATATTGATAAAGTATGAAACACTGTCTATTATACTTAGCACATACCGCCTTGTAGCATTTGCAAACTTCCATTCCATAAACGCACGGACAGCAGACAGAATACCTAAACCGCCAAAACTAAAAATAAAAACACGGTCAAAGCTATATCCAAAGACAAAGACAAGAAGATACATGGACCCTAAGTATAAAAGAAGGAGTGCCAGCTCTACCCATCTTTTGAATTTTATTTATCGGTTTATAAACCCAGCCATAATCATTTATAGAAAACTTCTTTACTGCCCATTTTCTTATGTAAAAATAAATGATAAGATAAAAAACCGGTAAAAATATCACTCTCGTGTCCCACTCCTTCGATACCTATTTAAGTAAGTGTGTAGAGTGTGCTTTGCACAAGAACGAGAACACAGGTCCATTATCAATGTATTGCAGCCTCTAATTTCTGTTTACCAAGGTCAAGACGCCTGCATCTTTCGATTAATCTGCGTATGTATATACATAAAATATTCACTACTCTCCTGTTGGATACAATTTAAGCTCGTCTATCGGTATATTATCTAATGCTTTTATCAAATCAATATAAGAACCTGTAAAACTCGACGGGTTTTTCAGGCCTTGTATATAAATATCATTTTTAATATAGTCATGATTAAGCCAAGCTGCCTCTATTTGCTCAATTACAGCAATATCAATTTCACTGGGTTTTCTCCGAAGGTAGTCTGTTGTCTGCTCAGAGAAGCGTGTTTTCTCAAATTCCTCCCATGCAGCATCAGTAATCTCGTTCTTATGAAGTTCAATCAATGCCTCCATTGCTCGTTTGCGAAAAGATAATTCATGACGAAGAGCATCTAAGTTCTCAACGGTTGGATTCACTTTAACATCCTGAAAAACATATAAGGCAGGTTGAAGGTCATATACACCTGTAAGGTGAGCACTGGCCTCTTGTATAGAAGTTTCAAGACTCTTGATTCGCATTACCGATGAAAAGAGAAAGCCAATCATGATAAGAATTAATCCATAATAGATATACTGTTTTTGAAGTACTCTATTCAATTTAATAACCTCCTGGAAGCAGTTCATTAATCTACATCTATCTGATACTCAATATTGGCCTCATCCAGCAAATTCTGATACAACAGCTCGGTTTCTTCCTCACCAAGCTCGTTTCGCAGGTTTACAAAGCTCATACTTTTCTGATATCCGTTGACAGCCCATTCCCAGTATTCTTCTCCTGTCATCTCCAATGAGGCCAGGGTTATCTCATGAATTATCAACACTTCTCCTGTATTGCCCGAAACAGGAAAAGAACTCCTTACCTGCTGGGCATACTCCTCTGCCTCTTCCTGACTTATAAGCAGCCCCCTTATAACAGCTTCCTGATACAATAATTCCATCCGAATACGCTCCTGCAGCAGGGACGCCAGCAATCCCTGCTCCTGCTGTCTTTGGATATCCTGAATTACTTCTTCATAGAACTCCTCACCGAGTTCTTCGTCTTCATACATATTGAGAGTGTTTTCATGCCAAATTTCCTGCAATTTTACTCCAAGCAGCAAAGGGCGGTGGTAAATGGGTACCCCATTGACCGTAGCTGCAACTTCTTCTTTATCGATGCTTTTTACCTCTGCGATGATTCTGTCCTTTGCAGCTCTTAATTGAGGAGACGATGATGTTCTGAATTCATCCATATCGGGACTCATATAGTATTCATATAGCTCATCAAAAACAGCGGATGGTATCTGAAAAGTTTCCCCAATATTGCCATCCACAATAACTCTTGCATATTGACTATCAAGACCTATAAAAGTTGAACTATCATCTCCAACCAGTTTTACTTCAAATTCCCAAAGCCAATCTGCATCCCAGTTGGGGAGAAATTCCCAACTGTCAGTTTTCAGCGTTTCAGCTATATAATCAATTTCCTCGCTGTTTTTAACCGTCTTCTCAACATAACCTGCATGCTCATAGTACATTGTTATATAATTGACTGACTCTGGAATAATTTGCTCAATTTTTGATTCTTCCGTTGTAGAACAGCCAAAGAAAAATGCACTGGTCAGTATGATGATTGCAATCAAGCTGCAGCCTTTTTTTGTGCCCATATAGCAGCATATTCTAGCCTTCCTTTTGTTTGCTTTCACTTTTTCCAACTCCTAACAGAATGCTGTTTTCAGGTATTATCAGATTCGTTTTTCTGTTGTTCGAGCAAATCCTCAATCCGTTCAAAACCTGTTTTAACGTTCCAGGCAATGATAACAAGGAGTAGAATTATAATGAATTGCAAGGTATCGCCTCCCTGAACCAATAGTTTTTACTTTGGATTACGTCCTTTTATAATATCAATCATTGACTCCTGACTTTGACAAAAAAGATTTTTGACCTCACCCCTGAACTCCTCATGAGTTACATGAGCCTCATGTGTTCCGATAATTATCTCAATATGAGGAAAATTATCTTTCAATAGCTGCTCGTATTTACGCCGAAAAGGGCACAAAGCTTCCATGCAGTATGTGAAATGAATCGCATCTATGCGAAACTCCGTTAATGCTCTTATACGGTTCAGCAGCTTGTCAGGCCCCGTCAGCGTTGGGCAGCCAGAACAATTTATAATTCCGACCAAATCAAGCGTATTTTCTTCTTTGTATCGCTCAAATGCTCCTTTTCTTTTCCTCAAATCCCGCAAACAACTGACGGAAGAACACCCGAGGTCCTGTGTGGCATTCGAACAAGTTAATATTCCGATGCGCGCCATCCGTCTCCCCCCATTCTATTTTATGACCTGGCTATTGCCTTTTTCTTAACTTAACAACCGTAAATATTACACTCCCGACAATTGAAAGCATAAATAAGCTGACAATGATATACCATATTACGTTCATAGTAAGCTCCCTTGCATCAGGCACTTTCTTTATAGTAGGCTTATCCGCCCTGCTGGTGCAAAACCTCACCATCCTCAGACAAACCCTGGACTATCTGATATTTCCCCACCTTAAAATAATAACGCCCGCTTACAGTCTGGATTATGTCTGTATCAACATAATCTTTGTCTGTACCCGCAACCTTTACTTTTTTAATGTCTGTATTGTGCATTTGTCCGAACACGACCTGAATTCTGTCCCGTACTTCATCATCTTCATATTCATATGAATAAGCTGCGGTTTCTATAAATAACGTCATGTCGTTGTTTTCATAGTGTGACCAGCCTTTGGGGCCATCGTTTTTCCAGCCTATCTCATCGTTACCGTACATGAAGGCGACCGCAATCGTATCAACACCGCTTACATTAGGCAGCTCAACGGGTGTACGGTATAAAACAATTGCATGGTCAGGCAGTTTCTCTATGTGGATAATCTCTTTAACTTCATACGGCATGTCTTTTGCAATAGCTTCATCCAGCGTTTTGTATCTGGAATTTAACTTACAGCTCCCTTGTGCAAGGAGAAACAACAAGGCTAAGAAAGCTATGATAATCTTACGATGCCAAACAGCCAAAATGTCACTTCCTCTCAAATCTTTCAGACAGGCTAATAAGATAGAATAGACTATTATCACTGAATAATAAATGTAACTGCGAACATCACAAGCACTCCGATACTGCTAAACATGACTGCAATTTTCCTGGCATAGGCGGATAATTGTTAATCAGCATCTGCTTGAATTGCAGTAGCGGCCATTGAGATGTTACAGTAAATAAAGTTAAAACGCTCAGTTTCATGCAATCTATCTATTTACACATACATTATTTAGTAATATTTCAATATTCTACGATGTTTTCCTGTATCAATTGCCAAATCAATAGATTATTTTAAAGTACGATTTGCTTATCGTCCGATATCTCAGGGAAATGGTAACACAGGCACGTCTAACACAACAACAGGGATAAAAAAAGAACCACCCAAAGTCTTTCAAATGGGTGGTTGTTACCTGAGTATGGTGCGCCTGGCAGGAATCGAACCTGCGGCACACGGATTAGGAATCCGTTGCTCTATCCCCTGAGCTACAGGCGCACTGTCAATACATTATACTAAAAAACACCTGCGAAATCAAGGTTCCGCAGTTTACAGTTTTAGGCTAATGCAGATGCAGATTTAGACAGAATTGGCCGCCCGTGTTCAATTTGTTATCCTGGGAATAGTAAGATAAGAGTTCTTTTTGCAGATAGAGAGACTGTCAGAGTCATGGCAATCCAAAAGATCCCGGAAAAAGTGAAAGGAGATAAGTAATGGGACTGTTAGACAAAATATTCGGCAAAAAAACAAGTATTATCATGTGTACATCAGATATCTGAACTGACTGTCAGGAGGCAAAAAGTTTTTTTGCTAAACATCAGATTGAGGTAGAGTATAAAAATATTGATGAACAGAGTGTCAGAGAGGAATTGGAAAATAAGTACGGCCGAATGGCGGTACCCACAATTATAATTAAAAACAGAGTAATTCTGGGCTTTTAAGCAGCACCGCTGTGACAAAAATACAACATTCCCATGTGCCGCATCAGTGTTCTGTGTGGGCTGTATTTGTCATTTTACCAACCGACATCAGAGCATCCAGATCGTCGGCTGTTACCAGGCCCGATTCAAGTATGGCATCACGTACAGGTATATTACTCTCCAACGCACGGTGGGCCAGTTCTGTGGCCTTTTCATAGCCGATGCGGTGGGCCAAAACGGTCAGAATGCCGGTACTGTTCAGCACGGTTTTCAGGCAACGTTCATCGTTTGCCTCAATGCCGGCAACACACTTTTCCGTAAAAAGCCGGATGGCGTTTGTCAGTGTTTCTATGGCGGGCAGCAGATTTACAGCGACCAGCGGCAGGAAAGCATTCAGTTCCAGCTGTCCTGCCTGTGCTGCCAGAGTGACGGCCAGATCACGGGCGATGACCTCATAGGCCACCTGGCTGAGCATTTCAGGCATGACCGGATTTACCTTCCCCGGCATAATTGCCGAGCCGGCCTGCAGCTGCGGCAGTCGGATCTCGCCAAGCCCCGCCCGGGGACCGGAGGACATCAGCCTGAGGTCGGAAGATATTTTCAGCAGTGTGGTGGCCGCCGTCTTGAGCATGCCGGAGACTTCCATAAACGCATCCGGGTTTTGCGTACCGTCTATCAGGTTTTTACTGGGGGCCAGACGAAAACCGGTCAGAGTCCGCAGACGGTCCACCACCATAGATGTATATTTTTTGTCGGCATTTAAACCCGTACCAATAGCCGTTCCTCCAAGATTAATGCGGTAGAGTCTTTCCCCGGCTTTGCTTATGCGAACCCGATCCCGGGAAACCGCCTGCGCATAAGCGGCAAACTCCTGCCCCAGTGTGACGGGTACTGCATCCTGGAGCTGTGTGCGCCCCACTTTCAGGACGCCGGCAAACTCCTTTTCTTTCCGGTGCAGCTCCCGCTGCAGCAGCGCAAAGGCCTTGGACAAAGGGAAAAACAGCCGGATAGCGGCAATGCGCAGAGCCGTTGGGTATACATCGTTTGTAGACTGGGACAAATTGACATGGTCCAGCGGATGGATCAGATCATAACTACCCTTTTCTCCGCCCAGAAGTTCAATGGCGCGGTTAGCGATAACTTCATTTATATTCATATGCGTTGACGTACCGGCACCGCCCTGCAGCTCATTTACGATAAACTGATCAAAAAACTGCCCTTCCGCCACTTCTGCTGCGGCCTGGCAGATCGCACCGCCAACTCGTTTCTCCAGATGACCGAGCGCCATGTTAGTTTCTGCCGCAGCCAGCTTCACCTGTGCTAGCGCCTTAATGACCTCGGGGTGGACTTGCCTGCCGGAAACATTAAAATTAGCCGCTGCCCGCTGCGCATGAATACCGTAATAGGCATCCTTGGGGATATGAAGTTCACCGAGCAGGTCATGTTCTCTACGGTAAGCCATAACGTTCTCCTTTTTGCCGCTGATACTTCTTTTATGTCTTTTCCAATTCTGCCTTCCTTTATTTTACGGATTGCTACTCACACAAATCACTAAAACAAGAAAGACGCTGACGCGTTTTTGCATGGTGGTTGCGTCTTTCTTGTTCTTTAGGGGTTGCCACCCCTTCGACGGGTCTTCGACCCTGACCACCCCGCAAAAGTAAGGGGATACTCCCCTTACAAACCCCTGATAGTCAAGGAGCACGCTTTTCTGCTTGCATATAAATGCTTGACTATGAAAAAGCCTGCCGTAAACCGGGAGGTTTAGGCAAGCTTGTTTTTTGCACATCAATACGATCCTTTCCTCTTCAGGAAAAGGCTGTGGCTTAATATGTTTTCAACAAAGGGTATAAACTATGTTCTTAATTGGCGCAGGATGAGGGTACTTCAGGTTCTACACGTTTCTTTATGCGGTCATATTCATCTTGGGGAATGGGGGTGGCGCTGCCAAGCAGCCGGGCCAGAACTGTCTTTTCAAATTTCTCAATGGCTGTCTCTTTATCATAATCACTGTAGGGATAGACTTCGGAAAGGGTGCGGCGGATTTTTTCCCGCCTGAAGTTCGTCACTTTAACATTGGTGTGAACCAAAATCGCCTTGGGGTTACCCTGATCTTCGTCTTCCACTACAGATGCTACTACCGGGCTAATCTTGTAAACGACGGCCAAATCCTCATCATAGTAAAACCTGCTCATTTTTAAGCCCTCCTTAGATAGTTTCGTGAGGCGCTTTCCCGCATTTGGAAATATTGTTCCCAACTGCGCTGAGAATCAGTCTCCTCATGTATACAAATTTCGCCACTGGCGTAATTTTTCCTGCCATATTAAATTACTTTACGAAAACGTTCACACTTTTGTAAACTTTATGTTAGAAAACTGGTTGTTATGAGTTAAGGAAGAAATATGCCGGTGTCCCCTGCACCATCTTCCCCGGGACCAAAACATCCCTGCCGGTTGATAGCATAGCTGCCGCACCGCGGACAGCGGGGCTTCTTTTTACATTCTTCCGGTTCATAAGGAACATCAAATCCGTACTCACAGCGGCTGCATAGAAATCGTTTTCCGGGCATGTTTACGCCTCCTTCGCGTATCGGCAACCCATAGATGCCCTGATTTCTAACAGTATATGGAACAGCAGCAGTGGACGTGAAAAACCCCTGCATCTGCAGGGGCTCCCTTGAAATTAGTGAAGTAATTTTCTTTTTGCCGTCAGATAATAATCTCTGCCGTCGTGACTGCCATGGGGCTGCCAGTCAAACCCCTGACGCTCCAGTTCGGCTGCCACCTCGGCCGCTTCATGGGCATCGGCAGCTTCCATAACAATGCGAATTTCATCATCAGGCCCAAGCCGCTCTAACTGCTGCCGCACCCTTTTCAAGTCGCTCATTTCGATTTGCGGCCCTAAGTCTATCGTTATTACAGCCAAATGCAACCCTCCTTTGTCTTATTATCTGCTAATGCTACCTGATTATGAAATCTTTTCTTATCGGCAGGAATAGATACCTGAATAGCGCATATGCATTATATTGCAATATATACGCCGCTGTGCACCACCTGTTACTGGTAATGCATATTATGAACAATTGATTAAAATTGCTTGCCATGGTATAATATTTAAGCAATTTAATACACCCTGACACCAATGGTGAATTACCACCCGGCAGTATGCAGGCTGTGAGTTGCGGTACGCGCTTTCCGCGTCGGAAAGAGCAGCGGGTCGCAGACAAGCCGCCAGTTTGAGTGCTGAAATCGGGACGGGAAAAACCAGTGGGAGAAAAGGGGCTCCTTCACGGCTCATATGGGCCGGAGTAGGCTACACCCGAAGGTGTGGCTTAAGGTGAGTCGAGAGGCGAAACCTGGGCACTCTAGTCTCTTCTGAAATGGATGAAGAGACTGGAATGCTCAGGTTTTTTATTTTCGGCAAACCGGATAAAGGAGGTGTTGTTGACTTTTTTCGTTTCCCCCGGATAAGTATGTAAAGTTATTTCGATATTGGGGTCAATCAAATTTGAGGAGTGATTTTGTGTTTAAAAAGAAAACCATATTATTGTTTGTTATTTTGATTTCCGTATTTGCCCTGGCTCTGGTGGGCTGCGGTACGGCAAATGCACCTGAGCCCGACAACAACAGTAACAACAACGGTAACGATAATAACGGCGAAGCCGTCGGAGACGGCAGCCTGGACCGTGTTCTCGCCGCCGGCGCCTTTTCTGCCGCCGGCAGTGGTGGCTACCCTCCCTTTAACTTCTACGAAGGCGATGATGTAGTCGGCTTTGACGTAGATACAGGCGAAGCGATTGCCGAACGCCTGGGTGTGGAACTCGACTATGTTACCACAGCATGGGACGGCATTATCGAAGGCCTGCGTTCTAACCGGTATGATGCGGTACTGGGCAGCATGGCCATCACCGAAGAACGTCTGCAGGTCGTTAACTTTACTGTCCCTTACTACTACTCCGGCGCACAGCTGGTCGTACTGGGAGACTCCGGAATCACAGATCCCGGCGACATGGACGGCAAAACAATCGGCGTTGTTACCGGTACCACGTTCGCTGAAGACGCTGAAGCGCTTGGCGCTGAAGTCGCTCTCTATGAAGACGACAACCAGACTCTAATCGAGCTGATTAACGGCCGCGTAGACGGCGTAATCACAGACCGCCTGGTTGCTGTCCGGGCCATGGCTGAAATGCAGCAAGGGGAAAAACTGGCACTGGCCGGTGACCTGCTGCGCACAGAAGAAATGGCTCTTGCCATCCACAAAGATGACACTGAGCTCTTAGAACGTCTCAACGAAATTCTTTTAGAAATGCATGCCGACGGAACCATGACCGCCATCAGTGAAGCATGGTTTGGTGAAGGTATCGACATTACAAAGCAGTAAGATATAGCTCTGCCGGCACGGCACCCCAGGGCGCCGTGCCTTTTTTGTGAACTGAAAGGGAGATGGAGAATATGTTTAACTTTGACTTTCCCTATGACTTCACCGTCATTCCGCAATACTTTCCAAACTTCTGGCCTGCGGCTGTCATGACGCTGCAGATCACCACCCTGGGCATTTTATTTGGCCTGTTTCTGGGCCTTGTGGTGGCTTTGCTGCGCATCTCAAAGATAAAGATCCTGAATGCGCCGGCCAGGGCCTACATTTGGGCCATTCGCGGCACGCCACTGCTCTTGCAGCTGTGGATTGTCTACTATGGCCTGGCGCCGATTGTGAAAATTCCGGGATTCCCTTCCGCGGTGATCGCACTGGGCGTGCATAATGCCGCCTATATCGCTGAAATTTTCCGTGGCGCCATTCAGTCAATTGACCGTGGGCAGCGGGAAGCGGGCCTGTCTTTGGGAATGACAACCTGGCAAACGATGAAACGCATTATTCTTCCCCAGGCCTTTAAACGGGCGGTACCGCCCCTGGGCAATCAGTTTATTATTGCTCTGAAAGACTCCTCCCTGGCCAGCACCATCGCCGTCCATGAACTGCTTCTGCGCAGCAGGCAGTACGCCTCTTCCACATTTCTGTTTCTGGAAATGCTCATTATCGCCGGTATTTATTACCTGATCATGACATCTGTTTTGAGTGTGGCTGTAGGCAAGGTTGAAGAGCGCCTGCGTGTCAGTGAGTACAGGGGTTAGGAGGGATAACAGATGATTAAAATTAAAAATCTTCATAAATGGTTTGGCGACCTCCATGTCCTCAAAGGAATTAATCTGGAGGTGGCCGACAGCGAAGTTGTCGTACTGATTGGTGCCAGCGGTTCGGGAAAGAGCACACTTTTGCGCTGTGTAAATTTCCTGGAAATCGCCGAAGAAGGGGAAATTCAGATTGACGGAGACCCTGTGCACCCCAAAAAAGACATTCGCCGTCTGCATACCATCCGACAGGACGTGGGCATGGTTTTCCAGCACTTTAACCTGTTTCCGCATATGACCGTGATGGGAAACGTGATTGAAGGGCTTTTGCAGGTTAAAAATGTACCCCGCAAGGAAGCAATCATTATGGGCGAGGAACTGCTTGAAAAAGTCGGCCTGTCCGACAAAGCCGACGTCTACCCGGCCATGCTCTCGGGCGGACAGAAACAGCGGGTCGCCATTGCCAGGGCGCTGGCCATGAAACCTAAAATCATGCTCTTTGATGAACCAACATCTGCTTTGGACCCCGAACTGGTGGGTGAGGTTCTGGCCGTCATGCAGGAGTTGGCCAAAGAAGGGATGACCATGATGGTTGTCACCCACGAAATGGGGTTCGCCCAGGAAGTGGCCGACCGCACCATCTATATGGATGAAGGTATGATCATAGAAGAAGGCTCTCCGGATCAGATTTTCACCAACCCGCAAAATGAACGCACTCAAGCCTTCTTAAGCAGAATATTATAAGAAAAAGGACAGCGACCAATTTGGTCGCTGTCCTTTTTTGGGGACGAGGGGACAGGTTACTTGTCCCAGCCCTTGAACGTTATTTACTTGTGGTGTCCACAGCCGCAGCCTTTATGATTGCCTCCGCCGCATTGGCCGTGCTCTTTCTCGCTGTGCATATCGTTACTGTGACAACCGCATTTATCTGTTTCGTGCACTACAGGTTCTGTATGGCCGCATCCACACTTGTTCTTTTTGTCTGCCATAAGTTTTTCCTCCTTGGATTTTGGTTCTTATGAACATAAGCTCATTATTATGATACAGCAGTAATGAACATATGTCAACTATATTTTAAATGCCATAAGAAAGGGACAGAATATCTGTCCCAAGTGTTTTAACTATTGATTTTTTTTGGGACAAGTAACCTGTCCCCCTGTCCCAGGGTGAAGCGTTTTGTGAGGTGAACGAGGAGATAAACGATAGGTGTGTCAAGGAGTCCGATGAGAACTTTAATTACATATTGGCCAAAGACCATGGAGAAAAGCGGTGTGCCGGTACCGTAAAAGGCCAGCGTGATAAAGATGCCTGTGTCCAACAGCTGGGAAACACCTGTGGAGAGGTTGTTGCGGAGCCAGAGATGTCGGTCGCCGGTCTTTTCCTTCCAGAAGGTAAACGCCCAGATATCATGGTGCTGGCTGATTAGATACGCTGTCAGGCTGGCAAGGACAATACGCAGATTGCCACCCAGAATGAAGGCAAACGCCTCCTGCTCCTGCCAAAATGGCGCGGCCGGCGTGATAATGGCCAGCCGGATAAACAATGCAGAGAGTACGGTGACAAAAAAGCCTACATTAACAACAAAGCGTGTTCTGTCTTTACCCCAGATTTCAGCCAGAGTATCTGTTGTCGCAAAGGTCAGCGAGTAGCAGAGTACGGCCGCGGGAGCAAACAGGCCGCCAATGGTAATGATCTTGCCGGCAATCACATTGCTGGTCACAAGTAAAACAACGAAACTGCAGGAAAGAAGCAGAAAAGCTTTCTCCTGTCTGGAGAGGCTCTGGTCCATATTGCCCACCTCTATTCCGACTCACCGGTACGGGCTGAGGCCGTAATCCGGATACCGCCCCGGGGTTTTTGGATTACAGTCACCTTGCACCAGCGGGGCTTGCAGGCATTATAAATATCTCCGGCAATTTGAGCCGCCAGCGCCTCACAAAACACGCCCTCATCACGGAAACTCCAGAAATAGAGCTTCAGGCTTTTACTCTCAATACAGTACGCCTCGGGAGCATACTCGATAATCACCGTCTCCCAGTCCGGTTGGCCCGTTACCGGGCAGACGCTTGTCACCTCATCACTTTCCAGTACCACCGTCTCCACGCCATCGGGCTTTGGAAATACGTCCAGCTTACGGCCGGGCTCCTTGACATCATGGCCCAGTGCATAAAAATCCTGACTCAAAAGAATTGACCTCCTTTGTTTTGATAAGGCGGGTTACTACGACCGCCGGGGGGAAATCCCCTTCGTTTTACTCTATCAGGGATTGGCGCTGTAATCAAGAGCAAAAAAGTAATCCGACAGCAAGGTGCCGGATTATCTTAAGTTTATCTTTTTTAATACATTACTGAGCTCCTGCAGTTTGAAGGGTTTGGAGACAAAGCCCCAAAAGCCGTGTTTTTCGTAGTCAGTCAGCAGATCTGCGTTGGCATAGCCGCTGGCAATCAGCGCCTTAACCTGCGGGTTAATGGCCTGCAGCTTCCTTAGCGTTTTTTCACCGCCCATACCGCCGCGGACAGTCATATCGAGAATGACAAAATCAAAACCGTCTCCTCTCTCCTCTTCCAGCTGATAATGGAAGACCGCTTCTTCACCGGTGGCGGCACATTCCACATCAAAACCCAGCAGCTCCAGCATTTCAGTGAGAATTTTCCTGACACCCTTTTCATCATCCATTACCAGGACTTTACCTTTACCGCTCATTAAATCTTCTTCTGCTTTTTCCTGTTCGACCTCAGTCTGTGCAGAAGCCGGCAGATACACTGAAAAAACCGTTCCGATGCCCACAGCCGAATCCACTGTCAGATGCCCGCCATGCTTTTTGATAATATTATAGGATGTGGCTAACCCCAGTCCGTTCCCCTCGGCCTTTGTGGTAAAGAAGGGCTCAAACAGTCTGGGCAGATGCGCTTTTGGGATACCGCACCCCTCATCTTTAAACGTAATTTTCACATATCCATCCGGCTCAAGCGGTACGTTTACAAGGCCACTGGAAGGAGCGGCTTCCACTGTAATGGTACCACCGTTAGGCATGGCCTGGATTGCGTTAATCACCAGGTTGTTGATCATCTGGCTGATCTGCCCCGAATCAATGTCAACCGCCGGCAGGCCATCGGTAAAATTAAATCTGACTTTAATGTTTGTTCCCCGCAGCAAAAAAGGGATTGTCTCTCCAAGCAGCTCTTCTATGTATACCGTCTTTTTTTGCAGTGTCTGGTCTTTTGTAAAGGCCAGCAGCTGATGTGTCAGCTCCTTCGTCTGCAGTGCGGCCCGTTCAATCTCGGCCAGTTTTGTAAACAGCGGTGCGTCTTTGGCGGCATACATTTTAGCAATTGACAGATTACCCAGCACTACTGTGAGCAGATTATTAAAATCATGAGCCACCCCACCGGCCAGGATGCTGACTGCTTCCAGTTTTGTCGCATTCAGGTTCTCCTGCTCCAAACTTTTCTGCTGCGTTACATCCCTGGCTATGACCAATACGGTGGGTTTCCCCTCATAGGTAAAAGATGTTGGCCTGAATTCCACATCGACAGCACTGCCGTCAAGACGGACCAGCTTTATTTCCAATGGTGTGTCAGGTATCTGTTGTTTGACGATCAGTGGAGCATTCTTTCTGACACTCTCCAGATCATCCGGATGAATAATATCGGGCAGCGGCCTGTTGATGAGTTCGGCTGCCGACTCCGCCCCAAGCAGCGTCGCCGCCGCACTGTTGGCAAAAATAATTATTTTATCGGAAACAACGAAAATTGCCTCCGGGATGACTTCAACCAGGGAGCGATATTGTTCTTCGCTTTCTGTGAGTCTCTCCGTCATCATCTTGTTATGGAGCGCCACGGAAGCAAACCGGCCAAAAGCAGTGCCAACTTCCGCATCACACTCCGCAAATCCGCCCGGCTTGTTTGCCAGGCCCAACAGTCCGGTCACCTTACCGTCATGGATAAGCGGAATAAACATGATATTCTCGATTTCCACATGACCGGGTGGAAGCAGGTCCTGCCAGCCGTTGTCAGTAAAGCTGTTCTCGTAGAGCGTTTTTCCGCTCTCATAAACTGTTTGGCGAAAACCACGAATGGGCATGGGTAATGACGTATCCAGGGTACAGTCCATGCCGCCCGTATCCAGAAACAGCACCCTGTTTTTTTCTTCTGTTTCATCAAGAACGGCCACATAACCTGCCCGGGCGCCAATCAGCTTTTTGCATTCCTGAAAGATAGCTTTGGCACTTTTTGTAAAGTCACCGGGGTAAAGGAGGGCTCCCATACACTCCAGAACGGAAGAAACATTCATACTGCGGCATTGTGAGCCTTCGGGACAGAAGCTGCTGCTGCAGCCGGTTGTGGAACAAGTATCCATGGGCATACTCCCCCTAGGTAAATCCTGACTTAAATGTAAAGTTCGTGATTAATTTCTTTTATCCTGCAACTAGTTATCAATAAAAATGTAAAACCGGCCAAAAGGCCGGTTTAATGACTATTTAATAAATTGAATTGTCAGTGGGTATCTGTAGTATTCCCCGTTGTTTGCCCGGACGGCAGCAGTAATGACCAGCACCAGCTCCACAATAAACACGGCGATAAGCAGAATCGCACCCAGGCCCAAAGTAACAACAGCAAAAATAAGTAAAATAAATCCGTAGAGTGTCATTGATATCTGGAAATTTAACGATTCTTTGCCCTGGTCATCAGCGAAGGGATACTGGTCTTTTTTCAAGACGACCAGTGGCCCCAGAATATGCCCAAACGGGATACCGATCAACGCAACCAGCGACGCCAAATGACAGACCATCCCCCACGTTCTTTCTTCCTGTTCCATACGTTTTCCTCCTTTGGCTTCATCTACTGTCAGATTATGCTAAGCATCCGGTTTTTCTTCGCTCAGTGCGCAGAAAAACCCTGCCTGTGCTAATTATTTTTTGTGTACTGCCGGATTAACTGCAGAAACTCCTCACCATAGCGCTCCAGCTTCGTTTCTCCCACGCCGTTAATGCGCAGCATCGACTGCTCGTCCACCGGTGTTCGCTCGCTCATCTCACGCAGCGTGGCATCGGAGAACACAATATACGGCGGGATGTTTTCCCTGTCGGCGATACCTTTGCGCAGCTGCCGCAGCCGCTCAAACAGAGCATCGTCGGTTTGTACTTCCTGCGGCTGTAAAATTTTGCGCCGGACCTGTTTTCCTTCGCGGATCACAGCGGCTGCCTGCGGCCCTGTTTTCAGCAGCGGAAATTTCCCCTCCGTCAGCCGCAGGTAGCCCTCAGCCGTCATAAAGCCGATTAAATCCTTGATTTCCTGCAGGCTCCACTCTGCCAGCAGACCATAAGTGGAAAGCCTCTCCAGCCCGAACTGGCGGATTCTTTTATTCTTGGCGCCTTTTAAAACTTCCGCTACCAGCACGGCACCATAGCGTTCTTTCATCCTCACCACGCAGGAGAGCACCATCTGCGCCTCCCGCGTAACATCCACAGACTGGCGGTCGTCCCGGCAGTTTAAACAGTTGCCGCAGTTTTCGACAGAGTTTTGTTCACCGAAGTAATCCAGGATGTATTGGCGCAGACAGCGGGATGTAAAGCAATAATCGGAGACGGCCTGCAGTTTGGCAAACTCATGGCTGCGGCGTTTCGGAGAGTATACAGTCTGTTCAATGAGAAACTTCTGCAGCAGCACATCCTGGGGGCCAAAAAGCAGAATGCACTCTCCCGGTTCGCCGTCCCGGCCGGCACGGCCCGCTTCCTGGTAATAGGCTTCCATGTTTTTTGTCATATTGTAGTGAATCACAAAACGCACATTGGACTTGTCGATACCCATGCCGAATGCGTTGGTGGAAACCATTACAGGCAGGTCGTCCCGCAGGAAAGCGTCCTGGCTTTCAGCCCGCTGTGCTTCGCGCATACCGGCGTGATAACGCCCGCAGGGGACATTATTCTTTTGCAGTAGTTCATAGAGCAGATCCACATCTTTGCGGGTGGCGGCGTAAACAATTCCCGACTGCCCGGGATGGGCGGCCAGGTAATCCAGCACAAATTCCTTTTTGTTTTCACCGCGCAGCACCGATAAATAAAGGTTTTCACGGTCAAAGCCCGTGACAAACACATTGGGCTCCAAAAGGCCCAGAAGGTTAATAATATCCTGCTTAATCTCCGGTGTGGCGGTGGCGGTAAACGCCCCCACAAGCGGACGTTTGGGCAGGCTTTTGATAAACGGATAGATTTTTTTATAGCTGGGCCTAAAGTCATGGCCCCACTGTGATACGCAGTGCGCCTCATCCACCGCCAGAAAAGAGACCCCCATCTTTTCCGCCAGCTCCAGAAACCCTTCCGCTTCCAGCCGTTCCGGCGCCACATAAAGCAGTTTGTAGCGCCCCTGCGCCGCATCATGCATCCTCTGCCTGATTTCCGATGCCTTCAGCGAGCTGTTAATAAACGTGGCAGGTACGCCCAGCGTCCCCAGCGCATCCACCTGGTCTTTCATCAGAGCAATCAGCGGCGAAACCACAAGAGTCACACCGTCATAAAGCAATGACGGCAGTTGATAACAAATAGATTTTCCGGCTCCGGTGGGCATCACAGCCAGTGTATCACGCCGCGAGATCAGGCTGTCTACCACAGGCTCCTGCCCTTCCTTAAACGAAGGGTAGCCAAACACCTTCTGGAGCACAGCATGCGCCTCATCAGGAATCACACTTCCACCTCCCGAACAAACGTTCCTTTCTCTATTATATCTCTGCAGCGTACCGGAATCAACCGCCGCCGGAGAAAATGTACACCAATAATACAGCCGCCGTATTAAACCGGCGGCTGATTTTATTCTGCAAGGCCCACAGACATGGCCAGCGGCCTCAGCTGCAGTCCGTAGAACATATCGAGATAGCGTCTTGTCTCCACACGGCTCAAATCGGTAACATACTTCCAGAAGCTGTAGATACAGGAAAGGGTAATCATCCGGTCTGCATACAGCTCCCAGGTATAGCGCTCCTGCACGCGCTCAATGCCTCCCAGGGAAATCGTATCCCAGTATGCGGGGTCGCTTGCGCATTTTTCCAGGAAGTCGGCAATAATTTCCGCTGAGCGCTCGCCGTGGTTCGGGTCGATATGAAAGCCCGACACCCCGTCCACGATAATCTCGGAGGGGCCGCCGTAGCAGGTAGCAAACGTGGGCAGCCCGGTGACCATGGCCTCAATGACGGTAATGCCGAATGCTTCAAACAGGGCGGGCTGAATAAACGCACCGCGGGTATCGGCAATATAGCGGTACATCTCACCGGCCAGGTTTTTCTCCAGATGAAAGCCGATCCAACGCACTTCATCGTCCAGTTGATAGCGGTCCATCAGTTCATGCATCAGCTGAATCTGTGCCTGCTCTTCCGCATCCTTGGACTGGGACACATCGATGTGCCCCGCCTTGATCACCAGGTTGGCATATTTACGGAGCCGTTTATTTTTACCATACCATTCCACCAGGCCGGTAATATTTTTAATTCTGTCCAGGCGGGCCATGGTGTAGAGCACAGGCTTCGTTTTATCCTTTAATACTCCGCGGATATTGGACCGCTCACCGCCGTAAACCAAATCTTCCAGTTCACCGTGCAGGGCGCCCAGCCTTCTTTTCTTTTCCGTGTAGGGGAAATAGGTGACCGGGTCGGCCCCGGGCGAGACAATGTTAAATTTAGGGTCAAAAATGTCAATGCCGTTAACCACCCGGTAAAGGCCCGGCATCGTAAACGCGCTGTAGCTTTCATACTGGCCCACCGTACTTTTATTGCCGGCGATTTCCTGGTATGTGCTGGTTATGATGAAATCAGCGGCGTTCATGGCAATTAAGTCGGCTGTAAAGTGGCTGGAGAAATGATACTGCCGCTCATTGTCCCGCCAGTAAAGGTCGGAGTAAAGATATTTTGGTTTCTCCAGGGCGTGGGCAATATTACACTGCGTCGCGCCAAGCTTCTGCGCCATCAGAGTGGCAACCAGGTTGCCGTCGGAGTAATTGCCAACCAACAGATCCGGCTTGGCCCCCAGATACGACAAGATCTCTTTTTCCGCATCCACAGCAAATCGTTCCAGATACGGCCAGATTTTAAAACGTGAAATCCACTGCCGCACCACCTGGCCGTCGCTGCTGCGAAAAGGTACCCGCAGAATCTTTGCGTTTTGCGTACCCACAATATGCTCACGTGGCTCGTCACAGGTTGTGCCCTGAGCCTCGGGGATGAGGCGGCTAACCACCACAACCTGCGGCTCCAGGTTCAGCCCCTGCTGCTGTAGGCGCTCACGCATCTCATCCTCCAGCGCACGAACCTGGTCCAGGATATAAATGACCTGGCCGCCGGTATCCGGCAGGCCCAATACATTAGCCTGGCCGAAATAACCGTGCGGAGAGAGAATCACAATATTAAAAATCAACGGTACTCTGCTCAGAAAGGCTTCCAGCCCGGCGGGGTCCGGTGCTTCCAGAATGCCGGAGAGCAGGCGCAGCGTGTCGCGGATGCGCCCCACATCTTTTCCCCAGCCGGGTTCAAAACCCAGTTCCTGCAGTTTCGGCGACACATCCAGCCAGGGTGTTTCATCGGTTTCGGTACTTAGAAAATCATCCGCCCGCCGCAGCGCATCCCGCAGCGCACCTACAGTGGCAATCCGCTGGTTGAGCATCAGGTTATTGTCCTGCACATGATGGCGCCGCAAAAACTCCAGTAAAACTTCCTGCGCTTTGGCCTGCTCCTGCAAAAGACGGCTGGAGAGATGCCGGTTCAAAAATTCCACCCCGTTGCCGATGGAGCGTGCTTCCTGCAGCCTGGGAAATTCACGGTTAAACGGCTCAAAGTCCACTTCCAGGCTCCAGCTGTCCTGGTCCTTACCGTTTAACTGGCGTTCTTTAAAAGCCAGAAACTCCGAGACATCAACTTCCTCGGACTGCATGCTGTCGATATGGAAACGGTAGTAGCTCCAGCGGGCCACAGACGGCCGGATGGCCAGGTAAATCCATGGGTTTTTCAGGATTGCTTCCTGTGAGTGGCCGATGATCGTTGTCAGCGGCTTCAGGTCATCCGCCGTTTCCGCATCCTGCTGCGCCAGAAAGCGTTCCAGTTCATCGCGCAAATCAGAACCCAGAAGAAATGTTCTGCCCAGCTTCAGGTAATGGCGTAAGAGCAAATAAACTGCTTCGCGGTGTTCAGAGAAAAGTTCTTCCAGTGTCTGAATCATATCTCACCTCTTGACTTCTGGTTCCGGAATCTGTATGGTGCCCAGAAAATTGTAAAACTCGATGCCTTCGATAATTCCCCGGGCAAAATGTCCGGGGGCAAAAAAGATTCGCGCCCTTTTTTTCAGATGCTCAAGCTCCGGGCTGTGGTTGCCAACAACGACACCCAATGTGTTCCCTGTAACCATTTCCTCATCATTGCCCGAATCTCCTGCAACTAGGAACTGCTGCAGCGGTAAACCCCACTTGAGGCTCAGATGGCGAATCGCCAGGCCTTTGGATGCCCGAATCGGCAGTAAATCCAGAAATTTCCCGTGTGAGTAAATCACTTTGGCATGCAGTCCCAGCTTACGCAAATGCTGCTTAATCTCCCGCACACCCGGCGCTTTAGCCGGGTCATGGTAATAACTCACTTTATATTTGCGCTGAACCACGTCCGACTGCAGTTCAATCCCCGGCAGCTTTGCCATGGCGCTGCGCAGCCCTTCCGGGTCCCAGCGAAAATCGATATGACGGGCCCAGGCTCTGTCTTCAATCAGGCGCGGGCCGTAACGAATTTCACTGCCCACGGAGGTGATCAGAATATCCGGCATGGGTACACCCCATTCTTCCAGCACTTCCAGCGCGCTTTCAATCCGGCGGCCGGTCGCAATGCCAAAGCCGATATTCACATCCGTGTTTTTTAGCATGGCCAGCAGTTCTGCAAGCGATTCTTTCTCGCCGATTAAGGTATTATCAATGTCTGTAACAAGAATGCGGTCTACCACAGGCAGCTGGCTTCGCTTGAGATTGACAGGAATTTCAGATCGCTCTGCCATTACAGCCTGCATCTTTTGCAGGTAGTGATCAACATGGGTTTCCCAGGAGTAGTGTTTGCGCGCCCCCCTGGCCCCGTTTTGCGACCACCGCTGCCAACGCTCCTTGTCGCGGATGGCCGCAAGGATAGCCTCACCCATGGCGTCCGCATCAAGAGGATCCACAAGCAGGCCGTTTTCACAGTTGGCCAGGATATCCCGCGGCCCGCCGTCCTGGGTGGCCACAACCGGCAGACCGCTTGCTGCCGCTTCAATCAGTGTCAGGCCAAACGGCTCGGTCAGCGCCGGGTTGACAAACACGCCGCCTGTGGCCGCAGCCAGTCTGTAAAGGTCGGGGATGTCGTCGGAATTGTGACGCTTCGGATAGGCCGCCTTTCCGTATAAATCATAGCGGTCAATCAGGACAAGCACCGCAGTCATTACATCGCGCGCCCCTTTGTCCAGCGCGGCAATGTCTGTCCTGTTTCCGGCCACAATCACAAGATTGGCCGACTCCCGCAACTGCTCATTTTCACCGAAAGCGCGAATGAGGGTTGTAATGTTTTTGCGCTCATCGGCCCGGGAGATTGCCAGGACCATCGGCTTATCCGGATTGTGCAAAAACCGCTCCAGTTCCTTTTTTATCGGCGGCTCACGGTCATCTTCACCGGGCAGCCGGAACCGCGTCAGGTCTGTCCCCGGCGGGATGACTTTCATTGTCTCCGGGGAGTAGTAATCATAAAGCCGGTACTGTTCATCCACTTCCTGCAGCGTACTGGCCACAACCAGGGATGCGGTATCCAGCGCTTCCTCTTCCGCATCAATCCGTGTGGTGATATTATACTGTGCTTCTATGGATTCTTCTTTTACGCCGGCAGCCAAAAGCCTCTGGCGTTTCACCCGGCCCAGGGAATGGCCGGTAAAGACCAGCGGCACACCCAACAGTCCGGCAAGCCTGGCGCCCACATAGCCCGCATCGGCGTAGTGCCCGTGCACCCAGTCCGGCACACGCCCCACCCGGCGCAAATGCTGCAGCACAGCATCGGTAAAACTGTTCAGATACGGCCAGAGCGACTCCTTGCGCAGATAGCGCCGCGGACCGCAGGGCACACGCACAATAAAGGCACCCGGCCCGATTTCTTCCAGATTATCGGCATAACAGGCGTCCACTTTGGCATCGTAGACCTGCCGTGTGACTAAATCCACACGGTCCACATCCGGCCTCGCTGCCAGTGCCCGGGCCAGTTCCACCACATACAGAGTCTGCCCGCCGGTATCCGCATCCCGGCCCAACTCCAGGTGTTCCCCGCGAATCAGGCCATGCACACTCAAAAGCAGGATATACTTCCCTTTTTCTTCTTTCATACACCCCACCTCTTCTTATACTCCCGGTAAAATGCCGGTTCATTCACCAGAGCACCCCGTTCACGGCAAATTTCTGCAGCGAAGGTAAGCCCTCTCTCTAAAATGGTTTCTTTTTCCCAGCTTTGCAATAAACCCAAAATTGTTACCGCACTGAATGCATCGCCCGCTCCCACCGTATCAACCACGTCGTCCACAGGCGGCGGCTCGCCGCAATGCTTTTCAGAACCGTCAATAAAACAAGCTCCGTTTTTACCGTATGTCACAACCAGTAGTTCATTAGCAAAGTGCTTGCGAACGCGCAAAAGCATATCCGGCGTATCTTTTTTAATGCCCGCCAAAGCGGCCACCGCAACCAGTTCATCTTCATTGAGCTTTAGCCAGCGTGTGCCAAACATCAGCTGCGCCGTCCTTTGCGCGTCCCACCACGGCGGACGCAGGTTCACATCGACAAACACAGACAACACCGAATCACGCAGGATCTTTAATGAGTCGGCCGACACACGTTCCCTGACCGCCAGTGTCCCGTGGTATAAAAGTGCGGGACTTACTGTATCCAAAGCGGTAAGAGCCGGTTTGGCCAAAATATTGTCATACGCCCTGCCGGGGAGAATATCATACTCCGGTTCCCCGTCAGCAAGACTGACTTCCACTGCACCTGTGGGCAGGTCATGATCCAGCTGAACACCGGCGGTGTCCATCCCCCACGTTTCCATGGCCGACATCACGTCGCCGCCCAAATCATCCCGGCCGACCCGGCTGATAAAGAGCGGATGCAGGCCAAAGCCCTGCAGGTGCCACGCCACATTAAAGGGTGCACCGCCAAGGACACGGGTTCCGTCTGGAAAACGGTCAAAAAGAACCTCGCCAAAAACAACGGGCCTGCCGTTATTTTCTGCCATCTTCAGTCCCCACACCTCCTTCATTCAGCTTACTTCTTGTCACTGCCATTTATATCCTGCTGCTGCGGGAAACGTTAAGAATTTAGCAAGAAAGACGCTGACGCATTTTTGCATGGTGGTTGCGTCTTTCTTGTTCTTTAGGGGTTGCCACCCCTTCGACGGGTCTTCGACCCTGACCACCCCGCAAGAGTAGGTGGGAATCCCCCCTACTACCCCCCAATTGCGTAGGAGCACGCTTTTCTGAATGCATATAATTTCCTACGCAACAAGAAAATACCGCAGGCAATAGGCCTGCGGTAGATGAAGCGACTCTATTCATAAATCTTTTCTTCCACATTGTCCGCCTCCGGGGCGTCCTGTTCCACATCCCGGCCGGCTGCGCCGCCCTGGGTCTCTTTGTAATACTCGTGCTGGATAATTAAATCCATAATCTCGTTGGTCCCGGTCCAGATCATAATCAAGCGGATATCCCGCAGCAGGCGCTCCACAGGATAGACATTGGTATAACCGATTCCACCGAGAATTTGCATTGCATGATTGACCACCTGCCAGGCCGTCTCGGTACAGAACTTCTTGGCCTGGGAAACCATCCGCCGCTGCAGTGCCGCAGGGCTGCCGCTGTCAACACACCGGGCCGTGGCATAAATCAGTGAACGGGCCGCATCCAGCTGTGTAATGCACTCGGCCACTTTAAAGCTCACTGCCTGATAGTTTTTAATCGGCTGGCCAAAGGCCTTGCGTTTACGGCTGTAGTTCATGGCCACATCCAGCGCCGCCTGCCCCATCCCCAGCGCCCCGGCAGCACTTGTCAGCCGCTCCGGCACCATCATCCGGTAAAAGATTGCTCCGGCGCCGTTTTCTGCGCCCACCAGATTTTCCTCCGGCACAAACGCATCCCGAAAGACCAGCCGGCCCGCGCCGCCGCCCCGTGTTCCCATTAGTCCGTAAATGTGCTTTACTTCCACACCGGGGCCGCGGTCCACCAAAAAGGCGCTGATCCCCTGCTGAGGTGGGACATCCTCAGCGGTGCGCGCATAGACCAGGAAGTAATCGGCCCCTTCAGCGCCCACAATAAACCGTTTCTGCCCGTTTATGATGTAACCGCCTTCTGTTTTCACCGCTTTTGTGGTGGCACCGAAAAAGTCCGACCCGCCGCGCGGCTCCGTAAGCGCCTCCGCCGTAAACTTTTTACCTGCCAGCGTCTCCCGCAGATACACTTCCTTTTGCCGGGGCGTGCCAAACACATGGATGGCCTCCCCCACGATGGACGGCAGCGAATAGAGACAGGCCAGCGATGTGCCAAGGAAACCAATTTCCTCCAGCACCACCACTTCATCGGCCCAGCCAAGGCCCCGCCCCCCAAACTCTTTGGGAAACCGCAGACCCAGCAAATTCGCATCGGCCAGCGCGTGCACATAATCCACAGGATAGATAATCTCTTCCGCATCCATAGCCAGAATCAGCTGCCTGTCAACACCCCGTACAAATTGGCGCACTTCCTCCTGCAGTTTCTTTTGTTCGTTACTGAGCAGAAAATCAAACATTTACCCATCCCCTTTCTCCAGGTCGTCGAGCATTGCCCTAAACCGGTCCCGAAACAGCACCAATTCCTCTTTTGTCTCCTGCAGCTCCCGAATCATTTCCTCAAGCTCTTTAATTTTTTTCTCACCGAAAGCAATGGTTCTCTGCAGCTGTTCCTTCTGTGTGGGATCGGCATCATAGAGGTTGACCATTTCACCTATCTCGTCAAGAGAAAAACCAAACCGCTTGCCGCGCAAAATCAGTTTCAGCCGGGCCCTGGCCCGGACGTCATACAGGCGCTGGTGGTTCACACTTTCCCGCTGCGACTCCAACAGGCCCACTTCTTCGTAATAGCGAATTGTGCGGGGTGTAATGTCAAAATCAGCTGCCAGCTGTGAGATGGAAAACAACTGTTCTTCCATATGCATACCGCCTTTTTATTTTTATGCTACCATATCGTTTACGTTAACGTCAACTAATATGAAAAAATAGCACCGGTCCCCGCAGGAACCGGTGCCTCTATTGAAACCCGGCCTTACTGCCCACCCCTGATCAGCGTACAGGCAGTGCAGAAAAGCCAGGGTGCTGCAGCTGCCCATGCAGTATAGAATTTCCGCATCATCGTATTTCACCTCTTACACATATTTATCCTTATTCTATGGCAGCAAAAAGGAAATGTGACAGGTAGACAGTCTGCTGTAAATTGTTTTCTGCAAAAAAATATACCGCCTTACTTGGCGGTATATCCGTCTTTAACCAGCGACTTGCCCAGGGCAAGAGCTTTCAGGTTCTTCTCTCCGGTCCCTTTGGGAGCGCGTTTTAGCACAGCATCTTTTAATGATTCCTCTGTAACAGCGTTCATAATGGCATTAACAGCACCCAGTGCAACAATATTGGCCACAATCTCGGTACCGATCTGCTCCTTGGCGGACTTTGTCAGAGGCAAAAAGACCATTTTTCTGTTGTTATCCAAAGCATCCCGGATAAACGTAGAGTCTGCCAGCAGCACGCCATCATCTTTAAAGTCCTTGCCGTATTTTTGATAGGCCTTGTCACTCATGGCCAATAAAAAATCCGGTGTTGTAACCTTCGGATAAAGTATTTTATCCTGCGACAAAATGATCTCGGACTTACTGGCACCGCCGCGGGCTTCGGGCCCGTAAGACTGGCTTTGTACCACCTGGTGGCCGTCTCTCATGGCAGCTTCGGCCAGGATGATGGCTGCCAGTATCAGGCCCTGTCCACCGGTGCCGCTGAATCTGAATTCCAGGCGGGAGTTCATGCGCGCCCCCCCTGTCCCTGAACCGCACCATGATTCTGGCGGCGATATTCTTCCACAAACTCAGGAGCCTTCAGGTCACAGTGAATCCCGATGGTGAACTTATCTTCCATTTCAGCCGGTTCCATCTGGCGGGCTTTCTCCACTTTTACCGCATGGTCACGATACCAGTAGAGCATCTTTGACGGGTCACCCATCTTGTTCTGGCGTCCGTAGCCCACCGGACAGTACGTCATCGTTTCCACGACGGAGAATCCCTTGTTTTGTGTACTCTTCTCGATAATCCTATCCATCATATTTAAATGATAGGTTGTCACACGCGCCGCAAATGTCGCACCGGCAGCTTCTGAGAGTTTCATGATGTCAAAACTTCTCTCCGGATTGCCATACGGAGTGGTTGTCGCTTTTTTACCCTGCGGGGTGAGGGGAGATACCTGACCGCCCGTCATCCCATATATATTATTATTAAAAATAATTGCATTAACATCAATATTTCGCCTGCATGCATGAATGAAATGGTTGCCGCCGATGGCGGTGGAATCCCCGTCACCCATCAGCACAAACACTGTCAGCTCGGGTCGGGCCATTTTCAGTCCCGTGGCAAAGGCCAACGCTCTGCCGTGTGTGGTGTGCAGTGTCTGGAAGTTTAGATAACCCGCTGCTCTTGATGAGCAGCCGATACCGGAAACAATGGCCACGCGGGCCGGATCAAGATTCAGGTGTTCAATGGCTCTGATCAGGGAACTTGTGACAAGACCGTTGCCGCAGCCGGGGCACCAGATATGTGGCAGCCGGTTCTCTCGCAGATTGTTCATCGATAGCGTCTGGATTTAAATCACCCCTTTAATCTGTTCCAGGACTTCGGCAGGAGTAATCAGTTCACCGTCGTAGCGGTTATAGGCAATGACGTCCGCCCGGCCTTTAACTGTTTTCTCTACTTCGCCGACAAGCTGGCCCATATTCATTTCCGGGACCAAAACCTTGCCTGCTTTAAGAGCCGCGTTGAGAACTTTTTCTGCCGGGAACGGCCACAGTGTGACCAAACGCAGCATGCCTACCCGCAGGCCCTCGGCTCTGGCGGCTTGCACCGCTTCCTGAACGGGCCGTGCCGTACAGCCATAGCACAGTACAACCAAGTCTGCGTCTTCCAGGCCGAACTCCTCGGTTACAATCACATCCGGGCAGTTTGCCACTTTCCGGTGAAGCCGGTCCAGCTGCTTTTTAACTTTTTCACTGTCGGACATCGGGAAACCCTGTTCATCGTGAAAAAGTCCCGTAATATTATAATTGTATCCTTCCCCAAACGGCGCCAGCGGTGAAACGTCCCTGGACTCGTCATAGGGCTTATAAGGCTGGCTGTCGTCAGGAACAGTTCTGTTTGCGACTTGTGGCCCGCCGGACACCGGCAGGCTGATGCTTTCCCGCATATGCCCCACAATTTCATCCAGGAGCACGATAACCGGCTGCCGCAAAACCTCACTGATATTAAACGCTTTCACCGTCAGGTCGTAACATTCTTTTACTGAAGAAGGAGAGTAAACAATAATCGGGTGGTCTCCGTGCGTGCCCCAGCGGGCCTGCATCACATCACCCTGGGCAGGAGCCGTGGCCACCCCCGTGCTCGGGCCCAATCTCTGCACATTAACAATCACGCAGGGGATTTCAGCCATCACGGCATAGCCGATATTTTCCTGCTTCAGGGAGAAGCCGGGACCACTGGTTGCCGTAAACGCTTTGGCGCCGCCTACAGATGCGCCGATTACGGCCGCCATACTGCCGATTTCATCCTCCATTTGAATAAATGACCCGCCAACTTCGGGAAGCCTTCTGGCCGAATACTCCATAATTTCAGTAGACGGTGTAATGGGATACCCCGCATAAAACGTGGCACCCGCAGCGATAGCTCCTTCAGCGCAAGCCTCGTTACCTTGCAGTAGCCGCAACGTTTGGTCTTTGTGCTGCATCGTCTGTCCTCCTCAGCATGATAGCAAAGTCGGGACAATACATTTCACATTTGTTGCACCCGACACAGTTTTGCGGTTGCGCGATATAGGCAACACCGTTTTCCCCCATTGCCAATACATTTTTGGAACAGAATTCAACGCAGATACCGCATCCTTTACACCATTCGTTCTTTACCATTACTTCCATTGTCTGGCTCGCTGCCAAAGTTCCCATAATTACACCTCCCTGTTAATACTTGCATCCCCGTTATCCGACAAAACAGCTCTTACTGAACCAATATCTAACGTTGTGTTAAACACAATGACTTCCTTTGCTTCCCCAAGAATTTCTTTTACCTCACTGCAGCGCCCCGGAGAAGTAATGATTACATCGGCTTCATCCAAAACCTGCCGCACATCTCCGGATTCCTCGCTGGCTGTATAACTCAGCTCCAGGTTCTCCAGGCCCGCCGTGTCCAGATTTCTGCGGAACTTATCGTAGAACTCCCTTGAGCGGCAAACAACCCCGAATCTCGTACCCTGAGAATATCTGGCGATGCGAACGATCCCTTCCAGACACGGTTTTACGGCTACACCGGCTATCGGGATATTCAGCCCGGAGGCCAGCCGCCTCACTTCATCCAGGTGCGTAAAGGTGGTAAAAATTAATTCCGCACCCGTCAGCAAACTCTGATCCTCACGCAAATCTTTCAGAACAACCGGTTCGATTGTATAATGAGTGACTCCGCCAAGCTCCTTGGCAAAAATCCGGGCCTGCTCAATGTTGCATTCAACAAAAACGGCTTTTACTTTTTGCAGGAGTTCTTCTTTCACCCGGATTCTGTCTGCTACCATGGTGGAAAAGTCATCCGTACTTAAACCGTTACCCATGGCATAATCCAGTACCTCGTCAATCATTGCCAAAATTTTACCTGTCGCGGGGCTGTCAACAATCGCCCTGTCTTCCCCGGCAATAAATGTGCCTTTTCCCTGATAGGAAACCAGCACCCCTTCATCCTCGAGCAGCCGGTAGGCGGAACTGACTGTATTGCGGCTGGTACCAAGCTTTTTTGCCAGCTCTCTTTCCGTGGGCATTTTCTGCCCGGGCGTAAACCCCTGATTTTTAATCTCACTGACAATCTGTTCTTTTATCTGCAGGTAGAGAGGCACGCCTCGTCTTCTCGCTAAGCGAAGTTCCATTTGAGCCACTCCTCAGTCCACTGAATTGGCTTATTGGATTAATTTATCTTAATACTATCACTATTTATATATGTCTACCAGTACCAAAATGGCCTAATATTTCGCCAATTTTAACCTTTTATTAATATAACTGCCCCCTTCGCTGGCAATCTTAATATTCTGCATCATTGCTACAATTTTCGCTTTTTTTACCACCTTTGCCGAATAATTGGACTTTTTATTTAGTCCAATCCGCACATTTCATACAAAAGAAAATCTTTCCGTCCCTAAAAAAAAGCAGCCGGACTGGTTAAAAGTCCGGCTGCAATACTGTTCATTTTTGTATGCATTGATCAGATAATGCGGATCATGCTGTGGGGGCACGCTTTACGGCAATAGCCGCAGAGCACGCAGTTGCTGTGCTCAATGTATGCTTTCTCATCCTGCAGGCTGATGGCTCGCTGCTCACAGGCATCAATACAATTGCCGCACCCTTTGCAGAATTTGACTACATACATTCTTTTATTGCTGGCCGCCGCTTCAAGTTCTTCTTGACCCACAGGCTCCCGATTGTAAATTTTAAGATTCACATCCAGCTCTTCCTGCTTAACCATGCCCACCGCCACCGCATGCATATACGGAAAATCAAACGCATAACGCAGCGCCGCTGTGGCATCGTTGTAGAGATGACCGCCGGCAAGCGGTTTCATGGCATATACGCCAATGCCCTTTTCATATATCCTGCGGATAATCTCTTCCGGATCTTTTTTCTGTTCATTAATCAACCCGAACTGAAGCTTGTTAAAAATCGGGTGGATTACATCCAAATCCGTCCAGTCGGTAACTGTATCCACAATATCTAAGTTATGGGTGGAAAGGCCAACGGCCTTTACCAAGCCCTTTTCTTTCATTGCCAACAGGCACTCCCAGGCGCCTTCCCGCCTGGCTGCCAGGTCATCTTCCCGCTGCACCGCATGCATCAGAAACACATCAATCATGTCACGGTCCAGTTCAACCCGGGCCTCTTCCACGGCTTTGGCCATATCTTCATAGGTTTTGGCCGCCGATTTGCTGGCAATCACCACATTACCGCCATACCCCTTTAACGCCTCCCGGATATGACCGTATGTACCGTAAGCCTGGGCACTGTCCAGAAATGTGATGCCCCTTTCAAGCGCCTGGCGTATCAGCGGCGCCCCCTCACCCACAGCCACATCCCGCTGCAGCGGGCCCATGGTGAGCGTGCCAAATACCATTTGTGACACAGTTAAACCTGTTTTACCAAGTTCGAGATATTTCATCTGCTTCACCCCGTTTAACCTGCAATATCGGCCGAATCGGCCTCTTTTGGCAGCTTCGTCAGCAGTTCGCCAAAATATGTACGTCCGTCGGTACCGCACCTTGCCAGAAGTTCCAGCGTCGCCAGCACATCATCTTCTGCCCTGTGTGCCCGTCCCGCTGCAATACCGTGATCCCGCAAGAGATTCTGCAGCCCCCGGGAAGCAAAACCCTTCCCTTTCCAGTTGATCCCCGACATGGAACAAAGCCAGTTTTTCTGCCGGGTCAGCGGAAACAGACGGGTTACAAACCCTTTGTCAAAGGGTGCATTATGCGCCACAATAAACTCTGCCGCATGCAGCATCGCCTCTATGCGTGCTTCATCGAGCCGCTTGCCATAAAGATCTTTTATCCGCAATCCATGGACCCGTGCCGCACCGGGAGAAATGGGCACACAGGGCTCCCGCAGCCCAACATACCGGTCCACGACCTTCACAATCTCACCGGACTCTCTCCGAAACGTAAACAAACAAATGGCCAGTTCCACAACTTCTTCCTTCCGCGAGCACAGCCCTGTGGTCTCCACGTCAACAAAACAGGCCATGCCCAAAGCCCCGGCCTCAGTCAGATCCATCACGATAACCTCCGTTGCAGTTCCCTGTTATTATTCCCAATACTTCTCTTTTGCCTCTCTATTATCCTGCCTCTTTGTTGGCAATTGGTATCAGGAGCAGGACATCCACCCGGCCTGTCAAATTTATTAAAGACTACACATTACAAGGAGGAATCTCATGAGCTCGTTTGGCCGCACACGCAACTTTCCCGAAGCGTTAATCAATATTCTCCTGACAGTCATCAACCGCACACCGGACGGCGGTGCCACCATGGATGAATTAAAAGACGCTTACGAAGGGATCAAAGGAACCCGGCCGCATGAGAGGACCATCCGCCGCAGTATCCAGCGCTTAAATGAACTCTTTGACCCTCTGGCCTATGAAGATCCGGTGGCAGCAGACCCCCTGGCCATTCAGGGCGCCCATCAAAACGGGGTGATGCGCTACCGCTTTACACGCGACATCATCTCCAAACCCGTAGACCCCAGCGCCGCCTTTTTAATGGCCATGAGCATCTATCCCCAGCAAAGAAACCTGTTGGGCGACCAGTTTGAAGTGGTGATGAAACTGGTTTTTGAAGAAATTCTCAGCAAACTGACCACCGTTTACAATCTTACCGACGAGATTGAAAAATATGTCCATGTTACCGGGGCCAGCCCGGTTGAACCCAAAAAGAACTTTGCCGTCATCGATAAAATCCTGCAGGCCATCCGCCTGCAAAAACGGGTTAAGATCAAATACTTTCGCTCCTACGACGCCCATCTCACCCATCGTGAGATTGAACCCTACGGGTTAATCTGCCGCTTCAATACCTGGTATCTGACAGGCCGCTGCTGTGAGAAAAACAGCCGGCGTATCTTCCTCTTAAGCCAGATTCGCTCCATCCGCATTGTGGAGAACAGTATCTATACCATTCCCGAAGACTTCTGTCTTAAGGACGAATACTGCACAAGCTGGGGCGTCTGGACAGAGGAAGGCGCACCGCCCCCGGAGACGGTACGCCTGCGCATTGCCCATACAATGGCGGAAAAATTCCGCAACACCCGTTTCCATGACAGCCAGCAGCTCACAGAACAACCCGACGGCAGCCTGGAGGTGACCTATCATGTCTCCGGTGCACAGGAAATGCTTCCCTGGCTGATTACCTGGGGGCCTGCAGTAGAAATACAGGAACCGGCCTGGCTCAGAGACAAACTGGTGCAGATACTCAAAGACACATTACACATCTACGCCTGATCACCGCTTTTTTCTTGACCGGTAGCTTTGCGCCTTCATTGTTTTTCTGGCCATCGGGTCAAAGACATTCTCAGCCATCATCACGCCGCTCTCCTGCAGCCGCTCCATTTCCTCCAGCACATCCTCATCCTGTGTTTCTGCAAATATCGCCTGCAGTTTTTCCTCCTGCAGTTTAATCATCCTGGCCGCCACGGTGAAATCACCGGAGTCGGCCTTTTTGATTGCCTCCTCCTTCACCTGTGCCGTTTTAAATATTTCAACCTCTTTAACCACATCCATTGAATAACCGGCGTTAAGCTGTTCCTCATCTTCCGTTACATCGGCGGTCACATCAATATCATACTTCACAGCCGCCAGATCTCCTGCCACATCGTCGTATTTAAAAGATACCCGGCAAAGCGGCATCATCCCCTCAGCCTCCGGTCTGACCTGCAGCTCTACCAGCACTGTCTTCACATCTCCGTTATACATATCCGGCAGCTTGATCTTCACCTCCGGCCCCCAGGCCGGCTCATACCCCAGAATCCCGGTCACCGCCACATGCTCCACCGGTGTCACCGAGAGCTCCAGGTTCTGCCCGGTCACACTCAAAAGCCCCTGCAGCTCATCCCGGAAGATTTCCGGAATTTTATCCGGGCTTTCGATGAAGTAGAAGTTGCCGTTGCCGGCCTCGGCCATTTCCACCAGTAAATCTTCCTGAAAATCACTGCCCACACCCAATGTGGAGACGGTAATCTGCTTCTCCCGCAGCCCTTTCACCATTGAAACCAGCCTGTCCGGAGCCGTAATCCCTTCATTGGCCAAACCGTCTGTCAGCAGCACCACACGGTTAACCAGGCCGTCGGCCACATTCTCCCGCACAAGGCCGGCACCGCGTAAAAGTCCTCCGCTCAGATTCGTGGTACCGCCGGGATAGAGCCCGTTAACCCTTTGCACCATTGCATCCTTTTGCGTCACCTTCTCCGCCGGCAGCAGCACATCCACTTCCGAATCAAATGTCACAACGGAGGCGATATCCCCGCCGTCGAGATGCTCAAGGGCAAAATTTACCGCCCTTTTTGTATATGCCAGTTTAGCCCCGTGCATCGACCCGGACCGGTCCAGCACAAAGCTGACATTTAGCGGCAGCCGCTCCTCTCCCAGATCAATCTTTGGCTGCCTGAGCTGTACCATCATATACACCGTCTGCTGCTGAGCCGGCCGGATATACCGTTGGCTAAGCGTCATCCCCACATTAATTTTCCCGTCCATTATAGGACACCTCCTCATGTAACTCGCTTAAGCCCAGCATAACAAAAAGAGCGGACACGCTGGTGTCCGCCTGATCAAATACATCAAATAATTCCTCTGCATTTCTGCTGCAAAAAGGGGTCTGTCCCTCCTTTGCACGCCTTTGCAGTTTAGTTGCCGTAGAGGACGTCTGCGGGGCTCCAGCCTTTGAGTGTCCACATCGGGACGTGCTTGTAGAGCTCAACTACTTTTTGTGCCGCTTCCCGCACCTTCTCCGGCTCACTTAGGTTTAGGTCCATCAGAATCTTTTGCGAGAGTTCCAGCGGCTGCGCATTGTTGCGAATGGCCGCTTCGTATTCCAGAAAAAGCGGTGCGGCAAGTTGTGCATCGTTCCCGCAAAAGCCAAGCAGCCAGCGGAAGAAATCCTTCTCTTCCTGATTCCACAGCAGCGGGTATTTGTCTGTAATCACATACTGCGCCTCTTCTTCGGTAACCGGCCTGTAGCCCAGCTCATCCCGCTTTTCCTGTTCTGCCAGCACCCACTCCACTTCATCCACTTCAATATCAAAGTAGTGGTTTCCCTGCAACTCAAACACATACGGGCTATCATCCCCGGAGAGTGCTTTTTCCAGCAGTACGCGAAAGTCATCCCGGTCAAAGTTCTCCGGAATCATCTCGCGCACCAACTGATACAGGCCGTCAAACTGCATAACACCGTAGAAATATAACAGCCCCGTTACATACGTCAGAATCCGGTCTTCACTTGTTTTTTCCATAGACATCTCCCTCCACCCTGCCTGTCTATTCTACTATCTGGTCAGTTTTGGTATCGTCCACCCGGAAATGATAAACCTTCCGGCCTTCTTCCTTAGCCAGCACATCCCGTAAGGTAACGCCCCAACTGCCCTTTTCCGGGTTAAATTCAATCAGTTGAACGGCCATGACCTTATTTGCCAGAAACGCTGCATCATCCTGGGAGCGTGTCGTCAGAAAAAACCTGGATGTCAGGACTCTCTCTAACGCTTCCGACTCTGAAAGAATTGCTCCCGTTGGCCTGGGGCTTGCAGTCACTTCGATATGTTTGACCTCGGAGACCCCCGGATAGGGATGTACAACCCATGCGTACCACACATTGACCTTGTCACCGACTTTAACATCTGCCGGTGCGTTGGAAAAATGAATCGCGTCATATTGTTCTGACGCGCCGCCTGTGGAACTAAAATCCTGCGCCAACGGGTCCACAACCAGGATACTGTTCTCGTCTCTGGACATCACATACCCTGTAATACCCGGCGCCGTTACATCCGCATCCTGCATATACTGTTCCAGGGCGGACAGCACATCTTTGGGTATCCGGTAACTACCGGCATACGGGGCGATTTCGGCTTCTTTGAAAATTTCACAGACATCGTAGTCAGTCCCCTTTTGCACGTGGAATTCCAGCACATCGCCCTCTGCTGTACGTATGTAGGTCGCAGAGGGTGTAACCTCAAAGTCTTCCACAACAGTCCATGTATCCAATTGCAACAGGTTCTTAACCTGATCAATATCGGCCCGGTTGTCCAGATTTGCTTCGAAATATGCGTCATAAATAATCTGCATACTCTCAGTTTGATAAAAGATAGATTCTTTCGTATCGTCTGCAGGCTCCTCTACTGAATTATCGCAGCCCGTAATCAGCAGAACAAAGACAAACAAAACAAGAAACAGCTTAACTCGCAAGTAAATCCCACCTTATGTCAGTTATACTAAATTGTAAATTATTACTGCCCGTTGTACAAGCCATCCTGCAAATTTAAATTAGTCCCGGGGAACAAATTCTGTTCTTTAAAGATATATCCTGTAATTACCGAATATTTTGACAACTTTGGCACGCCGCTTGCTGTATATAATACCGAATAATCCAGGCACAGGAGGTGGCCAGGGCTGTTTGGCCGGATTATTCTACGTTTTACAATTAAAAGGAGGTAAAAAAAATGACAACGGCAATTTTAGTGGCGATTGCGGTAATGTGGATTCCGGTGGCACTGCTCTTTCTTGGTTACGGCGAAGCAAAAGGGACCGGAGCAATTACTGGTATGGTGGGGTTGGTTACAGTGCTTGGCGCGTTTTTACAGACGGCGACGTTTAATGATGCTTTTACGGGAGGTTTGTTATTTGCTCACGGCCTGCTCTACTTAACTGTCTCTTATGCTCTCCTGACAGGTCTGGAAGATATGCGGTCCGTTGGCAATGTCAGCCTGACGGTGGCAATCATCTCTGCTGTTTACGCCATTGTATTTCTTACCGGTACAGAATTGATTCCGCAAAGCTACTACCTGGGCATGGCCGCAGTAGGCTATACCGTACTGACGGTGGAGGTATGGCTAAACGCTTACGGTAAGTTTTCAGCCAAAGGGCTGGCAGCATCACTGATCGTCTGGGCCGTCATCGGTTTATGGATTCCGGCGTTCGCGTTAATGACCACGGGAACACTGCCCTTTTAATTGTTAGAATAAATTGTGTTCCACAAACCAGGCAATTATGTTCCATTATAAATCATATTGCGCGGACACTGTTCCATTACAGGGCAGTGCAAGCAAGTGGGATACCAGCATAAACTCACAAAGAAACACCGGTTAACCGCCGGTGTTTCTTTGTGCATCTGTACCGGACCAGAGGCATCCCCTGCACACACCGACGGCTCTCGCTTTGCAGGGATATATTTGCGTGCGGCGAATAATCTAGAAATGATAGATTGTAAGTGAGGAGGTCAACTCATGTTCGGTTTTATCGCTCTTGCCGTACTTGTCATCACCGGTCTCTTTTTTATCTCCAGCTATAACGGCCTGGTGGCCCTGCGCCAGCGCGTGCAAAACGCGTGGGCGCAGGTGGATGTCCAGCTGCGCAGACGCTACGACCTGATTCCCAATCTGGTCAACACAGTCAAAGGATATGCCAAACACGAACAGGAAACCTTTGAAAAGGTCACACAAGCCCGGAATCTGGCCATGGCCGCCGGCACCGTCGAGGAGCAGGCCGGAGCAGAGAATATGCTCTCCGGCACCTTAAAGTCGCTTTTTGCCCTGGCTGAGAACTACCCGCAGTTAAAAGCCGACAGTAACTTCAAACAGCTGCAGGACGAACTAAGCAACACAGAGAGTAAAATCGCCTTCGCACGCCAGTTCTACAACGATACCGTGCAGAAGTTTAACACAAAAATTCAGGTCTTCCCCACCGTCCTCATCGCCGGTATGCTCGGCTTTACAGCGGCAGAGTATTTCAACCTCGACAGCGAAGCTGCAGCGCGGCGTCCGGTGGACGTCAAATTCGACTGAGGGCGCCATGATCAAGCGATTGCATGCCGGGGCCATTCCGGCACTGATTCTTTTACTGCTCTTGTTGCCGGCAAGCGCATTTGCCCGTTCCTACCACTTTCCTTCCGTAACCATCGACGCCAAAGTACAGGAAGACGGCTCCATGCTGGTTACAGAACAGCGCACCGCTTCTTTTAACGGCACCTACAGGGGGATGTATCTCCGGATTAAGACACAGGGTGCCACACGGGTCAGCGAAATGTCTGTGGCGGAAAACGGCAAACCCTATACATACAATCCGGGAACCAGCGAAGGCCCGCCCGGCACATACTATACCATAGAAGAACCGGACCGATTTTTTGTGGACTGGAGTTTTTTAGCAGCCGATCAAACACGGACGTTTACTCTGCGTTACCGCATTGAGAACGTGGTACTGGTCCACCAGGACACAGCGGAACTCTACTTCCAGTTTATCGGAGACGAGTGGGAAGCGCGCGCTGACCACGTGCTGGTACGTCTGCAGCTCCCGGAAGGCGCAAACCCGGAGAACACCCGTGCCTGGGGGCATGGCCCCCTGCACGGGGATGTGGCCCTCCACGAAAACGGCCAGGTCACCTGGGAAGCCGACCCGCTGCCGGCGCAGACATTTCTTGAAGGGCGCGTCACCTTTCCCGCCGCCCTGGTTCCGACAGCCACTCAACATACAGGAAAAGTAGCCCTCCCCGACATTCTCAGGGAAGAACAGCAGCTGGCGGACCAGGCCAACCGGCAGCGCGTTTTCGCCCGTTTCCTCTGGATTGGCGCTGTCCTCATCCTCTTTGGCAGCCTCTTTTTGGCCTATTGGCTCTGGCGGCACTACGGCAAAGAATTCACCCCGTCTTTTGACGGAGACTATTACCGGGATCTTCCCGCCGATTACACGCCGGCAGAACTGGGGGTACTCTGGCGCTTTGGCAAACCCAACGCCGAGGATCTGACTGCCACCCTGGTGGATTTGGCCCGCAAAGGCCACCTGCACCTGGATGAATACACACCGGAAAAACGCGGACTCTTCGGCGGCAAAAAACAGGATTACCGTATCACCCGCCTGGCAGGTGACAGCTCTTTGGCTGAACATGAAACCAAACTTCTCAATTTTCTCTTCAGTGAAGTTGCCGGCGGCCAAGACGAACTTACCTTTATTGACCTGGAAAACTTTACAAAGAACCGCCAGACCCGCTTCTACAAGTTCTGGCAGGACTGGCAGCTGACTCTCTCCGCCCGCGGCGATTCCTTTTTTGACCACAGTACCCTGACAGGCAAAGCCATTGCCCTGGGTCTTGGCGTCATTATGTTTCCCCTGGCCTTTCTGGCTATGAACATCCTGAGTATCGCCCTCATTGCCGGCAGCATTGTCCTGATCATCACCGGCGTGGCCCTGCGCCGCCGCTCACGGCAGGGCGTGGAAGACTTTGTGCGCTGGCGCGCGTTCCGACGCTTCCTGCTCCATTTTTCCGAGATGCAGCACCACGATATTCCCTCCCTGGTGATCTGGGAACACTACCTGGTCTATGCCATCACACTGGGTGTAGCCAAAGAAGTCATTGGGCAGCTGCAGATTGTCTATCCGCAGATGGAAAGCGGCGGACACCGCTTTGGCGCCGGTTGGTGGTATTTCCACGGCACCCGCGGCCCTGCCTCGTTTACCAATATGACAAACAGCTTTGAGAGCTTTACCGGCCAGATTAACCAGTCGCTGCGTACCGCAGCCGGCGCAGCATCATCCGGTGCCGGCAAAGGCGGCGGCTTTACCGGTGGGGGAGGCGGTGGTTTTGGCGGCGGAGGCGGAGGCGCCCGCTGACGAAGGCGCAAGTACTATTCTAAAAAACAGACAGCATACATGCCAACGCATGTACCTGAAATCGTCCGTTAGAAACCAGACCCTTAAATATAAGGGCCTGGTTTCTCTATAAATACTCTGTCGGTTAAATTTGCAAAAAAAAAGATGTCAGGCTCTCACCCGACATCTTCTGAGCTGATTGCGCAACTATCGTAATCACATAATAAGCGATTTGTAGGTTCGCTGATTTTCATCTTGGGATCCCAAATATTACATCAGGCGATCTTTTTGTTTAAGATAAAACTGACCAGGAAGTAAAAAGCTGTCCCCATAATTGTTGCATTGACAACTGCCCCCAGGACAAACGTAGAACCGAAAAACTCCAAAAAACCGAAAATCTTATCCTGGATATTGCCCAGTTTTAAAATAACGGCGTATTGATGAATAACAAACTCTAACAGGTTTTCTTTGCCTGTGACCGGCGTAAGGATTAATCCGCCAACTACTAAGTTAAGAGCGTACATGATGGGAATAAGCGGGCCGGTTATCAGACTGGTTACCGTTGCACCGGCACGGTTCACTCTAAAAAGCGCTGCCAGCAAAAAAGCAAAAAGAAAGCCCAGACCCAGAGTTGGAAAAAAGTTAATGCCTATGCCAAGAGAGCAACCCAGAGCAATGCTGCGCGGCTTATCATTTACAATCTGTTTTTCAATTGTTTCGAAGAACCGTTTTTTTACCTTTTCCCACCGTGAAAACTGCTTGTCTGCCAAATTACGTGCTTCCCCCTCTGGCGAATACTAGAGCTGCATTGTTTAGATGTTTTAGATAGATTCACTTCATATATTGTAAGTGAATGTAGATTATCTTGCAACTTAATTCTGAAGAAATAGAGAAAAGTCAGTGCAAAAAAGAGATAACGTGCCCAGTGAACACGTTATCTCGTCTGCTAAATTCACGGTGCATGAGTCCACCTAAAGGGTTACGACGTTATGCTTCGTTTCCCTTTTCACTTTGCAGCTTGGACAACCGGCGCAAGAGGTCAGTAATAATTCCCTTATCAATCATTTCGGCCAGGACGCCGGACGTCATTTTCTCAGCCCGGACAATGGTTGTAAACAGCTTCTGCAGCGTCTCCAGGTCCGCTGTTTCGATCCGTTCCCGTTCCTTAAAGTATTCAACCGCCTGCGGGCCCCAGTTTGGCCAGTCGAAGTCAGTCACAAAATCTTCTTCGTTGAGTACCCTGACAAATTCCTGCACCTGATCTTTATAAAGATAAGGCCCGGGGACGGCTATATCAGAAACTGTAAACTTCTCCGCCTCTTCATCTTCAAAATACGGCAAGAACGTCAATAAACGGTCTATACTCTCACGTTTCATAAAAAGACCTCCCCTGCATTAACTTGATACGCGCTGAGACAGCGCCCATGTAACCGAATAAGCAGTGCTCAGTGCCACAAGCCCTCCCAACAGCGCATTAACCAGTTGTGGCAGCAGCAGTGCCTGGGCCAGTGCAGACGGCAGTGTTAACACATAAGCAGCTGCACCGCTAATCACGGCATACTTGGCCAACGAACCAAGCACTACTCCGATTGAGCGAAAAACCAGATTCTTGGCAAGAATACCAATCAGCAGACAGTAAACAGCATTTCCCACCATAATAAAAGGCACCGCCGGCGCCAGCGGCACCGGTAAAATTCCAATGAGCAGCGCAATCCATGGTGTAACACTCCCGATAAACACCCCGGCAGCAGGCCCAACCAAAACTGCAGAAACCGCAAGCATGAAATTCACCAGGGGGCCCATCAGCGGCGGAGGAAACCCAAGATACTGAACGGCAATTGTCAGTGCCAGCAGTACTGCCGTACGGGTCAGTATTCTGGTCGGTATAATACTTTTCAATCTGCTTGTTCCTCTCCCTGAAGCAGCAATATTTTAGATTCTTCTGATGTGCTCAAGCCTTTGTTGGGCATCTGAAAAAGTTACATCCCTGCAGTCAAACGGCTCCCGGTCAAAGCCATTTTTGGCAAGCAGTTTGCGGTAGCCATACGGGCCGCCGATATCCTCCGGCGGGCACGCACCTTCACCGCCTGTACAAACCGGGCCTGAAAAGTCTGTTTCCCCTGGCAATATATTCTCCAGTTTAACAGTGTGCATCCAGTCATCGCCAAAATCATACAGATACCGGATTTTGGTTCCCGGCCGGACAAAATAATCTCTGATATCTTCTTCCCAGCCGGGCAGGATTCCTCCCCCGCCGCCAAAAAGATCATCCTCTGGGAGGCCAATCCGCACTTTTCGGCTGTTTTTATCTATGGCAAAAAATGAATGAAGATGACGATCCTCCCAGCCCATGGCATCCTGGATGGCCACATGCAGCTCCCAGAAGGTAAACGTCACCGGAATAACAAGCCTGCGCCAGACAGGCGGGTTGGTTTCCTCAAGGGTAATCTTCAACTGCAGAGCCGCACCACCGCCATCAACTGCTGCCGGCCTGTCCCGTGCAGAAGTCAGTGCTGCGGGCTCCGGCATACTCGGCAGTTCATCAGGAACATACCCGTCCAGAATCGCCTGCAGGCTCTTCCGCAGGTTTGCCGGTATGGTGACAATCCGGGCTGAGCGGTCGTTAATCACTGTGGACCCCACCATCACCAAAGCTGCGCGCCATAGCCTGGCTAGCGGCGTCTTCGGCTCCTCTTCCAGCCAGAAATAAGCTTCGCCTTCCATGGAACCAAACGTTCGCGTCACAACTCCGATTCGCGCCCAGCCGCCTTTTGCCAGCACGTAGCGCAGCAGTTTTATTTCCGTTTCGGAGAGTTTTTGTACAGTCAAATACAGTCCTCCGGGTTGGGTTAGGAAAGCTTCCACCTGCCGTTCCCGGTCTTTGCGCAGCCTCTCGGGCACCAGTCCCAAAAACAGGCAGGCCGCCTCCAGCCACACCGCCGGCATATTGCGCAGCCCTCTGATTAGCCCGGCATCGGGCGGCAGTTTCTTCTTTTCCACCGCCAGCCGGCTCTCTTCGATATACCTGGATGTCAGCCTCTCTACCAGGTCATCGTATTCCGGAAACCTTTCGTCCTCCTCGTCTTCCTGCCGACTGACCGTAATCATGACCTTCTCTCCGTCCACAAGCACAGGAATCGGCCGGTCTTCCGGAAGAACACCGGTCTGCACCAGAAGCTGGGCCGCCGCGATCTTCACCGGCCCGGCAATAATTGATGATTCCATCAGGCCAAGTCCCAACGCCACACCCCACTCTTCGCCGCTGAGCACCAGGGGTGTCAACGTTTCCAGGGCGTCTTCTTCATCCACATCCTCATCCAGTGCCATGGCTAAAAAAGCCATCCGCACAATACCCGGGAGAAACTCAGGCTCTTCTTCCAGAAAACTGTCCATCATCGCTTCCACCAATTCGGGATCAGGAAACATATATTCCAAAGCAAACGGCGGTACTGTACCACGCTCCACCAATACCGCGATAAACTGCATACTCAGTGCCAGCGGAATCTCACCAATAGAACTCCAGTGCGATGCCGCTTGTTTAAACCGCCCCAGGTTAAAAGAGGCCACGCCGGCAAAATAGCGTGCAGCCCAGTCCAAACCGTACGTCTGCCAGCGTTTGTACAGCTCCAGCACACGCCGGTGCCGCGCCATCATCCCCGTCTGCTGCAGAAAAAGTGTCGCCTGCTGCAGCAGTTCCTCTCCGGGATTCCGTTTGTTTTTCGCAAACTGCCTGTCAAACATCCGGGCCATTTTATCCATCTGCCCCTCGACATCCTTCTCCCGGCCTAAAGCAAGATAAGAGCGGACAGCCATCAGTTCCGCCAAAAAGTCATCTGTGCCCAGAAGCGGTAAAACCGCATCCAGTGCCCCTTGGGGGTTATCGGCGGAAAGCCGCACCTGCGCCAGACGAATTCGTACCCTGGGCTCATCCTGCTCTCCCAGCACTCCTGTAAGAATCGACTCCGCCTCTACAAAGCTTTCCTCAACATACAGCTTCAGCGCTTTATCCAGCAGCCTGTTCAATTTGTCCTGTCTCATACACTGCATCACCGTTCTTTCCAAGAGAAAGTATACTTCAGATTTCTCCATTGCCCGCCCGACTCCTGCCAAAATGCAATTGTTATTACAGATGCTCTAATTTTTGCAAAAAAAATACGCACACTGTGCGCGAAAACTTTCTACTGCCGAACTTATAAGTTATTTGCCTTATATTCTTTATCCTACTTTGCATCCGTATCAAGCACTCTTTTTAGCTCCTCACGCAATTCCACGGGAACGGCGGCAATTTTTTCATTGCGTCCGCCGACAAGAGCCCTGCCCACAAAGACAAACGCCTTCAGCCAGAGCCCGCCCAGTACCGACCGGGGTGGTTCTTTTTCTCCCAGAAATCCGTCACCCTCCATGGAGCCAAACTTACGGGTGATGGCAGACACTCGCACAAAACCGCCCCTGTCCAGCACATACTGTAAAAGTTCCCTCTCCTCTGGGCTCAGGGCAAGAACCGCACGGCGCACACCGGCAGCAGAGCCGGCAACAGCCACAAGCGCTGCCTCGCCTTCTTTTCTATGCTCACAGTCAACCTGCCAGAATGCACACGCCTGGCGCACCCACTGTACAGGCATGTTCTTTAGCCCTCTGGTCATGGTGGGCTCTGTGGGCAGCTTCTTCTCCTCAATCTCTGTTCTTTTATCCTCTGCATAGTAGTTTACTTCTGTATCCATACCCTGCTCAATGGCATTCTGTAGCCAGTCCAGTTTCTTCTGAAACTCATCGTCCCCCTGCGAGGCATCAATCCGCGCAAAATACTCTCCGGCTTTATCACTGTCCCCCTGCTCCAGCCAGTATCCGGCCAGATTATATAAAATAATGGGATGGTCCGGCGCAATGGTCTCCAGTGTTTCCAAAAGCGGCCGCGCACTATCCGGTTTATTCTGGTCCCGGTACAAATTAGCCAGCACCAGAAGCGCCGGCGGGAAAATCACACGCCCGGTAATTAGCTCTGTTAAAAGGTCCTGTGCCTCTTTTCTTTTCCCCCGGTCCCGCAGGGCCAGCGCCCGGTTATACTGTTCTATCACGTACTGCTCCGGCTCCCAGGTCACTTCAACCTGTGAAACCCTGATATAACGTGTTTCTCCGTCCACCAGAATCGGCACCTTGTCCCCTTCGGCAAACACACCGGCTTTGACCAGAGCTTGTGCCGCCATCACTTTGATCTTCTCGGGAATCATAGCCGCCTCAAGAAACTCCAGCCCCAGGCTCCGCCCCCATTCGCCGCCGTGGACCACAAGCGCATCCAGTGCGGACACAGCCGTTTGCTCCTGCCTCTGTTCATCGAGAACAGACATCAAAAACAGCATTTTCAGCACGCCGCTTTGTGCCACCATAGCTTCAATATTTTTACCCTGAGCGGCCTCTTTAAGTGCCGCCCCGCTGATTACCTCATATTCCAGCGCAAACGGAGGCACCACCCCATGGTCTGCCAGAACACAGATTAACTGCAGCTGATGCGCATAAGGCAGCTCTCTGATACCCGACCAGTAAGCCGCCGCCTGCCGGAACCGCTTCAGATTAAAAGCGGCAACCCCCGCCAGATATTTATTCTCCCAGCTGACATGATACTTCTGCCAGCGTTTATATAAATCCAGTACCTGCCTGTGGTCGGCAATGGCACCCGCCCCCCGCATGACCATCACTGTGTACTGCCGGTAGGCTTCATCCATGGCAAAGCCGCTTGCTCTCATCTGACCCAGTTGATCAAAATCCCGCACCGCTGCACGGACCATAGACCCGGCCTCTTTTATCTTACCCAAAGCCACCAGGCACTGTGCCATCAGCGACTTCCGAAACGGGTTGGGCCACTCGTCGTCAAAACCCTCCAGCGTCTGCAGCGCCTCCTCCGGTTTCCCCAGCAAAAACCGGGCCATGGCCAGATTATTTCGTACCACAGGATCCTCCGCTTCAGCCAAAGCCTGAACAAACTTCTCTTCCGCCTCTGCAAACTCTTCCCTGTCAAGTAATAGCCTGCCCTGCTCGGATAATTGCATTGCCTTTTCCTTATGCATTCTCTTCCTCCTTTAGGGAGTCGATTCTCTCCTTTAAGGCCAGATAAACACGCTCCGGTATCTCCAAAACGCCTCCCAGCGTCGGACGCATCTGGATGCCAAATTCCTCACGCAATAACATCAGCGGTATCCCCCGTGTTTTATCCGCCAGCCTCTTCTCTACTTTCACCGGCACAACAAGGGGATACTCCTTACCGTTAGCCACACGCGGCTCCACAGCCTCCAGCGGGCCATCCACCGCAACCCCCCAGCCGTATACACATTTGGCACCCACAGGCCCCTTGTTATCCCGCTGCCCCGCTTCATACAACAAAAACCCGTCGCATTCGGCAAACCGCCGAGCCACACCCGCCGCCCTGCGGGTGAAGTGAATTCCTTCCGCAGCGGGATACTCCCCAACAGTTTTATAATGTTTTTTAATATAATAGCGCCCCATCGTTTCCCCACCTTTACAAAAGAGGGAAACCATACCTGGCTTCCCTGCTTGTTACATTATACTATGCTCTGTTTCCGTCAGGCAAGCTTGACACATACTCTATGTTCCTGCCGTTGCATAAAACTTACAGCTGTTTTTAGCAGGACATCGTCCGGATATAGAGAATTAACGCTTGTTGGTATGCATTATTACATACTTGAGTATACCAGGGAGCGTACTTTATGAGCATACAAAAACCTGTGACAGTAGCCCTTTTGGCTTCCATCTGGTTAACCGGCAGCATGATTTTTGCATCCGGAGAAGCCGTAATTCATTACGGGGCTTTTGGCGGCATCCTCCTGTCCGTATCTTTTTTACTGGCATTTCTGGTGCTAAGTCTGCTGTTATGGCGAGTACCCGGCTTTACCAATCAAAACCGGGCACCGTTTTGGCAGAAAATTATGCTGGGATTAATCATTGTCATGATTCTCGAACTGTTAATTACCCAGGGCTTGGCTGCCGGGCTGATTATACGGTCTCTGTTTGCTTACTCCCTTGACACCTCTGTTTTTATCTTTTTTACCCTCATTTTTATCGCCATATTATTTATAAAAAAAGCCGGAGATGAGACCCTGGACCTGCTGCGAATCACCAAACTGATTGCACTTTTCATCCTGGCTATTTTTCTGCCAAATTATATCTTTTTACAAAAAGGCCTGGAGACGGTTTACTACAATCTAATACATTACCATCCCAGAGTTTTGCATCTGGAGCAGGCAGGCCTGTCTCCCTTTTTTGTTGCATCATCAATTATTATGTTCAGCAAACTGGTCATCTATATTCCACTGCTGCAGCGGGACCTGGCAGAAAACCGGAAAAGAACGCTGCTAAAACTGGGAATTGCAGTTCTCAGTTGGTCGTCTATTGTCATCGCCTTTGCTACAATGACCATCATCGGGATTACAGAAAGAGTACGAAGCACGCACGTAAATGAGCTGGTTTTAATTCTCGTTGAAAAAGTGGCTCCACCCAGTATTTACTTAGCCGTATCTGTGATTCTGCTCTTTATCATCATGGTTACATTTCTTGCAACTCTAAAAACGGCTCTTTATTACTGGAACAAAGTCTGTGCAAGTAAAGCCGGTAGGAATTCACGCGCTGTTTTCCTGATACTGTTGTTATCTGTACTGGGGAGCATCATAGCCGTCAGGCTTCATTTAAGTATCCTAGATGTTTTCTTCTGGATCGGTATTGCCAGCGGGCCTATTGGCATTGTATTAATTTATAATCTCTGCTATAACTACACCGGCAGTGCGGCCTGGTTGTTTCCCGTCATTTCTCTCATTGGAGCTGCAGGCGCCCGCCTCGCCTTTCCCGCTCTGCGGACAACACAGTTGGTGCTGCTCAGCAGTTTATCAACAGTCATCTTCCTGCTACTGCATTTTATTGCAGGAAAGCTATCAGTTACGCTATTTAGTCATTTCAGTGAAAAAAAGAGTCATTAAATAAAAAAAACCCCTACAGAATTTTCTTTATAATGAGATAATAACTCAAAAAAAAATACCTAAGGGGGAAAGACGTTTGAGAAAACACAGCTTTATGAAAAGTTTGCTGATCCTCGCAGTGGCACTTCTGATTGTACTGCCGCTTGCCGGCTGTTCCGGCGGAAACAGCGGGCAACCTGATGGGGAGGACGGGCAAAAAGTATTAGTGATTGGGCTGCAGGCTGAACCCGGCACCCTGGATGCTCACCAGGTTACCGATTACAACACCAGCAGAACAGCAATGGAACTCTATAATCAACTTGTACAGTTTGAGGATGAAAGTACTGCCCTGGAGCCGGGCCTGGCGACAAAATGGGATGTGTCAGAGGACGGCCTGGAGTACATTTTCTATCTGCGCGACGACGTAACCTTCCATGACGGCACACCGTTTAACGCAGATGCTGTTAAATTTAGTTTTGACCGTCAGATTGATCCTGACCATCCATACTTTGATACCGGTACATGGGCTTATGCAGACTATACATTCAGCATGATTGACCGGGTCGAAGTGGTTGACGAGTACGAAGTTAAGTTTGTCTTAAAGTATGCTTACGCACCGTTTTTGAGCAACATGGCGATGCACGCCGCCAGCATTGTCAGCCCCACAGCCGTTGAAACCCACGGCGCCGACTTCTCCAGCAATCCTGTCGGTACAGGGCCGTTCAAATTTGTCAGCTGGAATCCCGGCGTTGAAGTGATTCTGGAGAAAAATGAAGGCTATTTCGGCGGTTCACCGAAGATCGACAGAGTCATCTTCCGCCCCATCGTGGAAGACCAGACAAGACTGGCTGAACTGGAAGCCGGCAAACTGGACCTGATTGTTAACATTCCTCCCGATGATTTGGCAAGACTGCGCGATGAAGCCGGCTTAAACATTATTGACCAGGCCGGTATGCATATCTGGTGGACAGCCTTAAACGCACAGAAAGAACCCTTCAATGATGTCAGAGTTCGTCAGGCTATGAACTACGCCGTGAACAAAGAGGCTATCGTCAATGACATCCTGCTGGGTACAGGCGAAGTTGCCAATTCACCCGTCCCCCCTGTTGTCTGGGGCCACAACCCGCAGGTCAGAAACTACGAATATAACCCTGAAAAAGCAAAAGAGTTATTGGCTGATGCAGGCTATCCGGACGGCTTTGCCGTAACCTACTGGGTTCCTGAATCCGGTTCGGGTATGCAGCAGCCGCGGACAATGGCTGCCGCCATCCAGGCAGATTTGGCCCAGGTCGGTATTGATGTAACCATTCAGACTCTGGAATGGGGCGCATACCTGGACAAGCTGTTTGTATCTCTTGAAGAAAATGAAATGGATATGCACCAGCTTTCCTGGATTGGTGACAACGGCGACCCCGACAACTTCCTTTACGCCCTGCTGGGCAGTGACCAGTGGCCCACAGCCGGCTTTAACGCTTCGTTCTACAAGAATGACGAGGTAGACGAGCTGTTAAAAGAAGCCCGCGTTACCTTTGACCAGGCTGAGCGCACCGATATGTATCTCAGGGCGCAGGAGTTAATCATGGAAGATGCTCCCTGGATTCTGATTGACCATGAAAAGCAAATTGTAGTTACCAGGGACAATGTCCAAAACTTTAAGCTTCATCCAACAGGTGTATTCAGACTCAGCAACGTAGACGTAGAGTAACTGTAAAGCATGTGGGAGGAAAGTTATGCTTTCCTCCCACCTATTTCATGGCCCTTCGGGTGTTTATCTCCTGCCGCTATGAGAATAATGAGGTGAATTCGTGTGCTTGTTTACATCATCAGAAGAATTTTCTCCTTAATACCTGTCTTGCTTGGTGTAACCATTTTGGTTTTTTTAATCATGCACTTATCCCCGGGAGATCCGGCTAAAATTATTTTAGGACCGAAAGCCACAGAAGAAGCACTCATGCAAATGCGGGCCACCCTCGGCCTGGACCTGCCCATCCACCAGCAGTACTTTCGCTGGATCACTAACATTTTTAAAGGAGACTGGGGCCGCTCCATCTCGCTGCGCATGCAGGTCCTGCCTTTAATCATCGAACGTTTCAGCGCAACCGCGATTCTGGCTTTTGCCAGTGCCGCCATCGCATCTGTTGTAGGCATCTCCTTTGGCGTTGTTGCCGCTGTTAAAAAGTATAGCTTTACCGACCGTTTCTTAATGATAGTCACCCTAATTGGCTTTTGTCTGCCTGTCTTCTGGCTGGGGATTTTGCTGCAGATTATCTTTGGCCTGCGTCTTGACTGGTTCCCCATGTCACAGATGTATCCCCCGGGCGGGCCCACCGGTCCCTATGACATCCTCTGGCACCTGGCCCTGCCTTCCCTGGCCCTGGCCACCGGTTCCGGCGCCCTGATTGCCAGAATGACCCGCTCCAGTATGCTGGAAGTCTTAGACCAGGATTATATCCGCACAGCACGGTCCAAGGGGATCAAAGAAGCAAAAGTCATCTACAAACACGCACTCAAAAATGCATTTATCCCCATCCTCACCGTCCTTGGCATGCAGGTTGGCTTCCTCCTGGCAGGCGCCGTCCTGGTTGAGAAAGTCTTTTCCTGGCCGGGTATCGGCACACTCATGGTCAACGGTATCCTCGCCAGAGACTTCCCGCTCGTACAGGGCATTATCCTTTTTGTCGCCACAACATATGTCTTAGTCAACCTCCTGGTTGATATCATCTACGCCTATCTTGATCCCCGCATCACGTATAACTAATGAAGTCACTTTAAACAGGTGGTACTGATATGGAGAACATAAACCAAGAAGTAAGGCCGGAACCGGCAATCCAGGCACCCCGTCCGGTTAAAAAAATCAAGCGGGACACACCCTGGCAGGCAGCGTGGAAGCGCTTTGCTAAAGATAAAATGGCCATCGTCGGGGGCGTCCTCCTGATTGTCATTATCATGACAACGTTGCTTGCCCCCGTCCTGCCGATTCCGGATCCGGAATTGCCGAATCTCTCTTCACGCCTGCAACCGCCGGGCACACCAGGATCCCTGTTAGGTACCGACGAACTGGGCAGGGACATGCTCAGTCGCTTAATCTGGGGAGGCCGTGTCTCCGTCTCCGTCGGCTTCATGGCCGTAGGCATTGCCCTGCTCTTTGGCACTATTCTCGGCCTGATTGCCGGCTACTTTCAAAAGTTCTTTGATACCGTGATCATGCGCTTTATTGATATCCTGATGGCCTTCCCCTATGTCCTTCTGGCTATCGCCATCATTGCCGCCCTGGGTCCGGGCCTGACAAACACTATGATCGCCATTAGTGTGGTCGGCATTCCCTACTACGCCCGCATTGTCCGTGCCAGCACCATCACATTTAGAGAAATGGACTTTGTCATGGCACAAAAAGCCCTGGGGGCCAATCACTTCCACATCATTACACGCCATATCTTTCCCAACTGCCTCCCGCCTTTGATCGTCGCCGTCAGTCTGGATGTGGGCTGGATGATCCTTGCTGCAGCGGGTATGAGCTTTCTGGGACTTGGTGCTCAGCCACCCATGGCCGAATGGGGCGTGATGCTCAGTGACGGGCAGCAGTTTACCCGTGTGGCACCCCATGTCAGCATTTTGCCGGGTATCGCAATTTTCTGCGTCGTTTTAGCACTGAACCTCCTGGGCGATGGCCTAAGAGATGCACTGGATCCAAAAGTAAAGTAACGTTGGGAGGAAACAAACATGACTAAAACCACAAAACCAATTAATACGTTTTCCATCGTAGGGTATGACCCCACCACAGGTGAATCCGGCGTCGCCGTCGCCTCCAAGTTCCTGGCGGCCGCAGCCGTTGTACCCTGGGCCAGGGCAGGTGCCGGCGCCATTGCCACGCAATCCTGGGCCAACCTGGAATTTGGCACAAAAGGCCTGGAACTCTTAGCTGCCGGTAAATCCGCTCAGGAAGTGTTAGACGAACTGGTGGCAGCCGATGAAGGTCGGGCCGTCCGTCAGGTCGGCATTGTGGACGAGCGTGGCGGCAGTGCCAGCTACACAGGCGACGAATGCTACGACTGGGCCGGCGGTATCACAGGCCCTAACTTTGCCTGCCAGGGCAACATTCTCGTCAGCGAAGAAACCGTCAAAGCCATGGCCGAAGCCTTCCAGTCGACCACGGGGGACCTGGCCGACCGCCTGGTGGCAGCCCTCCTCGCCGGCGATGAAGCAGGCGGCGATAACCGAGGCAAACAATCAGCCGGCCTCCTGATCGTCAAAGAAGCCGGCGGCTACGGCGGTGTAACAGATAAATATATCGACCTGCGTGTTGACGACCATAAAGAACCCGTCCGCGAACTGGCAAGAATACTGAAACTGCACAAACTCTATTTCAAAAAATCCGCTCCCGAAGACATCATCCCAGTCGAAGGCGACGTTAAAGCAACCGTCACGTCTCTTTTGACTAGTCTTGGCTATATCAGCACACAGCAGCTAGGCGATGAAGAAATCTTTGAGGCACTCAAAAGCTTCCACCTCATCGAAAACTTCGATGAACGCGTTCAGGAGCCGGGTCTGGTCGATAAAAAAGTAATTGAATTCATGGAGCAACTGGTCAAGGAGACTGATTCGTAAAATGACATCTTTGCTGGAAATCAAGGAACTGCAAGTATCCTTCAAAAAAGGGAAAGATTACGTACCCGTCGTCGACGGTGTCAGCTTTTCGCTCCAACCGGGCCAGACACTGGGCCTGGTTGGCGAATCGGGCTGCGGTAAAAGCGTTACGTCCCTTTCCATTATGGGTTTACTCCCCAAAGGCCTGGCAAAAATTCAGCAGGGAGAAATTCTCTTTGAAGATAAAGACCTGGTCGGCTTCGGGCATGAAGACTACCGCAAAATCAGAGGCAAGGAGATCTCCATGATTTTTCAGGAGCCTATGACCTCCTTAAACCCGGTCTTTACCATAGGGAATCAAATTAATGAAATCATCGCAGCACACCTTAAGCTAAACAAAAAACAGGCGACCGCCCACGCGCTGGAGATGTTAAACAAAGTAGGTATTCCCCGGGCAAAAGAAATTCTCGGTGAATTTCCCCACCAGCTTTCCGGCGGCATGCGGCAGCGTGTCATGATTGCCACCGCCATGGCCTGCGACCCCAAAGTGCTCATTGCCGACGAACCGACAACAGCACTTGATGTAACCATCCAGGCCCAGATTCTGAAACTCATGAAAAAACTAAAAGATGACTTTAATACAGCCATCATCATGATTACCCACGACCTCGGTGTTGTCGCCGAAATGTGTGACTATGTGGTTGTGATGTATGCAGGCAAAATCGTCGAAGAAGGCAGTGTACGGGAAATCTTTAAAAACCCCAGGCACCCCTACACCGTGGGACTGATCAATTCCATTCCCAGCCTGACAGAGGAAAGGGACCGTCTCTACAATATCCGGGGCTCCGTCCCCCTGCCGGAAGAGATGCCCGAAGGCTGCCGGTTTGCATCACGCTGCCACAGGGCAAGCGATAAATGTTTCTTCTGCCCGCCTGCAAAAACATCCCTGGAGTCGGGCGGTGCTGTCTCCTGCTGGCTCTACTCGTAACGGAGGATTAAACTATGGAACACATCTTGGAAGTAAACGGGCTCAAAACCTATTTTCCGGTCAAAAAGGGCATCCTCCAGCGTACACAGGGCTATGTCAAAGCGGTGGATGATGTAAGTTTCTCCCTGAGTAAAGGGGAAACACTGGGTCTGGTTGGCGAGTCAGGCTGTGGGAAATCCACACTGGGCCGCACCATCCTCCAGCTCATTAAACCCACCGCCGGCCAAGTCCATTATAAAGGAAAAGATATCTCCAAACTCAGCTTTCACAACATGCGGCCCATCAGGCGGCAGATGCAAATGATCTTCCAGGACCCGTATGCATCCCTCAATGCCCGCATGACCGTCCGTAATATCCTTATGGAGCCCTACCAGATCCATAACCTCTTTTCCCCAAAACAACGGGAAGAGAAGATCACCTGGCTCCTTGAAGAAGTGGGCCTGAACAAAGCCCTGGCCGACCGCTACCCCCATGAATTCTCCGGTGGCCAAAGACAGCGCATCGGCATTGCCCGGGCTCTGACTCTGGAGCCTGAAATCATCATCGCCGACGAACCTGTCTCCGCTCTGGACGTATCTGTACAGGCCCAGGTCTTAAACTTAATGCAGGACCTACAGAAAAAACACAACCTCACCTATATCTTCATCGCCCATGACCTAAGTGTAATCAAACACTTCAGCACCCGTGTCGGGGTAATGTATCTGGGCAGAATCGTAGAGCTTGCAGACAAAAAATCCCTCTACAACTCCCCCAAACATCCTTATACGCAAGCCCTGCTGTCTGCCGTTCCCGTACCGGACCCCGACATCAACCGGGAACAGATTGTCCTCTCAGGCGATGTGCCAAACCCGCAAAATCCCCCTCCGGGCTGCGCCTTCCATACCCGCTGTAGCAAAGCCATGGAGATCTGTCAAACTGAGAGGCCCCTCTTAAAAGAAATAGTGCCAGGCCAACATGCCGCCTGCCACTTATATTAACCTGCATCATTGCGATAATCTTTCGGAGACTTATTCACGACCTTTTTAAACGCCGTACTGAAATAGTGCTGGCTGTTAAAGCCTGTCTCATCAGCTACCTGCTGAATGCTCCAATGACGGTTCTTCACTAAAAGCATTTCGGCAATCTTAATCCTGTAATTCAATAAAAAGTCTGAGAAAGACACACCAAGCTCTTCCCCAAACCGTCGACTCAGGTAAGAAGGATTAATATGCAACTCTACTGCAATATCCGATAACTTCAGAGGCTCCCGGTAATCCTGCTTCACCTTTTTAATCACCTTCTGAACCAAATCCGAATACCTGTGGATGTCCAAATCATCCTGCGTAATCTTCTCCAGCACCAAAAGCAGTTCCCGTTCAATCACCGGCTTCACCAGATAATCAATTACACCCAGCTGTATGGAATCCTTGGCATAGTTAAAATCCTGATACGCAGAAACTATTACCATCTTCATCTCCGGCATCTGTTCGGCCAACTCAGAGGCAACAACCAGGCCCGACTTGCCGGGCAGGTTAATATCAATAAAAGCTAACTGAAATGTTTCATCATTCCTCAAAAGTTCATCCGCTTTGCTAAAGGCTCGGGATCCGTTCTGAGCCTTTACTATTTTCCAGGCCGGGTAATGGAGACGCAGTAAATATTCCAACTGTTCAAGTTCCAGCGGCTCATCATCAAGCAATAATATATTCAAACCTCATCCCCCCAATCCAGGGGCCAGTTGACCCGTACTCCGCCACCTGTACCAATCCCCGCCGTAATTTCAATCCTGGCCTGGCTGCCAAAAAGCAAATGCAACCGCTTTTCAATATTTGTCAGCCCAATACCATCCCCAAAACTATTCTCCTCCTGCTGCTGCCGGGTAAACCCGACCCCGTTATCAAAAACAGCCATCTCCAGCATATCACGCTTGTTAACAACCTTCCGGCTCAAACAAATTTCCAGCCTGAAATCTCCCTCAATATATTGGAATCCATGTTTGAAGGCATTCTCCACCAATGTCTGCAGCACATACTGCGGCGCAAGAGCATTACTCAATCCGGGATCCACATCCCAGATTATCTTTAACCGGTCACCGTAACGCATCTCCTGAATCGCCAAATAATGCCGCGTGTAGTCAATCTCCTGCTGCAGCGGGTTTAAATGTTCTTTCTCCTGATACTTATACCGTAAAAACAGCGCCAAATGTTCCAGAGCCTCAATTAACTTATCAATCTTCTTTAACCTCGCCAGGCTTAATAAAGAGTTTAGCGTATTAAAGAAAAAATGCGGCTGGATCTGCTGCGTCAACTGCAGATACTCGCTCCTCTGCAGCTCATTTTCAATAAAAATACGCTTATTCTCCGTCTCCAGCAAATGCACCTTCTGCTCCATCATACTGTAGAAAATAAGCACAACAAGGCCCACAGTGGGACCCAAGATACTTATAAGAATGATAAAAAAGAAAAAGTCCGCAGCCAGCATCCAATCACCTTCACATGTAATAACTTTAGCATTTCTACACATTCCGCTACAATTCCTTCAATACCCCACTTGAAATAACTAGTAACGAACCCTCTATTACTTACGCAATGCGTTCATCCACCTCTAAAAGGATAATGTAATGCAGCAATAGAATTAAAAGAATACAACCATTAACATAAAGGAGGACAACAAGGGCTGACAGTCGAAAGCGGCCCCTTCCAACCTAATCCACACATTAAATTCTTCTTCATCAAAGACCCCAATGGCGTAACCATTTAGTTTGTCGAGAACATAACAGCCGGTTAAGAAGGAAAATATCAATGCAGAGGACGGTATCCAAATTGGATACCGTCCTTTCTTACAATAACCCGAAACATAAACCAAAGCACGCCTTATATTGTTTAAAGCAGTAATCAGTGCTACTATTAAACCGGGGGTAGTCATCATGAAAAGAAAGTGGCTGACAATTATCATTTGCACCCTACTCATCCTGCTTGCACCGCTGGGCTTTTTTCTGGCGCCGCATTACCAGCTTCTACGCCACAGCCTTGTCCCCGCACTGCGGGAAAGTGCCGGTCCCACCCTGGGCAAAACAGTCTGGAAATATACCCGCCTGGTCAAGCGGGACTACCCCAAAGACACAGATATTCACCTGGTAGAGGAATTTCAGCAACTAAACGCAGAATACCGTCAACTGAAACGCCAGCTGCAGGCAGAAGCCGCCAGGGGTACGCCGGACCCCGTCACATCCCAAAACGTTTCCCTGCTGTGGGACAAACGGGAGAAAATTCGCCCCTATGCCGAAGCGGTCGTGGAACAGCAGGTAGCAGCCGTAGCCGGGGATGAGGGCCTGGTACTGGCTCGCCGTGCCCTGCCGCCACCCAAACTCATCTTTGCCAACGCGTACTATGTGCTGGTGACCTCTCCCCGTAACGAAATCAGAGTGGAGACAACACGCCTCTTGGGCAAAGACCTGACTCTCTTTGACCAGGAACAAACAGAACAACAGCATGAAAACACATACCCGGACACATCCGCGCTTGTCCAGCCCGTAGGCGGTCTCGCCGTTTTTTACCCCGCTCAGATCTTTCCCAGAGGCAGCATCAGAAGCCTCCTTGAGCTAAGTGCCCACGAATGGCTGCACCAGTACCTCTTTGTGGCCTCCCCTCTGGGCAGAGCCTTCCTCAAAGGCGGACAGCTCCACACCATCAATGAAACAGTGGTTAACATGCTGGGCCGTGAACTGGGCGATAAAATCTATCTTCGTTACTATGCCTCCCCCGAAGAAGAACCTATCCTGACAGAAGAATACAGTACACACTTAAACAACCTGGCAGTACGGCAGCCCTCCGAACCCCAGCCCCTCGCTGAAGAGACCTTTTCCTATACCCGCTTTATGCGGGCAACCTACCTGGAAACAGCCCGTCTCCTCGGTACAGGGCAAATTGACATCGCCGAGCGCTACATGGAAGAACAACGCCAAACACTCCTTGCTCACGGCTACACCATCCGCAAACTAAATCAGGCCTTTTTTGCCTTCCACGGCAGCTACGCCGACTCCCCCACCGCTATCAACAACATTGGCCCCGCACTGGCCCGACTGCGCCTGCAGACATCCTCCCCGCAGGAATTTCTCGTCATTTTAAAGCCGGTCACAACATACACCGAGTTTATCGCAGCCCTGGAGTCGCAGGGCATTGCTGTTCAAGTGGAAGAAAATTAACCTCACCAAAGCGGCACTCTGTATATACAGGGTGCCGCTTCTTTGCGGCAGCAATAACGGTTTGATTATACATACCGTCCATTGCCGGGCGCGTTAAAAAATTTAGTTTTAGCCAACGTGAAATGTATCTACAAGATGCAAGGCGCTTTTTTGGTATTTGCTTTTGCGTTACTATGCTATTTGTATGCGATAGCCGGGTTTCATGTATTGACGCCTTCCGCCAAAGAGTGTATCATCTAAATATACCCCCTTAGGGTATATTTAGATGATACAAGGTGATGGACATGAGGTTTGAAATAACAGAGAAATGCCGGTTTTGTGATACGTGTATCTCGGTTTGTCCGGCGGACGCAATTAAAAAGAGTTATCCCATTTACCGGATTGATCAGCAGCAATGCCAAAAATGTGGTCATTGTGTTGCTGTCTGTGCAAATCATGCCATTACAAAGTTACCGGACTGATTATATTGGAAAGGGTGAAGATTATGAGAGAGAACCGTTCATTTAAAGATTGGGTGATTGTGTCTTGCGGAACTATGATACCCGAGCTAAATTACCTGCAGGAAACAGGTTTTTTGGATGCGGCGAAAATACTTTATACCACACCGGGATTGCACCAGGACTTCCCCGATCTGGAAAATCAGCTAGTTAAGCAGATTAATCAGGCCAAGACGATCTCCGAAAAAATTATTGTTGTGTATGGCAGTGAATACTGCTACATGAACTTACAGGATCCTTACCGGACGATTGATACGCTTCTTGAGGAACAGGGGGAACATATTTTTAGGATTCGTGCCAAACAATGCCTTGACATGCTAGTGAGCGAAGAAGAACGGCAGCAGTACGGCCAGGGGAACAACTTTTACTGGTTAACGCCGGGTTGGATAAAATTTCGCCAACTCGTCTACAAAGGTTGGGACAAAGCAAACGCAAACGGATATTTTCCTGCTCATACCGGCGGAGCGCTGCTGTTAGACGGAATAGGTTTTTACGAAAATATGGTGAATGAAACCCCTGAAGAATTTCTGGATTTCTCCGACTGGATGGGCATCCCGATCATTCCCTATCCTGTTACGCTGGAGCGCTTCAAAGATCTGCTTCTGGAACCGCTGTCACGCACATAATAAAGGAGAAATATTATTATAAAGAGCCAAGTAAAAATGATATGAGGTGAAAAAATTGAAGAAGGTCATCGTCATCGGAGGGAATGCGGCAGGCCTGAGTGCCGCAAGCCAGATCAAACGGCAAAAACCTGCGTGGGAAACCATTGTCATTGAAAAAGGCAGATATATTTCTTATGCTGCATGCGGGATACCTTATTACATTGCAGGCCTTGTTCCCGAACTTGATGAGCTTATTGAACTGACACCAAAGCAGGTCATCGAAGAACGAAAAATTGACCTGCGCCTGCAGCATGAAGTTACAAACATAAACCCGGATGAAAAAGTTGTGGAGCTTAAAACTCCGACAGGGACCACAACAGAAAGTTTTGATTTCCTGGTTATTTCTACGGGAGCGATACCTTCAACCAAAGGAATCACTGTTTCCGGAACCGATAGAATATTTACGATTAGCAACCTGGAAAGCACTGAGAAAATCACAGACTTCATGACTCAGGAAAAACCACAGACATGCGCCGTCATCGGCGGAGGGTATATCGCTGTGGAAATGCTGGAAGCGTTTCGCTCAAAAGGGCTGGAAACGCACATGATACACCGCAGGGAGGATCTGTCTAACACCTTCGAAAAAGAACTCTCCAATTTTATCAAAGAGAAGATGAGGAAGGAAGGCATTATTCTTCATCTGAATACACACATCAAAAGAGTGGATGAGAAAAACAATAAGGTTGTTATCAGCACGGAGACGGGGGAACTTCTTTATGACTTTGTGGTCATTGCCACGGGAGTAGCGCCAAACACAGCTTTTTTGAAAGCCAGCGGCATAGAACTCGGCATAAAAAACTCCGTCAAAGTGAATACCCGTATGCAAACAAATTACCCTTACATATACGCAGCCGGAGACTGTGCCCAGACAACGAACCTGATTACCGGTCGTCCCGATTATGTCGCTCTGGCACTAAAAGCAAACAGAGAAGGCTACGTTGCCGGGGTAAATATCTGCGGCGGTCAGGATGAATTCCCCGGAGTCCTCGGAACTGCGATTACCAAAATTTTCGACCTTGGGATCGCACGCACTGGCCTCAGCCTGGAACAGGCTCAGACGTTGAACTTTAACCCGGTAAAATATCTTGTTTCCGGCAGAAGCAGGGCCCGGTATTATCCGGGAGGGGGCCAACTGCATACCGTTGTCATTGCCGGCAAAGACGACGGCCGTATCCTGGGAGCGCAGCTGGCAGGCCCTCTCGATGCAGTTAAACGGATAGACGTCTATGCTGTCATGATTCAAAACAAAATGACCATCGCCGATGCCTTCAATCTTGACGTATCCTACGCTCCTCCATTCGCCCCTGTATACGACCCTGTGGTGTTGGCAGCCAGAGTGGGCAAAAAATACATAGACTAACTTTTTCAATATTTATCACTGACATGCTACATCGAATCAATATCAGCCCTGGAGTCCCAGGGTACCCGAATATAATTAACCTCATCATAAATAAGCGGCACCCTGTATTATGGGTACCGCTTATTTGCCGTGGTTTTTTCCGTTGATTCGCTCCTGTAAAGCCTTACGCCTGGCCTGCTCAATATCCTGCAGGCCGTCTACGCGTACACATCTCCTGAGATACTCAATTCCATTTTCGGCCGCTACAATGCGGACACCCTCACTATCCTCCACCAGGCGGACATATTCCCCCGGGTTAATGTTTAACTTCTTTCTTACAGAAGCCGGCAGTGTAATCTGGCCCCTTACCGGAGATCTTAACCATTCTTGACACCAGAAATCACTCCTTTACTCTGATTTGACTTGCTGAATTATATTGAGTATGTACCGAAGTGTAAAGAACAGCGATTTTTCCTAAATAGTCACCTGTATTATTAAAACCTTGCCGACAGGAATTTTCTCCGTAGTAAGCAGCCATATCTACACAGAGTTGCAGGGTATTCCCTTAGCTTAAGAGAATAAGCAAACCAATGCAGTACCAGCTTGAACATCCGAACTTTACCGGAATAATTTTGGAGGATGCCATGACACAAAGGAAAGTAATCATTATCGGTGCCGGGATAGCAGGCCTCTCCGCAGGCTGTTACGCCCGAATGAACGGATACGATGTGACAATTTTTGAAATGCATGACAAACCGGGCGGCCTGTGTACCGCCTGGCAGCGTAAAGGCTACACCATAGATTTTTGTATACATCATCTGGCGGGTAGCCGTTCTTCATCCGCTCTTTACCCGATCTGGCAAGAACTGGGCGCACTCCGCGAACAGGATATGGTCTTCTACGATGAGTTTGTCCGGGTGGAAGACGCCGCCGGCAGGTCACTGATCATGTATACCGACTTGGACAAACTATCGGAACATATGAAAGAACTCTCCCCCGGGGACAGCAAATTAATAGACCAGTATATCGGCCTGTGCCGTAAATCCGAAAAGCTGGAGCTATTTGCCCTGCCCCTTTTACCTCCCTGGAAAGCGGCCGCTGCCGTGCTGCCGCTGCTTCCGACGATGGCTAAATGGGGGAAAGTGACGATGGAACAGTTTGCGGGCCGGTTTTCCGACCCCTTCCTGCAGCGTGCCTTTCCCGTTATCCAATATGGCCTAAGCGATATCCCCCTTCTCATCAATCTCAACTTTATGGCCGGTTGCGCCAAACGAACACTGGGTTGGCCCGCCGGTGGCTCGCTGCGCTTTGCGCAAAATATCGCAGACCGCTTTACCGCCTTGGGTGGCCGGCTGGCATACAAAAAGCGCGTATCCAAAATTGCCACCGCAAACGGGCGTGTGACAGGCGTCCGTCTCCAAAACGGCGATTACCATGACGCCGACATTGTCATCTCTGCCGCCGACGGCCACAGCACCATCTTCGACATGCTAAACGGAGAGTACAGCAGTGAAAGACTCATTCAATATTATACTCAGGCGCCAAAACATTGCGATATGACCGTCCAGGTCGCACTTGGCGTAAACAGAGACATGTCTCAGGAACCTCACGCATTAACCGTTCTTCTCGATGAACCGGTACACATCGGTGGTTTTCCCGCAGACAGACTGTCTGTGGAAGTGTTTAATTTTGACGATACCCTGGCGCCGACAGGCCGTTATGTAATCAAAGTACCCCTTAGTTCCCGCCCTGCTTACTGGCAGGCTCTGTCGTTGGACCGGCAAAGCTACGAAGAGGAAAAAGAAAAAACAGCCCAAACCGTAATCGGCTGTCTGGAGAAACGCTTCCCCGGCCTCAGGGAACAAATTGAAATGATCGATGTCTCCACACCCCTCACCGTTGAACGCTATACCGGCAACTGGCAGGGCTACACAGCACCCTGGCTGCCGCCCGGCGGCTTTGCCGCAGCCACAAAAGGCCTGAGCAGAACCCTGCCCAACCTGGAAGGATTTTATATGGCCGGGCAGTGGGGTGAGGGCATGATCGGCATCTCCACAGTAGCCGTAGCCGGCCGAAAAATTATAGAGATGATCTGCAAGAAAGACGGCAGACGCTTTCACACCACATCCGCTTCACAGTAAGACGTTCCTGTTCCGACATACCAAAGGCCGGCCCAACAGGCCGGCCTTTTTAGCGCGTCTTATTGTTTTTGTCAAACAAACTAAGGTATTCCCCATACCCCTCTTCTGCCAACTTCTCTTTGGGGATAAAGCGCAGAGCCGCCGAATTGATACAGTAGCGCAAACCACCAGGACCGGGGCCGTCATTGAAAACATGCCCCAGGTGAGAATCCCCTTTTTCACTTCTGACCTCTGTCCGTTCCATAAAAAGCTTCCGGTCCACCTTTTCCTTCACATTTTCTTTGTGAATCGGTCGGCTAAAACTGGGCCACCCCGACCCAGAATCAAATTTATCCAGAGAACTGAACAGAGGCTCACCCGACACCACATCCACATAAATCCCATCCTCTTTATTATCCCAGTACTCATTATCAAATGCCCGTTCTGTACAATCCTGCTGTGTCACCTTATACTGCAGTTCAGTCAAACGTTCCTTAAGGTTTTCTTTACCGTCATGTTTTCGGTTCATAGTAATCCTCCATTTAGATGATTTGCCTTTAGTATATCCTTACATACACCGTATAGCGCAGAGCTTCAACCCTACTCATCTTATTATTTGTATTATTCCAATATTTGCAGTATATTGGAAGTAAGAAAGTAAGAGGATGTGATTTTAGTGCCTCAACGATTAACACGCTTGACAGCAAAAGGACAGCTGACTATACCTGTGGAGATTCGTAAAGATCTCAACTTAAAACCCGGTGATTACCTTGCTGTAAGTTCAAAAGAAGGGCAAATCATTGTACAGAAAGCAACTACGATTACTCCTCTAAGTGAAAGTGACCCGATTTGGAAAATGATTGGCACAGGTGAGAGCAATAGTTATGATGTATCTGAAAAACATGATTTACATCTGGCTGAAGGCGAGATAAAATCATGGGACAAAGAATAATACTTGCCGATACCAGTGCAATCTATGCACTGCTCGACCGCAGCGATAAAAACCATGCCCACGCAGTTAGGATCATAAAAGATATTCAACGCAGAAAACAGGAAGTTCTGATTACCAACTTCATTCTTGCAGAATGTCATGCTCTTCTGTTACGAAAACTGGGCATGTCTATATCCAGAGAGTGGTTGCAAAACAATGTGTGGCCGGTCATCCGCGTTACAGCAACTGATGAGGAGATGGCCAAAATGATCATTCTAGGCTATAGTGATAAAACATTTTCATATACGGATGCCACTACTTTTGCTGTGATGAAACGGTTACAAATTGAAGAAGCATATACATTCGACCACCATTTTAAGCAGTTTGGCTTTCGCGTATTGTAAAACAAAACCAATCGCCTGTTCGCGCCCTGACGAACAGGCGACTCCATTCTATTCTAACTCAGCTCACATCAGGCAGCATTTTTTATACTTTTTGCCGCTCCCACAAAAACATGGCTCATTCCGCCCGATTTTGTGGTTCTTCTTTTTAGTTTCATTATCTATAATCGGATAATCTTCTATTTCCCTGTGCTCCGGCATCTCTGCAAACAAAGTATCTTCGTCATCCAGCTTAATCCCCATCACCTTCGTCGCTGCATAAAGGGACTCCTCCAGAGAGAGAAGTGACCTGTCATACCCCGTATATATTAATTCTCTAACAAAAGGAATTCCTTTTTCGGAAATGAGATTGCAGAAACAGTCAGCCAGTATTGTCTGGATTAGATTATCCTCTGTTTTTGGTATGATATCAAGCAGAGCCCTCTCACATTCCGCAGACTTTATACGCCCGAAAATACTCGCAGTGAAAATTTGGAAGCTAGATGTTTCCTGTAAAAAACTATCCTTCAATTGTAGAACAACATCATCCGTTCCGATTTTGACCAAGGACTCCGCAGCTTTTTCACATAGCAGATCGGCATCTATCCTCAGTTTCTCAAATAAAAAAGGAATCGCTGCTTTCAACCTGAGTTCGCCTGCCAGCAGCGTCAGGTAGTTTTCTTCATAACGGTAGTATTTATCTCCGTCTTGCAATATCCTTAGTATTTCCTCTACCGGGGCATCATTCCTGTTCCCGATAGCCTTAACAATATCATTGCCGTAGCTATATTCAATCTCATCTAATCGGGCGTCCTTATTGGACTCACAAAAAGAAAGCAGTTCATCCCAAAGTCTTTCAGTACTCCATAGGCTAAAGTCCAAACGCCTCCTAATCCTCTTCCACCAATGGGAAAGAATGCGTTTGCTCTCTCCGGCATTATCGACCACATTCCGTAACAGCACCGGATCCGCGTTTGCGATAATGTTTCCGTAATGAAATGCAACGTTGTAATCAGTCGCCTTTTCCATCCTCTGCAGTACATTATAGAGGGAAGTTTCCGTCTGCGTAAATTCCTTGGCATACACCAGCAACAACAGGTTTTCCTTTTCCCCATACATATCGCAGCCTTGCAAAACATAAGAAATCAGATCATCATCTTTGTTAAAACTAACCTTAAAATATTTTGCCGCGAATTCCCGTACAATCTTCTCACGGTCGCATAAAAAAGGCTTAACCAAAGCATCTGGACGCATTCACCATCCCCCCATATTTTCATGCTTATTTGGCATTTATTTATTGATCCATTCCGTAAGGCCGGAAACTATTTCTTTCGCCTTAGGCGGGCAGCCTGTAATGTTAAACTGAAAGTTACGGGTACATTCGCCTACGCCTAGGGTACCGGTTAGTGTTTGACAGCCCTGTCCGATATGTACTTTAAAATTTTTTGTCAGCTGCCCGCTCTCCTGCAGCCTCATTAAAGCATGAATCAGGCTGCCATAGCAGGCGGAACAGGCCTGGTCTTCTTCAATCCAGCGCGCCAGATTTTCCACCTCTTTGCCGGCCAAAAGAGACTCGGGAACCCTGGCTTCTTTTTTACTGTTTAGCTCCGTTACTCTGCCGGCAAGTTTGGTACTGCCCACTCCCAGCTTTTCTGCCATCCTGATATATGGGACATCATCAAGCCCGTAGCCAATCAGTTCAGCCGCATAGGTATCGAGCAGGACCGGGTCGCGGCTGGCCAGAACGCGGTTTAGGCGTACCGGCGTCCCCCCGCCTTCGTAGGTCAGGTCCCCAATGATTCCGTCAACCACGGTCACATTGGCTCGTAAGATTTTATTTAAAGCGGCAATGGGCTTGTGCAGGCCCAGGGTATGAAAGCGCTTTTTTTCTTTATCCGGCACACATCCTTTGAGGTTCTTGAGAGCACAGGTCAGCCTGGTCTGGCAATGGGCTTTTAATACCGGCATATTAATCAGGTAATCAACTTCCAGTGCTTTTTTACACACATGGATCTCGGTTCCCTCAACTTCAAAGCTTGTACTCTCGTCCTTTTTAAGGTCAAACAGGGGAACACCCAACTTCCGGTAGCCGCAGACATCAAAAGCTTTTTCGGTGGAATCACCCACCCAGGCGCTCTCCAGGATGATAATATTGGTAAAGCCGTGCTGCTGCAGATACTCAATGACGCCACGTACCAGGTTTGGGTCCGTTGTGGCTCCCCATTCTGCCGGCTGCGCCACCACCAAATTGGGTTTAATGCCAATAAGCGGGTTTTTCATGCCGGCCAGTTCACCGGCCACATCCATTGTTTCAAGTAAAGCATAGGCCATCTGTTCTGCTTCAGCACCATACATAACATATAACTTTTCCACTTGGTTCCCTCCAGCTGTCTTCATGCTTGGGTATCTATATTAGTTTGACGTTTGCAGCAGTGCTTCCTCCATCAAATGATCTTGGTATACAAGAAACATCCCTCGGGAATCTTATCTGTGACGAGGTTTTGGAAGGGAGATTTACATGGTAGAGCGCAGTTTATTAAGGTGTTCGGTGGTCAATTGTAAATATAATAAAGACCTGCTGTGTTCAGCAATCTCTATAGAAGTCAACTGTGACGACAACTCCACTCGGGCGTCACAATCTGAAGAAACCTGCTGCGACACCTTTACCCCGTGGTACGATGATGAATGATTTAAAATTGGCAAGACTATTTTATTAGTTAGCCTACCATAGCGAGGTGATAAAGTGGAAATTAGCGTGAAATGTTCTGTTTCCAACTGTAAGTATTACAGCAACCTGGAGTGTACGGCAAGAGCTATTGAAGTTAACTGTGATGATACCTCCATGCTGGCCTCCGATTCCAGGGAAACGTGTTGTGATACCTTTAAGCCGGTTGATGAAGGTGAAGAACGCCCCAAAAAATAGTGACCGGTAAAAAAAGGCGCCATGCCTTCTTTTGCACTGTACACCCAATCCCACCATATGGCAACTCCTAAGAAAGCAGCGGTTACTGACCGCTGCTTTCTTAGGTAAAAACCTGCTTTTGATGAATGTCGGCCCGTTGAAAACTACGGATTTGGCTGTTTCTCCACCCGGGTGCCGGCGCTCTTCTGCGCATATGATGAAATGCTTAATAGCCCAAACTTTTCCCCACAAGCAGTACCACCATTTCAACCCCATTGGGCTTTCCTTCAATAATGGTGGTCACATTGCACATCCGCTCCGGTGAACTACAGTCTGTGCATTCTCCACTTGCACAGGGTGTCTTGCGCTGCAGCCTCCTCGCATTCTGCGTACAGGCATCCCTTTTTATACGCACCAATCCTTCATGTACATCGCCCACAATCTTGTTTATCCCCGCAACAATAATCACCTTTTGCGGGCCAAAAACCATAGAAGCAACACGGTTACCAAACCCGTCGATATTAATTAACACACCGTCTTCCGTCACCGCATTGGTACTGCTTAAATAAACATCGGCCACACCCGCCTGCCGCCTTGTTTCCTTTATCTTCTCAGCCGGGACACGCCAGTGCCAATATACCGAACAACCCTTTTCCCCTAAAGCATCTTCAAGTTCAAGCTGTTCAATGGTTATCGAACCGCCAATGCCAACCGAACATTGATCCGGAATCAATTCCAAAAGTTTTTCCCTGGCAGCCTTGCGGTCCTCCAGATACGAAGCAGTTATTTTCCGCTTCTTCAACCCCGCCAGCAAACGTTCAACGCTCTCATCCATTCATAAAACCTCCCATCTGTATCCGGTTACAACGTGTTATATAGCCCTTTTACCTCAGAATCACCACAGTCACGCCGCTATTTTCAGCAACCTGCCGCTCATGGTTCTCCAAGGCCTTACACATACCAAGTAGTTCCCGTTTCCGCTCCGGCCACTGCTCTCCACCCACATACGCCCTGACAACCCCCTGAAGGCTGCGGTCACGTAATTGCTTACCAACCGCAGCTTTAATGCCTCCGCCAACTCCGCTCGACCCGTAACCGTGAATGACAATGACAGCCTTGCTGCCCTGGCGTTTTGACGTGCTCAGGGCATTTTTTAACTTGTACATCGCTTGCTCAACCGTGGGCATGTCCTGCTCCAGGTTCAAAATCGCCACTTTCCTGTGCACAGAAAATCACCCCATTACCCAAATAGTCCTCACCAACATATTTCATTCTATTTTAGAACAAATAAGATATGATATCAATCAGCCGGTACACTCCGGCTCACAAACTGCCTCGGCTCTTTTGGCACTACGTAAGAAACCGTACTTTTATCTGCACGGCCTCTTATTTTGCCCTTTTTAGTTTTTGCTGTTCTTCGCTCAACTCCCTGACCATCTGCATAAGTAAGCGGTTCTCTTCTTCATTTTTTGTTTCATGCCGCTCCAGCCTTTTATCGAGTGCGTCTACCTTTTTATCAAGTACATCTACTTTAATTTCGAGAGAGTCTACTTTTGTTTCAAGTCCGTCAACTTTTTTATCGACCCGGCCCACTTTCTCGTTTAGCAACTGCAGGCCTTCGCCAAATACACGAAACTGCGATCTCAGATCTTCCAGAATCACAGCCACTTTGGCATCTTCCATTTTCTCACCGCCCAAAAACGATAGTAATACTTTCGACAGGGTAGAGTGGTTTTCCTTGTGTACGACCCGGCTATGCTGGTAAAAAATTCATGAGCCCGGAAAAGATTTACGATTTTACCACTACCCCTTAATCCTCATAGGGAATTCCGTTTTCCTCACACCACTCCCGGGCAATCCTTTGTAAAGCCTTCTCTTTATATTCATACCACTGATCTGCAATCCCATAGCGGTAGACGGCATCCTTAAAGCGGCCAAACGCCCCGCTGCCCCGGATTAAATCACACAGATTGCCGATAGCTTATCGTCTTGCACTGCATAGCAAAAATCGGAAATTATCTCGTATTGATTAATATCATACGCTTCAGGCAACGGCGCAAAATCATCCTCGTTTTCCAAAACAGAGATCGCTTCCCGGATACATTCCCGTTCCCAATCCTGGAATTTGCTCAAATCCGTATCTTCATCTTCATTCCAGGCAACTTGCATATACTCTGGACCATAAGAATCTGAGCGGTTTTCTTATTCAGATAATACTGTGCCTCGTCCGCCCGGCAATCAAATATATCCACTAAATCACCTATTTTAACCGGCTTCATGTTCATCCATCCAATCCTCTGCTGCAGGTTCCCGTTAACCCGTCAGCGTGAACAGTTCTCTTAGTTCCCGGTTCGTCATTTCGGTCAGCCAGGTTTCCCCGGTGGAGACGGTGATCTCTGCCAGTTCTTTTTTGGCTGTGAGAATGGCGTCTATCTTTTCCTCCAACGTACCGAGGGTGACAAATCTGTGCACCGTAACATTACTTCTCTGGCCGATTCGGTAGGCTCTGTCGGTCGCCTGGTCTTCTACAGCCGGGTTCCACCACAGGTCGTAGTGAACCACATGGGTCGCGGCGGTAAGGTTAAGACCTGTTCCGCCCGCTTTCAGCGAGACAATCATGAGCGGGCAGTCCGGGTTGTTCTGAAATGTTTCCACCAGATGTTCCCTTTTTTTACGTGTCAGGCCGCCATGGAAAAAGGGGATATCCAGATTATGCAGGGACGCAAGCATCTCAGTCAGGATTTCACCCATCTCCCTGTATTGAGTAAAAATCAGGGCTTTTTCTCCATGTTCAACGATTTGGGCAATTCGTTCAAATACCAGTTGGGCTTTCCCGGAGTGCATCGGCCGGGGCGTCCCCTTTTTGGCATAATGAACAGGATGGTTGCAGATTTGTTTAAGCGACGTCAAAAGACGCAGAATCAATCCTCTTCTTTCCATCCCTTCACTGTTTTCAATGACAGACAGTTCCCTCTGCAGGACCTGCTGGTATAGTACGGCCTGTTCCGCCGTCAGCCGGCAAAACTGGTTTTTAATTATTTTATCCGGCAGATCCGCAATAATTTTTTTATCCGATTTCATTCTGCGCAAAATGAAGGGCGCTGTTGCCTTGCGCAGGGTATCTGCCTGTTTACTGTCCCTGTATTTCTCAATCGGTACGGCAAAACGGCGGGAGAAAGCATCACGGGAGCCGAGATATCCGGGTAGGATAAAGTGAAATATACTCCACAATTCATCAAGCCTGTTTTCCACGGGCGTACCGCTCATGGCAATATAGCCTTGCGCGTTTAGTTCTTTAATGGCTTTGGCCTGGGCGGTATCGGCATTCTTGATGTTCTGCGCCTCATCGATAACCAAAAGCGACCAGGGAACTTTGGCCATCATTTCTTTATCGTTTCTGGCCACACCGTAGGAGGTGATTACCACGTCAACACCCCCGACGGACCATTCCCGCTGAGAACCGTGACGTACAGTTGCCCTCAGCTGCGGGGCAAAGCGGGCACATTCCTTCTCCCAGTTACCAAGCAGCGTCGTGGGGCAAATGACCAGCGCAGGATTTTCCAGGCTGCCTTCCTCTTTTAGTTTGAGCAGTAAAGCAATGACCTGCAGTGTTTTACCCAACCCCATATCATCTGCCAGGCAGGAACCCAGACCCCGCTTGCGGTTGGTATAGAGCCAGCGAAATCCCCTCTCCTGGTAAGGGCGAAGCGTGGCCTGCAGGCTGCGCGGCAAAGAAACATCTTCTACACGATGAAGGTCGTCCAGTAGATTTTGCAGTGTTTCATCTGCAGCAAAGACGGCATCCTCCGTCTCCCCGGTCAGGCCGGCGCGCAGCAGTTTCGCGGAATCCATTGCCGGCAGCGGTTTATTTAACCGGCCCAGGAGGCGATTTACTTCATCCGGGTCCAGTAAAAGGTATTGATCACGGAAACGGACAATCCCGCGGGCATTTGCCGTCAGCGCCATAAATTCTTCTTTACTGACCCGCTCATCCCCCAAAGACACTTCCAGGGAAAAATCCATCATCTCCGCCAGTGAAAGATAGTTCATATTTTTCCTGCGGCTTTTGGCGGCAAGTACCAGTCGTGCCGATACCATGGAGTGCAGTTCCTTAGGCAGGATGATACGAATTCCCAGCATGGACAGGGTACCTTTTGCCCGGCTGAGGAAAACCGGTAATTCTTCAGCCGACATGGCCAAAGGCTCGCCTTTGTGATCCAGCAGCTCCTTTAATTCACTGCAATACTCCCCGGCAACCGCTATCGTCCGGCCCACACCATCTAATATCTCACCGCAGGGACAACCAAACACTTTTTTTCCGGCAAAAACATCCCCCAGGGCAACAGGCGGATGCAGCGGATCCTCTCTGTCTTCCACATCAAGCCAGAGGCGGAACTTCCGCTGCCTGCCCTGCGGCAGCTCCACCCGGAGTACCGGGGAATAACGGCCCACAGACATGGTCAGCGGCGCAAGCCAGTCTGCCGCTGCTTTAATCGTCTGCTTCATGCTAAACGAAGACGCCTCGTACGTGTCCATGATAAAAAAGGCCCGGCACAACGGCTCATCCCAGGGACACCCGGCGTATTCCCGGACCATAAAGGAGAGATAAAGGGAAAGAACTTCCTCCACACCGTCACGGCCGGTAAGGACAGCCTTATCTTTTTTCCGGTAAATCAGTCCCTCCGGATACATCGCCGTCAGGGTATCCATCACCTCCCTGACCTGTGTATCGTTTGCCAACGGACGGTAACGAACAGCAAACTTCCCTCTGCCTTCCGGCACCACCTCGGGAATAAACAGCGATAATCGCGCCAAAAGCAGGGCGGCAGAAGCGGCCGCACTGAGAAAGCGCATTTCCGGCGTCCCCTCGGTAATCAGGTTTGTCTTCAGCAGCTGCCCCAAAAGATAGCGCGCCGTTGTGACCTCACCTTTTACCCGGCGCAGGGTTAAACCGCCGTCTTCAGCTACCGGTACCGCATACGCCGCTGTTTTGTCTGCAATATCATAACCAAACGCATCTTCCCCAAGATAAAACGCTTCCGCATGAAACAGATGAGAGCCGCCGCTCCCGTAGATCAGCCTGACGCCGGCATTCTTTAGCTTCGGAAAGTAAACCTCCCGCTGCTCCATTTCTGCAGACGCTAGCGCTTCGTAGGCGTTAACCAGTATTTTTTTAAAGTTGTCATGCCGGTAAAAAAGCGGCGCATCCGCCAAGAGAGAGGAAATAGCCCTCAACTCGGACGCCCGTTCCGGCAAACCTCCCGCAGTAAACTCCCGCTCCTGCATAGGGTCCGCAACCACTTCTTTTACCGGGACAAACCCATCCTTTGCCGCAACATTCCGCTGAAAACCTGCCGCACCAATCAGTTCTTCCCGGCGGATACCCCGCAGCTCAAAAAGAATAAACGGATCCTGGTCGATTTCATTGGCCAAAACCAGATACACTGCCGCCAGGTGTTTGCAGGGATTGGCCCAATCCGGGCAGGAACAATCCGACGCAATCTCGTGCCAGGAATCCGGAAATAATTCCAGGCCAAGCTCCAGTCATATTATCCGGCAGCGATTCCGGCAGGCGACCAAGAGAAAGCTCAGCGGCCAGTGCCGGCTTTTGGCCAATCGGCTGCTTGAGGGCTTCCGTCTCACCCACATGAAACCGTGTCAGACTGATGGTTATCTTATACGGGGATTTACGTCTCCCCTGCACCCTGGCCGTAATCGTACCGTTTTTTACCTCAATCGATGTTACCGCTCCCGCATTGGCATAACGTCTGCCCCTCGGCAGACGGCTGCTGTAATCAATATACTCCAGCGCCCGAATCCAGGCTTTCCCCCACCATGTCTTTCCATATATGTTTCTTGCCATTTTTTTGTTTCTACCTCGCGCTTTCAGTCTTTTGGTTGTATAAAATGTGTTGAATACAGCTCTTCCATATAGGCAGTGCCGGACTTGGAAAACCGCAGCCGCACTTTTGGCCCCTTCCCCCACGACATATAAACCGTACGGGAGGGCTTCAACCCACTTGCCCGGGCAAACTCCCGCAACGCCTGCAAAATTGTGTTCATTTTTCCCAAGCTTCCTCCGGTAACCCGCTCCAGGTAAGGTATTCTCCGAAAGCGCCAGTCTTCCACTCGTTTTGCCTTCAGCCTGTCCATCCGCACCAATAATTCTACCGGAATGATATAGCCCTTCTCAGCAAGCAATTCCTCTGCACAGCAGTGCACTCGCTTGTAAAGTTGTTCCTTTCCCATCTATCTCCCCGATCCTTCTCGAACTCAAGGCAGGGCGAAGTAAATAGCCTGCCGCGAGGCGCATATATTTTTTTTGAGTTATGATCCCTCTCATAAAGTTATCGCCGGAGGACATTTCTTAGTCTTCTGTTTACAGTTTTGATATCAAAATCCCTGTGCCACTGACTTCTGGCCCATATAAGAGTGCTTTCATACTCTTCATGCTCCGGGTCAGCCATAATCTGCAAAAAGTCCTCATAACCATGTACACCACCCACATCTTCAGGAGGGGTATTGCCCTCACCCATAATGCAGACAGGATAATTTTTATCATGGCCGGAAATAACTCTCTGTTTTTTTACTTCATGCTCCCAGCTGTCACCATAGTCATACAGATAAACTATTTTGTGCTGCTCCCCGATATAGTCTCGTAAGCTCACATCATAGTCTAAAAGCAACTCACAATCTGCGAATGATTCATCCATATCCTCATACTCGCTGACGACCTCGAGAACACATTGCCCCGACTCATCCGAAATTCTGAAATTATACAAGTGGGAACTTTTCCAGTCAAAAGTAACCTGCAGTATTTCATGCAGTTGATTAAACGTGATATCTACAGGTGTAACAATTCTCCGCCAGGCCGTATTGCTGTCCAAATTAAGCTTTATCAGCAAATCCACCGCCTCACAACTGATCACAGGGCCACCTGCAAATTTCTCAAAATCCATCAGCAGCAGGATATGCGGATGTTCATAACCTTTCTTTTCGCGCACAGTAATATAGTCATTATTCATCTTATCCGAGACACGCTTCTGATAAAGAACTTCCGGATTAAACACATCATCGAAGTACCCTGCTAGCTCACAGGCCTTATTAAGCCGTGCAACATAACTGCGGCCGCGGGTCTTTGTATATACCGGCTCACCGGCAGACTGAATATATTTTTCAATGATCTCTTCCTTAATCTTTTCCTCCCGCAGACACGTTTTTATCCCCTCAAGTACCAGCTCATGAAAATTCTTAAAGTCCTTTGCCTTTAACCCATGCAACACAAAACCGAACCGGCTGCTGTCATTTACCACAACAACGGTCTTCCTTCTGTTAACGGTTATCAAGTTTGCGCTCCAGCAAAAAACGTCATTTTCTTCGGATCCACTCTCAACAGCAACGCCCAGTTGACTCTGCAGCTTTTTTGTCAGACATATTTGCATACAATCTGCCTCCGTTACACATCTGATTTCTATTCCAATTTATACACAGCACTCATCCAACGCTATTTTGCCACTACTTCGCCGTTGCTAAATTCAAACCCTTTAGCCCCATTAAAAAGTCCCGCCGTTTTACAAACCGGCGGGATTATACGGCTGTTAAACTCTGCCTTTAGTCACTTATATCTTGTTTATCCAGCACAACATTTCTTATACTTTTTTCCGCTGCCGCAGGGGCATGGTTCATTCCGGCCGACTTTTGTCACTTGTACCGGCGTTTGTTTAACTCTCGCCTGCTGTATCGGTTTTTGCTTTTGCCGTTTAACTTTAATGGCATCTGCTTCCTTTTTCATACCCAAATCAAGATACAAGTCTTTTAAACGCTGTTGCACCTCATGGCGCTCATCCAGTTCCTTTTCCTGCAGTGCCCGCTGCAAAAGAGCAATTGCCTTATCACTGTTCTTATCTTCTTCCCGGCCGAACAGCCAGTACATATCCGCCCAACCAATCCAGCCCCAGCTCCAAAAAGGATATTCCTCAGTAATCTTTTGAAATAGCAGCTCGCCATCTGCTTTTTGCCCAAGCCTGAAATAGGATTCAGCAACCGCTCTCTTCATATTCATGATATTGTAATCAGTCCGGTCGTGATACCGCTCAATGTATTCACGACAGAACACAATCCTTTTTTCCAGATAAAGTGAATTTCCGCGCCCGGCATTCTCCAGTGTCATTTCAAAATCACCGGACCAGTTGTAAACCGGCTCTTTTCCCTCGAACTCCCGGTCAAAATCCTCAATACTGTTAATACCATACTCATCCATAGCTGATTTAATCATTTCCCACACTTCCAGCCACTCATCTGCCGCACCCGGGTCGTTATCAGCATACATCAAACGATAACCGGCCTGCATCTTCTCATCCAGCCGCTTCTGTAATTCTTTCGGCAGTTTACTCAACATTAATCACCTCATATCGTGGTTTTCAGTATCTATTAGCTGTGTTTGCACTTTTTCCAAGAATGCCATTATATCCCTGATCACCTGACGGACTTTTTTATAATCAATCGCTTCCCAGTACTCTAGCACAGGACATTTTAGCCATGAATCCCCCGCAAGTTCACCATTATCATATCCCTTTAAAAGGGATTTTTTGCTACCATATGACCACATTAATCCTTTGGCAGTACGAAAGAGACCGTGCTCAGGCAGCACGGCCTACTTTGCCCTTTTTAGTTTTTGCTGCTCTTCACTTAATTCCCTGATCATCTGCATAAGTAAACGGTTCTCTTCCTCATTTTTTGTTTCATGTCGTTTCAGCCTGTTATCAAGTGCGTCTACCTTGTTGTCGAGTATGCTTACTTTGTTATCGAGTACGTTTACTTTAATTTCAAGTGAGTCGACTTTTGTTTCAAGTGCGTCTACTTTTTTATCGATCCGGTCCACTTTATCGTTTAGCGTCTGCAGGCCTTCACCAAATACACTAAACTGCGATCTCAGATCTTCCAGAATCACAGCCACTTTGGCATCTTCCATTTTCTCACCACCTGTAAAACGATAGTAATGATTTCGACAGGGTAGAGTTGTTTTCCTTGTAACCGATAAGCTATTTTTGTAAAAAGCGTTAGCCGATAACACAAATAGTCCCTGAGCCCAAATTTTGTCCCGTTATGAACTAGTCACTTCTATTGTGTATCCGCCGCAGGATCTCCCATTCTTTTTCCTTTTCTGCTCTTCCGCAAGGCTTACTCCGGGCTAGATCAGGAAGCTTGGCGCTTATTCTGGCTTCCGTTACTTCGGAATCATCCACAGGCCGAAAAGAACGGGATATCTGCCGGGCACATTTCTTACAGATACAATAAAGCACCGCCTTATTTTGCTCCAGGAACATGTAGCTGGAAACACTGGCCGCCTCGTCAATTACACCTCTGTTTGCCCGGATTCTGCCGCCGCATCGCGGGCAGACGTCCCCAAAGTAATCCATATAGCGTGTATCGACTTCAACCCCGTTTTCCGCAAACTGTATTTTCACCATCCGCAGAGCAGCATTGGTTGCCGCATCATAAGAAAACCGCTGCCTATCGTCCACAACTGTCTCATGACGATGCTCTTCAGCCGGTCTTACCGATTGCAGTTCTTCTGCCGTAAAAACATCCTCCGGCGTAAAATGTCCCGCGTTCATCATCGCCAGCCCCACACCCATCCGTACAGCCTGGGAAACCGCATCACATTTCATCAGGCCAAAGCCAAGCTCTGCGCCCCAGCTGCCTGTACATGACAATAAGGGCAAACTCAGCTCGGCCACAGCTTTTTCTTCTTTTTCGTCAAACATCATCTCCAAAAGAACCATGGTGACCAGGCCTGAGCGCAGGCCTTTTTTTGTCATCCCCGCAGTTTCCCTGTTTAGTTTCACCTGGACAACTTCAGGGTCGGGCAAATCATATTCCAGCTGAAACGGCGGTATCATCCCCCGCTGCACCAACTGCGCCACAAACTGCATATTCGCCACATGCGGTACATGTTGAATTTCGCTCCAGTACGCAGCCGCCTGCATAAAACGCCCGAGGTTAAAAGCCGCGACCCCTGCCTGATAGCGCAGTTCCCAATCATCATACAGCGCCTGCCAGCGCCGGCAAACGTCAACCACCCGTTTATGCTCCCCCAACGAACCCAGGGTATGTAAAAACATTCCCAGATGATAGAGGGCCTCCCCCTCAGGTTTCCCTCCCGCCGCTTTCAGCATCTTCCCCAATTCCGGCTCCACTGCCAGTAAGTGCTTTCTGGCCTTCTGTTTCTTCCCCGCCTCAAAGGCCTCCCGTGCAGCAAACAACTCTTTCATCCGGTAACACCTCCAACAAGACTGACTTAAACAGTGAAAATGCCGCGCTCCGGTTCAATTGGAGCAAGGCATTTTCTTTAATTAAATCGCAGCCGATTTGCGTATTCGAATGAAATCAATTCTTTCCTGTTTGTTTCTAGATAAGCATACTCTCCGTGCGAGTACTCAGAAAGTCCTTCTGCATTCATATCCTGGAAGCGGTCACCGATATCTTGCAAAACCTGAAGCTCAGCCGGCGAAAAAACGTCACCGCTATATTCTTTTAATGGCAGCAACCGGGTGCCAAAATTGGATTCGTCTAAGGTGATATATACATCGCTGAGACTGCCATATAGATATTCATACCGCTTGGGGACCGGGCCATAATGATGCCGAACATAACGTAGACCTGTTATCGCCTGCGAATTCCTTTTAAAGGAAAGCATATCGGCATACCACAGCAGCTTATTCATCTTCGTCTTATAGGAAGGTCCATAGTTTGACAGGAAGTATAGGATTGCATGAATCGTTTTTTTAAGGTTAAATTGCGTGTATCCATTAAAAGAATTGGGATGATCCTGGAAAAACTCCACTAACCCTCTCTCGGGGATTATGTTTTCCTGACCGGCCGCCAATTCAAGCAGTACAGAGAGAGCCCCTTCAACTTTTCTGGCTGCCACATCACTTAAGACTCCTTTGTTTTGTTGAAATATCTCCAATAGACAATACGGGTTCCTTATTTTTTTTAGTCTGTCACTATGTTCCCTGTTTGGAATTTGTCCCTTTAAATACCTGGGAAGCGTTGCCTCCCCCCAACCAAGCAACAAAGACATCGGCTTTGCGCCGATATTGTACTTCTCAAGCAGCTCTTCAATTTCAGATACAAGAACAATATTATGATCTAGTCTGTATTTTTCATCAATGATTCGCAGGTTTTCGTCATTGATTTCTGCAATATAGACCTCTTGGGTACAATTTGTACAATATGCATGTCTAACTACGGCCTCAACTTTTTGCCCTTTGATGACATTCTCCTGTGAGACCTCTTTGATTTCAACCGGAAAATCATCGTCACAATAGCAACAATAACTCACCTGACCATTCTCCCACACCATAAATCACTGCCTCCCCAAGATATAATGACAGAAACCGTACACGCCTAATCCGCATAAGGGTAAATCATGTCATATTCCTTTTCATGTATTGAAACACAAACCACTTTTTTACGAAGTGCCAGTTTTATGTACAATTCATGCCCTTCATAACTATAGCCAAATACCCTAAGCACAGTGCCGGGAAACTTCTCATCTTCTACCGTTTCAGAGTAATTCCGGACTGTCAGTGATTGTAAGATACCCGCAACATCCATATGCCTGAGCCCTAACTCAACCATACAGTTCTGATTCTTTCTGTCTTTTCTATCTATAATCATAAGATTAGCAACGTTTAGCATTAACTTTGCTTGCACGCTGCAAAGATACTCGTAAATTTCATCCTTAGGGCAGACTGCCATTTCATCACCCCAAACGTATAACTATGTAAATTTTACCATAGGCAGTCATGCAAATCAAGAGAAATAGTATCATTTGATTCTATTATTTTCAACGTATACGTTTCCATACCTGCTTTTGGTGCAAACTTTTTTTAACTCTTCTTCCGAATCGCAGATAAAAACAACTTCTCTTGTTTCACAATATTTAAAAAAAAGGCCCGGCTTTCACCAGGGCCTCACGGTTCCTATGATTTACACTCACCAATGCGCTTTTTTTCCTAGCCGGCAATGTTTTTACCGATGTGTGCTGCAGATGGTGTGTAGCTCACTTCTTTTGTTTTAATGCCTTTATGCTTATCCAAAACGGCCTTCCCTGTTTCCGTCAGGGAAATGGTCCGTTTCCAGAAACCACCTTCCAACAGGTAGCCGTTACGGATTAGTTTGGACAACGTTGCCGAGATCTCGAGAGATGTATATTCTCCGCTGCTTATCAATTGCGGTAATATCCCCGTATCCTGGGCAGCAATACGTAACACCCGCACGCTGTCTAAGGACAGGTTATCCTGCAGCAAAACAGTTTCTTCCTCGCTAAATTCGGGCAGGGCATCAATGCCTTTAGTGCTGATGGTAAAGGCGTAAAATCCCGAACCGGTAAGCGACTGCCTCACAATATACCCACCAAGATCCAACTTTTCCACATGCTTATTTAAGACACCTGCATCCTGACCCAGTATATCGCATAGTTCGGACATATTTGCATATCCCATCCGAATCAGCATCAACACTTCTAAACCATTCTGGTCTAACTTGACATCTTCCCTGTTGTTCTCATTTGGTTCTCTGACCCAATCCGGGCTGCCGTAATATTTTGGCTTTGTGGCATAGGTAATTATGACAGCCGGAATAATAGCTGCAATAAAACCGACGATACCGACATGTGAATACTGAGAGATGGCAAAGATCTTAGTTAACTCTAACAGTGTAAGAACAAACATGGTAGCCATACTTATCGCTGCAGACCAAAGAGCTGCCACTGCGTTAAACCTTCTCCAGACAATTCCCAGGAATACAAGTAATGACGGGGGCCCTAACCATGAAGTGGAAAAAGCAAACAAATATACCGGCCCACCCGGGTAAAAGCTCAGGAACCAGACCAGCACACCCAAAGCAAGCAGAATAACTCTGGATGGCAATATAAGCTGCTGAGGTTTGGCACTGGGGTTAATATACTTCTGGTAAATATCACGTACAGCCACGGAACTGGCTCCGATGTGAGCTGTGGTTGATGTGGAAACGCCCGCAGCCAGTGATGTCAAAAGCAGAAAAGCCGCAATAAATACCGGCAGTTCTCTCAGGAACACACCGTAGGCCGCTACGGCGGGTACGGTACCAATGGGAGCGAATAAATCCGGGTAAGCAGCTCCTACAAATGAACCAACCAGCGTCAAGGGCACATAGAAAACAACACAGAGCAATACCCCTGCCCAGAAGAAGGATAGCTTGGCTGTTCTCTCACTTCTGCACGAAGCGGCACGTAACCAGTAGTAGTTGTTCCCCCAGACCAAAAACGCTGCGAACAGGAATGCAAACGTCAGAAAGCTTGGGTATTTCAAGCTAAAGACCGGCATGGACATGCCTGTCAGTCCGGACGTCAGAAAACCGGCTTCACTGGCCCAGTTGGCCTGCAGCCAGGCAAAGTCGCCATAGCTGGAGAAAAAGGAGAAGATGATTAGCGGAACAGCGATTAAGCCTACAATAAGCTGGAGGAAATCGGTAAAGGTAATGGCCCAAAAACCGCCAAGATAAGAGAAAAGCAAAAACAGAAAGAAGATCACGGAAATGGTGGCATAAAGCGGCCATCCGGTAAACCCGGTGATAACTCCCGACATCGAAACGACGTTATTAGCCATAATGCCCGTCAACCCAAGTATTGTACCGATGGTAATAATCAGCCTGACCTTGCTGCTATACCGTAACTCAAGCCATTCGGGCAACGTTTGGGCACCGCATCTCCGCACAAACGTTGTAAAAAAGAGACCATACAGACTGAGTCCGCCGATGGAGAATATAATGCCGAGTGAGATAAACGATCCCCAGAAGCCGTACAGTATTGCAAAACCCGGGCTTAGCGCAATACTTGTACCGGCAAACCCAATTGCGGCCACACCAAAAATGTTCAGTGCTAAGCTGATTTCCCTGCCTGCCAGAATAAAATCCGACGAGTCATTGACCCATTTCCTGGTTATTAATCCTGCTGCAATCAAAAGGGCTCCAAAGGTAACGCTAATCACTAAAAATACGCCGCCAATAGACATAGGTTTCCCTCCCTGATATGGTTTCTTGCCTGTGCTCCGACGTATTACCCTATCGATAACACCTCCTTTTAACGGACGGCTATTTTGTAAACTACAGTAAACTTAGCATCTTTCTTGTATCAGCAGGTGTGGCAATTTCTCTTCCGAATTCCCTGCCCGCTCTTACTGCCCTTTCAACAAACTGGGCATTTGAATCTGCCAGTACGCCTTTTGCATAATAGATATTGTCCTCCATACCAACTCTGACATGCCCGCCCAAAGCAATGGTTGTATATAAAATCGGCATTTGCTGGGCACCAATTCCAAAAGCTGACCATGTGGCATTAGCCGGGAGCAGCTTTTGCATGAACAGCAGGTTTTCAATTTCTGCCGTCATGCCTCCCGGTGCACCAAGGCAAATCTGAAAATGCGGCGGCTCTAGGATTATGCCTTTTTGGATGTAATACATCGCGTTATAGACCATCCCTGCGTCAAAACACTCAATTTCAGGCTTAACATTGTTCTCGATCATTACCCGGCCAAGTTTTTCAAGAAACGCCGGGCTGTTTAGAAAAACAGCAGCATGCATCCAGTTCATCGAACCGCAGTCATACGACGCCAGTTCAGGCTTTATTTCAATGAGGTGTTCGTACCTTCTCTGATCCGAGGCGCCCAATTCTCCGGAAGTGGTTAAATTTATAACCACATCGCATTTTTCCCTAATCCTGGATACGGTTTCTGCAAACAGATCCTTATCCATCGTTCCCGCTTCGTTTTCATCTCTCATGTGCAGGTGCACGATAGAAACGCCTGCATTGTAGCAGCGATAAGCATCTTCGGCTATTTCTTTCGGTGTGGTAGGTATATTGGGATTATTCTTCTTGGTCGGCCAGGCACCCGTTAAGGCAGCAGAGATAATGAGTTTTTCCATCTGCTTTTCCTCCTTGCTTATTCTTCAATGATTGCAACCGGTCTGCACCAGCCGGCCGTTCCGCCTTTTAGCTTGACAGGGAATGCGGCTACCTTGAACCCATACGGTGGCAATTGCCGCAAGTTTGCCAACTTTTCAATATGACAATATTCATATTCTTTGCCGACCAGGTGTCCTTCCCATAATACCGACTTATCCTTTGTTTCTTTATATTTTTCAACTGCTTTGGCAAATGGGACATCCCATCCCCAGGCATCAATACCCATGACTCTGATTCCCTGTTTGCATAAATGCCTTGTGGCTTCTGCAGACATACCGGGATGAATTGAAAAGTATCTCGGATCGTAGAGGAATTTATCCGCATCGGTCCGAATCAGCACGATATTCCCCGGGTTAAGAACATATTGAATCCGTTTTAATTCATCTTTTATATCGTCTTCCGTAATTGCATAACCCGCTTCTTTTTCATGAAAGTCCAGGACAACACCGTCACCATAGCACCACTCAAGGGGAATCTCATCTATGGCTCTGGCAGGCCTTCCTTCTGCAGTCGGTGCATAATGGATTGGTGCATCCAGATGAGTGCCTGTATGTTCTCCAAGTACCACTGCTCCATTGGCCCATAAGAGTCCGTCGGGGAAGTCATCCACATCCAGGTTAAAAAAGCCTGCGGCCTGTTTTGCTCCTTCCCTGTGGTAAATTCTTTTGAATTCGGCTTTTTCCGGCTCACAAGCATCCGGATCTGTTGGTACGGCCAAATCAACAATCCTTACTTGCGACATGATGATCTCTCCCCTCTATCCAAAGACTTTATTTACCAGATACGGTCCGTGGCCGGTGAGGACATAGTGCGGATCCTTAAAGATGCTTCGAATTCTGAAAATTGATTTATACCAGGCATAATGATCATATACCAGGCTTGAATGCGCAATCTCATCCCATTCCTTAGGTGCAGGAGTGACTGAAATTCTTGCACCGTCCATCATTTCCATTTCCCTGAGATAACCATAGGCAATATGCCGGATATGAATTGTATCTCCGGCGAGCAGATATTTTCCTGCTTCCGTTTCCACCGCAATGCACTGACTGCCGGCAGTATGACCAGGAGTTAAGAGTAAATGTATCCCATCCTCATACTCCACATCTCCCACAACCCGTTGACAGGTAAGATTCTTAAAAACCTCAATCACAGACTGGTCATAATCCCCCCGGATTTTCATCGATGGAAGCGGGTCTACCAACTCCCGCCACTCTTCATGCTGAAATACATGGGTCGCATTGGGAAACAGGTGGGCGTTTCCCGCATGATCGTTGTGCAAATGAGTGTAAATAACCGTGCTTATTTCTGCCGGATCGATTTTTAGTCTGTTAAACTCACTCGTTATGCAGTCCTCTCCTCCCTCAGTAGGCATTCCCGCCCAGGCTCTCCCGTCAACGATATACCTGCTGTTTATGCCATTGTCAACCATGATACGGGCTTTACCATTCGTCAGAAAGAAACCAAGATAAGGTATCCGTATCTGCAAACCGGCGTCCAGGCCTGCTGTCAACAAGTTTTTGGGTACCTCAATCCACCCCAAAACCAGTGGATGAATGATCCATTTCACCTGTAGTCCCCCTCTCAACCCTGTTTTATGGAATAAGAGAGCAATTTCCATACCAATTGAAAAAAAAATAAAAAGCGCTGATATATCGCACTTTTTAGCAGCCACGCTTCTATCATTTTCACGGCAGTGTAAACATTTGTATACAAAAATGTTTTTCTGCAACCACAAAATGATTGAGATTTCAACACATTTTCAACTACTTGTAAACAACGGTTAACGTAAACATAAGTTAACACATCTCTATTTCGTATTCTCTAATCTTTCTGTAAAGCAATACTCTGGAAATCCCCAAGACTTTGGCAGCTCGCGTTTTGTTATAGTTGCTCTTGCGCAAAGCTTCCGCAATAATTTCTTTTTCAAAATTTCTCTTCACTTCTTTTATGGCAAAATTGTTTATCCCGCTGCCCTTTTGGCTGCTGCTGGTTCCTTTATTATCGAAGTATTCCCTGAAATGGTTCCACCCAAGGACACCGCTTCGTCCGCTATTAATAGCTCTTTCCACCACGTTCTGTAGCTCTCTTATGTTCCCCGGCCAGTTGTAATGCTGCAGCTTTTCATTGACCTCGGGCGTAACGCCTTCCACGCTCATACCCAACTGAAAGTTCAACTTGCTGACCAGGTTTTCTACGATTAACGGAATGTCTTCCTTTCTGTTTCTGAGGGGTGGGATTTTTATATTGATAACATTTAAGCGATAAAATAAATCGCTTCTAAACTTATTTTCTTTAATCAGTTTTTCCAAAGACGTATTGGTGGCCACGATAAACCTTACATCAAGAGGAATACTCGTTGTGCCTCCAACCCGTTCAATCTCCCGTTCCTGCAGCACCCGCAGCAGTTTGGGCTGCAAAGGCAAGGACAGCTGATTAATTTCGTCCAGAAAAAAGCTTCCGCCCTGGGCAAACTCCAATTTACCTTTATTTCCACCTTTTCTGGCCCCTGTAAATGCTCCTTCTTCATACCCGAAAAATTCTGACTCCAGCAGTTCCTGCGGAATGGCCGCACAATTAATTTTAACTAACGGGTTAAGAGATCTGCTGCTTAAATCGTGTATCGCATGGGCAATCAGTTCTTTGCCGCTGCCGGTCTCTCCCTCGATAAGTACCGTGGAAACAGAACGGGCCGCATCCTGAATCTGCTTTTTCATGTACTGTATACAAGTGCTTTCTCCGATAATATTATCAAGCGAATATTTAGCGCCCCTCATTTTTTTTAATTCCTGCTTATAATGGTCCAGTTCGTTTGCCATTTTATTGACAATATCGGAAAAGTGTATAGCCGTTTGCATATTGTTAAAGATGACATGAATAAAGCCCGCTACTATTTCGCCGTTATGATAAATGGGAATATAGTTGCTGAATGCTTTCACGTTTTTTTCACGTTTGACGGGAGTGGGATTTCCAAATACTTTTTTTCCCGCTCTTAAAGCCTCTTCAATTTTCGTAAAGGGCATTACATCCTTAACATACTTACCGCGAACTTCTTCCAGGCTCAAACCCATGTATTTCTTCCAACTGTCATTCACGTAAACATAACGGCCCACTTTGTCTGTGATAACAACGCCGTCTAACTGATCAACAATAAGCTTAAAAATATCGTTATCAATATTAAATTCACGTTCGGTCATCGCAACCACCTAACTTTATGCACCTGGGCACCCCTCTTACTGGCACCACTAAAACAGCCATGCCAATCGACTTCCCTTCAATGTAATATTTATATTGCCAGGCACAAAAAAAGACCAACCACTTGAGTTGGTTAATTCAGCTCTACCCATGATGCATAAAATAGCACCTACTCATGTGTGCAAAGCTAATCACTTTATTTTGCAGCACATGCGCTCCGTGTGAATTACAGTTCGTATACTCCACTCCTACATAGGGTGTCTTTGGTGCAGCCTGCTGACATTTTGCATACAGGCGTCCTTCTTAATTTACACCCCTTTATGTAGGTTCGCTACTCATCTTCGACACACTCATCCAGAGGTGTATTTAAGCCTTCTATAATTTTTTTCCGCATTCCATGTATAGAGCAGTCATTTTTAGGAGTTCGATAGATGTAAAAATCAGAATCGATGGTTGCTATTTCATTAATTCCTGATTTTTCTGCATAGAGCATGAGCGTCGCATCGGCAAGATCCATAGGTACATCCGCATACTGATGAATAAGCTTTATCAGATCGGAGACTACCTCTTGTCCCATGTCAATGATCTCAAGGCCACCACGTTCTATCCATGTAAGGAACTTTTCCTGAACATCCGGTTTATTTAATTCATGCATTACCTCAGTAATCACCGGCCAACTGGTTAAAAGTCTGCCCTCGTAATCCCGTACAAAGTCCACTGCCCTTTTGTGATATTTATCATTTTTCCGAAACAGAGCAATAATTGGACCGGCATCAATGAGAATGCTTTTCATGGATCTTTCTCCGAACATTATCTTTATATTTTGTAGACCCGTCGGTAATCTCACTATTGTCACAACCAAACAGATCTTTCCCTGTCTCATAGGGGCTCTGGCTGTTTTGCTTAATATACAAGCTGATGGCCTCTTTAACCACTTCAGATTTATTCAATTTTAATTTACGCGCCAGTTCATTTAATTGTTTTTCCATCTCTTCCGATAGTCTGACAGTAAGCAAAACAATCCCTCCTTGTCTTACAGTGTATTACAAATATGTTTTTCTGTCAAGATATTACACTTGCCTGATTGAAATTGGAGAGATTGTAGTAACCGCTTCCTGCTCTACCCGTCTTCCTTTCTCCAACATTAATCTGATTAAAACATGGAACGGCTCGTATGCCGGGATATCAAGCAGCTCGGCAAGTTTTTTGGCGTAGCTCTCTTCCATGGCTTGCCCCTGTGACAGGTATGAGAGATACGTTTCTTCATCCATAAAGAGCGGTTGTACCGGGATCCCTGTTTTCTGACAGAGATGGTTCCAGATGCGGAAACCCCCTAAATCCATGTCGCCCCAGTGATAAAACGGCGGCGGCGAGCTTTCTGACTGAAAGAACTCCCAAAGTTTTGTCAGGATCAGGCGGCGGGGCCTGTTATGGAAGCCGCCAAGATATATCGCCAGGTGGCCGGGCGGCCCATCGTAGACATACTGGTAAAAGGAAGAGAGGTTTTCGATGGTCACAACGGCCTCTGCGCTGCACGCCTCGATGTTCATTTCCTGGACCATTGCCGGAGACAGGCCGATATCGGGGTAAAACGCGGAAACGTCTACTCTGCCTCTAGGCGTGGAAAACACCAGGGGGCCGGACATATTAATATGAATGGGATTGGGGATGATATTGCGCTCCGAGAGGAGATCGGTGTCATCCAGATCTGCGTCTTCCTGCAGACAGTAATTCCTGACAACCCAGAGGATGCTTTTTTCTAATTCGTCCCAGCGTTTGGAGTTGTTGTAGAGGGAAACACTGAGCTGGCGCTTTAAAACTTCCTGATTCCTTTCGGCAAAGAAAGCATTCAACCCGGTGAACAGATCATGGTAGTCTGCTTGTGTTTCCAGTTTTACACGGGCCGGCAGCGGCGCGAGTTCATGGAGTTTTTGTAAGATGTCTGTAAAAAACGGGGCCAGCGCGTCATGGGATTTTTCCTGCCAGCGGCCAAACAATGCCGCTAGGCTCTCGTATTCGTCGCGACGGCTTTGGCGGTTAAGCAGGCGGTAGGCTTCGGGAAGAGCGTCATCGTTTAGGATAATCCTCTGCAGTGTGTGGCCGCGGTTGAATTTTTGCCACTCCAGCATCACCAGCCCTTTGTCTTCCAGCTCCTGCATCTCGCGGTTTAGTTCCAAACGAGGGCTGCTGTCGCTGATATGGAAATAATCCGGGAACTGTTTTTTGTCAACGGACAGCATGGTCCGCCGCGCACTTTTTTCCCTGGATGCGTAATCACGGCGGCTTTCGTACTTGTCTATGAGTTTGTGGAGGATATTTTTTTGCAGGAATGTCAGTTCCATGCTTCAATCTCCTTGCGGCTGACCCGCTCGACGTAACTGTCGAATCCGTCTTTCATAATAATCAGGTTGGTGTTAACGTGGGGAACGATCAGCTGAATCTTGCCTGTGGGCGCTACAATCAGCGCCTGGAAACCCAGTGTGTTAATAAAGCGCACCGCTTCTTCAATGCGGTCGGCATCCATCCGGTTAAATGCTTCATCAAACACAACAAGGCGCAGGGTATCGTGGTTGCGATACATCTGGTATGCCTGGTAGAACGATGCCAGAATCGCCACATAAAAGGGAACCTGGGTCTCGCCGCCGGATTTATCCCGGGCGACGCGGGAGAAATAACTTTTGTTGCCTAATTCATCGGTAATGATGATTTCAAAGTCCAGGTAGGTCCGGTAATCTGTCAGGAGCTGCATTTTTTTCTGGAATTCCTCGTCCTGGCGTGATAGTTCCCGGAAAAATGATGCGATGGCCTCCCCGTGCTCTTCCATAAACACATTATTAAAGAGGGAAGCACCGGTTGAGATCTGGGAGTCCATAACCATATTGTAATAGTGCTTTGTTTCATTTTTCGGCGTCAGGCTGAAACGGTAAGAGTCGCTGCCGAATTTCAGATCTTTTAGCGCCCGGTTTAATTCATTGATTTCCTCCCGGGCCAGTTCAATGGATTCCCGCAGCTTGGCAATAAAATGTTCCTGGAATGCTTTTTCCGCCTGCTCTTTAGCTTCGCCCGCTTTCTCCTTATAATCCTGCAGGTGGCTCTCTTTTAAGAGTCTCAGTCGCTTTGCAAAGTCTTCGTTATCGGCAGCGCCGGAATCACCGGAAAAATTGAATTCGTGGACGAAGTTCGTTCTGATTCTGATTAATTCCCGCATCATGTTCTCAATTTGAGTGGCAAGCCTTGTCATGCTCAATGCATAATTGTTTTTTAGTGTAACGGGTGTTTTCTTCTCTGTTTCTTTGCTCCATTTCTTAGCTCCTTGCTCAGACATATCCACCGGCAAGGAACCGACATGTGCGTCATACTCGCCTTCCGCCGCTGTGATGTCCTCTGCCGCCAGTGCCAAATCGGCCGTTAGCTGCTTTAAGCTAACGTCTGCTGCCCGGATATCGCCGGCAACTTGAAGAATTTGCTTATCCAGCGCAGAGAGCTTCTCTTTTAATCCCTGCTTCTTTTGCAACAGTTTGTTTAACTCACTGCGGTCCAGCAGCATGTGTTCACGCTGCAACAAAACAAGCTGCTCCCGCCAGGCCTCTTCATTTTGCAGCTGTTTATAATCTTTTTGCCAGCCGGCATAACGGTCGCTTTTGTCTTTGGACAGATTATCAATTCCCTCGCAGGCAGCAAGTTTTGCCGTCAGAGACTGAAGTTTATCCCGGCAAGCCTCCAGCTCTTTTCTGGCGCGTTCAAGCTGAAAGGTAATGGCGTCTTTGCCGATATAGGGGACTTCATAGCGCTTTGCCGGTATCTGGCGGGCCGTATGGTTTTGATAGAGCATACAGGTCGGCGTAATGGAGCGCGCATGCAGCTTCAGCTCTTTTTCCGAGCCGCATTTAATGATCCCGCCTAAAAGCCAGTCGGCATAAGCTGTAATATAATCCTGCCCGGCCGTCACTTCTTCGGCCAGGCTGTTTGCCAGCGGCTTACGCGCCCTGGCCATTAATTTTTCCGTGTTGACCAAACCCACATTCTCAATTCTATGAGAAAACTTATGCCGTTCATAAAGAGCAAGCGCTTCATCAAAATAACCCGGTGGTACCAACAGGTCAAACTTCTGCGTGTGCAGATAACCTTCGATAGCATTTTGCCACCGTTTATCCCGGATTTCCACCGCTTCACAAAAAATATGGACAGGGACAGGGCCATCAGTACCGGTAAGATGCTCTTCCAGAATTCTTTTTAACTTCATCGTCGGTGAATCGCTGCGCAGGATCTGATTCTTTTCCAGCTCCCTGATGGTCTCCCGAACCGCAGTTTCTTCCTGCTCCAGCTGCTCCCTGTCCCGGCGCCATTTTTCCCGCTCCAACGTCAGCCAACCCATGGCCTCTCCCCAGGCAGCCGCCATGTCCACGTCAGCTTCAGGGAAAGATGCAACATTGTCGTCACACACCTGCTGCCACGAAGCAAGGCCTTCTCTGAGCCTGGCCGAAAGAGCAAAAGGCGCATCCACTAAACGAAGCACTTCATCCAGGTCATGATGTTCTCTCACTTCCACCCGGATCATATTCAGCAGGTTTTCCCGGATGGCTTTCAGCTCACTGAGTTTTTCATCCAAGACCTTCATGTCTGCTTCCAGCATTTTTTCCCGGACGGTTACCTGGTTCTCTGCAATCGCCTCATCCAGGTCTTCTTTTTCTTTTTCCAGGTCAAGCTTTTGGCTCTGCCCTGCTTCCAGTTGTGCCTGTAAACGTGCAAGGGCTTTTTCTTCGCTTGCACGCTTCTCTTCAAACCGGGCCGCTTCCTGTCTTTTTTCTTCCAGCTGCGCCCGCAGATACATATAGCGGCTGATCTTCTGCTGGTCCCGTACTTTCTCAATCTCTGCGTAATCTTGTGCAATCTTTTCCAACGCGGCAATTTCCACTTCGGTGTCGGCAATCATTTGCTCCACCTGGCGGAACTTCTCAAAGTAGTCCCGCATGGTGTTGACATCCACATGGCGCTCTTCGAGGATATAGCCGTACACAAAACTCCTCAGGTCTGTGATTGGCGAGAAAGAAATGCCTTTTTGAAAGAGCGGAAAAAAGGATTCTTTTACACTGCCAAAAAGCTGCCGCAGGTCATGGAGATAACCGCCCACATCGTTTCTGTACTGGCGGTGTTTAATGCCCCGGGTCTTAAGGAAATGGAAAAACTCCTGGCGGTTTCGTGTTAACCCCGGTTCGGTAAAATACAAATCGTCACTGATTTCCTGCTCATCGATGCGAAAGAAAGTGTGTTCTTCCTCTCCTCTGCCGGCGGAATAGTCAAAGGCCACGCCAATCTGGTAACGTTTCCCCGTCTTGGTGTGGTTAATTTCCAGCACAAGATAGCTTGAGAAATCCTCATTTCGCAGAAAATGCTGGCCGCCCTCCGTCCCGGTCTTACCCCGCAGGTAACTTTTTAGGTCCCGTGTGGTTTTTTCTTCAAACGCAGACGAATTAAAACGGATGCGCTTCAGGTTGGCGATAATCACAACCTGCAGCGCATCAATCAGTGTGGACTTGCCTGCCCCGTTGTCGCCGGTGATGAGGGTGCTGCCGTGAAAGTCGATGGTCTCATTCTGGAAATAGTGCCAGTTAATCAGCTTCATCCGCGTCAAAGCTCTCATCATCATCACCGCCTTCCTCTAAACCGATGAATGCCGAATCATCCAGCAGCCACTCGGCCAGTTTCTCCAGAGCTTCCGATTCAAGTACAGCAAGAATCGAAGGATAAAGTACAAACACACCATCCGGCTCATTCCAGACACCTTTTTTTAAATCAAGCAAAGAATACCGGCTAAAGAGTTTCAAAACCCGCTGCATATCTTCCCGGGAAGGCAACCGGTTTCTTATCTTTAACGCCAGATATTTCTCCTGGATTTCCTGCCCTGTAACCAGTACGTTTTGCGTAATCCGCAGCTGCCGCTGCTTCTCATCATAGAGCAGCCGGAGAATAAACAAAAAAATCGTCTCCTGCAAACTAAAATTACGCCGGTTTTTCTCTTCCCTGTTATAGAGCTGGAACAACGACAGCCGCTTGTGATGATACAGATCCCACCGTGCCAGATTCAAATAGCCCTGGATCACCGACAGGTGTTTCTCCACAAACCGGTATGCTGCCCGGTCCTCCTCCCGCTCATAGACCAAAAACGTTTTCCTCAAAAGAAGGTTGACCGTCTCCTGAAACACTTCCCGGTCTTTATCTGTCATTTCCTCGTAACTTTCATACCAGTTCAACGGCTCCCCTCCTTCCTTTTGACAACCAGTCCCGGCACTTCTATATCTCCCTCTTCAAGAGCCACATGTGCCCGCTTGGGCCCTGTCAGCAGATAATCGGCCCGCTTGGAATTGCTGTATAAAATAATATAAATCAGCTTTACCCACTCTTCACGCGTCTGCAAAGGCAGCTTGGCCAAAGGCAAAGACTGACCTTCCCGCATCATCTCATGAACATAGTCGTTAATCTGCTGCACAGTGATTTCTTCTTTTACCCTGCTGCGAAACTTCGCCAGCTTTCGCTCCCTTGTACCCGCATCCACCTCCCGGGTTTCCTGGACACGCGGTGTATGGGGACTGCTTTTTCTGGGCGGCAATTTGGCACTGTTTTCATCAATCACCCTTTGCGGAAAGAGCCCGATACTCCCAATAACCTCAGCCGGTGCTTCCCCTTTTTCCCCCAGTACCTGTACTTTCCTTGCCAGGTAGCTTAAAATAACCGCCAGCTTTTGTTCCATCCCTTTACCCTGCTGCAGCTGAAAGCGCAAACGCTCCACAGCAGCCCGGGCATACTGGGCATTGCGCCTGTCGATCTCCTCCAGGATTTCATCCATCTGCAGAAAAGAACTCTCGATAAAGCCCAGCCAATCGTAAATCTGATTCTCTCCCAGTACAGGATTCTCCGTCTGCTTTTCCGTCACCATGATTTTTGCCTGATGCATGATTTCTGTCCGGTTGGACTGCCACTCTCTCACCTTTGCCAGAATCCTTGTCCTGTATTTGGACACATGCTCCGATGTTTTTAACCGAAAATACTGCTCACCCAAAATCTTGTTATGATATTCATCAAAAATCTGAGCCAGGATACTCCGGGCATCCGTAGCGTCCATCAGCTTTTCCGTATACCGCTTGATACTGTGGTTTAACCGCTTTAATCCATCAATTAACTCTTGGGTATCCTCTGCCGACTGGTGCAGCGCAACATATGACAACCCGTCTTCCCCTGTCAGGTTCTGATAAATACTCAGCACACGGCCCTTAAATTCCATCCGGTATCCGCTGCACGTTTTATGAAAAACCTCCAACAGAGCCAACGCATAATCCGGTATCGTGATCTTAAAGGAATAATCATAGTACTGTTCCTGGACCAGCCAGCCGGCCTCCGTCAGTTTCCGCAGCATATGATTGGCCCGCTCCCTCACACTCCTTGAGAGCTCCCGGTACTCCTCATCTTCTTCCAAATCCAGCAAAGCCCCCTCATCCAGGGACTCCAGATACTCGCACAACAAGTCAATCACCATATCCTTATTGAGAGTATAGATGGTTTTCCTGTACTGCCCGTAAATAATCATTAAAAGGCCCGCATGCACTTCTTTTAACGGGCCGGCCAGTACGGAAAACAAATTCCCGGGTATGTGGTTAAACAGGTTCTCTTGCGCATCACTCATAATTTTTCACCTTAACAATTCATTTTCCCCCTGTATTCTACAACTTTCACACTTTCCCCTCTATAAAAAAGAAAAACCCTGTTGCCAGGGCTTAGAGCCTTACAATGTCCATGATCGCTAAAAGGGAACCTCATCGTCTTCAAGATCTAAGGACTCAAAATCAGAATACCCGGTGTACGGTGCCAAAAATTCTTCATAGATCCCCTGGCTCTCTGCCTGCCTTTGCTTCCTTGCCAAAGTACGCTTCTGCTTAGCTTCTTCGTGTGCATAAATATTATCTTTATAACTCTGTTTGATTTTATGGCCCAACATTTCTAGCTCAATGATGGCACATGGTAAATTCACACCAAAGTGCCGGGCATAGCCCCTGACCAGATTCTTTCCGGGATACTTCGGTATCCAATGCAAAGCAGCCTGCAACCTGCTTCTTCTTTTCATCCGCTTGTGCCTTGGTATAGACATCTGCACCCCCCCTTAGAAGCAGCATACTTAACCGGCCCGCCGTCTTAATGCGCAAGTTACTTCCCGCAACATTTCTTGTATTTTTTCCCGCTGCCACAGGGGCAGGGCTCATTACGGCCAATTTTCGGTTCGGAACGCACAAAGGTTTCCTGAACCGGCTCGTCCCAATCATCACCATCGTCAAAGCTAAACCGCTCCGGATAAAGGCTGCTGTACTTTTTAAACTTCTTCTGATACGTCTCATGAAGGTTTTGTTCTTTCTTCCGATCTAACACGCTGTCAAAAAAACTCTTTTTCAGGGCGTACAGTTCGGGAAAGCAACTCTTTATATGGGCAATTTCTCTTCTGAAAGGATCCAGTTCCGCGATAATGTCCAGTTCAAAAATGAACTGCGTTACACCACAGTCAGGACAATCAACTTTGCCGCACATCTCCTGTTCAAATCTAAGCATTTCCACAAGATGGTCACTGACAGCCGGATCGCTCTCCAGTTTGTCCAGCAGCAGATTGACCCTGTTTTTCCCCAGAAACTTATCCCGGTTTTGGCAGAGCGCCTGGTCATCCGGTAGCAGTTCGCATGCCGCAGTAAGCAGGTCTGCCGCTTCCAGGTACCACCCCTTCTTTTGTATCTTTGCCGCAAGAGAGGCGAAAAAACGCGCCACCCGTTCGATCTCTGCCTCATTTTGCAGAGCCCACTCTTTCATCGCCGGAAGATGCTTTTCCTGCTCGTTTACCCGTTCGTAGGGTATATCCGATGCGACCAGAAACGCATACAGGGGATACAGATCCAGCCCCGTTTTGCTGCCGGCCTCTACTCCTGAAACCGCCACTGTCCTGGCAGTGGCATAATCGCCGGCATCGGCAAGACATCCCACCAACCCCAGCCACAAACTCAGGTCCCCTTTATCAAGTGCCAATGCCTGGCTAAAATACGTAGCCGCTTTGTTATACCAGCCGCGCTTGTTGTATGCATGGGCAAGCCTGCCCAGCAAGTGAGCATTGTCTGGTTCCCGGCTGACCAGCTTTTTGAAGATACGAACTGCCTTGCCGCTGTAGCCTTTAATTAAATACGCATCACCCAATAGGCAACTGACAAAGGAAAGGTTGGGGTGTACCTTTAGCACCTTCTCAAACAGTTCAATAGCAACATCGGTTTCCTCTTTTGCCAACGCTTCCTGACCATGCTTTAGATACAATTTCACAACTTCGGGCAAAGCTTGCACTGCTTCATGTTCACACTCTCTCATTTTCCCGTTCCTTTGCTATTATTTTTCAATACAGCGCCTTCTCAATCTCGTCCATCAACGCACGAAACCTTTTGTATTCACTCACAAGATCGTCATAAAACTCTGCCCATTCTCTTTTTTGCCCCAAGAGCATGTATGCATCCCGCATTTCCTTTAGCCAACGGGCCGCCAGTGCATAGGAACTGCGCTTGCGCTGCCTGATATGCTCCATAACAATAGCACGGTAGTACGGGATCAGGCCCGCCGGATCCCTCTCCTTCATCTGATGAAACAGTTTCAGCACCGTAGAGCTGCCCTCGGACAGATACGCCTGATACTTCCGATAGGTTCTCCAGGCTTCATCGGGTTGATCAAGTAGCAACAGGATATCTAAAACAAGTTCGTACCGTCTGTTTGCTTTGAGCTTTTCCAGCCAGTCTCCAACCCGTCCTGCCACATCGTCTCTCCCATATAAGCTGAGATACTCCCTGAAGAGATCCAAATCAGGATACGCCAGAAACCATTGCTCCAACCATTTCCGCGCACCGTCCGGATCACCTGACTGCCTGCACAGTTCCACCATCCCCCGGTAATCATCAACCCATGGACGATCCTGCAGCAAAATATACTGCAGTTCCTTTGCCGCGTCCCAGCGCTTTTTCCCTTCATAGTACCGGATAAACAGCCTGGCTATCGAATCCTCATGTAAGCTGTCTCCTGCCGCCGCCCTGGCTTCCCCTTCTCTGTCAAGCTCCAGGCACAGAGATACCCACCAGTACACCAATAGCCGCCGTATGCACTCATCAAGCCGCTCACTCTGCAGAAAGTCCGCATCGAGCCGCCTGATGGTACTCTCAAGGTGCCGCAACCCCGTCACATCAGGGGCACAATAGCCAAGCTGCCAACAGCAGCCTGCCAAATCGTCAATTTCACTGCACTGCTTAACCATCCACTCCGCCAGTTCTTCGAGGAAAACCCTTGCCTGCGGATCATGCTCCATAAATTCCCCGACACGCTCAAACGCTTCGCTTAAGTACCCTTCAAACTCACTACAGCCGTCCAGGATCTCACCGTCAACCTCTCCGTATTCCTCTTCCCACACAGCCAGTCCCCGCACACAAAGCAAAAGCCCCACCGTACCGGCAATATAATGCTCCGGCGTGACCATCTCCAACAGTTCCTGCCCGAACCTGTGCAGCCTGGCCACCCCGGCGGAAAAATCCCAGCCGCACACGTCATCATCATAATAGTCTTCGTCCCACTCATCGTCTTCTTCAACAAACAAGCGTTTACAGTCTCCCAGTATTTCAGGTATCCGTTTTTCAAAGTATTCAATTGAAACATAAAGGCCCTGGGTACGAATGTTCCCCATCTCCGTCATGCTATTATGCGCCCGCAGCGCCAGAATGAGCGATTCCAAAAAAGAAGGGTTATCCGCCGCCACAGTTTTAACGATATCCAGCAGAGCATCCCTTGACAGGTCATCCAGAAAACCGAGCCTGTTTGCTGTCTTTTCCACAACGGGGGCAGGCTGCCCCGTATTCTCAACCCCGCTTTCCCGGTCAATATAGTAACAAACAGCGGCAATGTGTTTGCAATAATCATCATACGGGCAGTCGCACTCGCTAAAGGCAACATTCTCCAGATGCACCCGGACCTCATAGTCTCCGTAGTTTCCCAGCACCAAAGCCTCGGCCCACGCACCGTCAACCCGTACATTCTCTACCAACCCCTCGTGATAATAAGCCAAGCCCCGCTCTGCAATATGTGGTTCAACACACCGCCGCATATCCTCCAGCAACCTGCTCATCTGCTTCCTGCCTCCCCCTATACTCACCGTACATTCAAAGGTATTAACGTATCCAGTATTTCGACACTCTTTACAATATATCCTGTGAGCACCTAATGGCCAATGATAACGGCGCAAACCTTATCCTCGCAGAATGCCATGCCCTTCTCTTGAGGAAACTTGGCACTGCAGTTGCCAAAACGTGGTTACAGAATAATGTATGGCCCGTTATCTCCGTTTCACCAACTGATGAAGAAATGGACAAAGCTTGTCCACCTCTAATGCGGTACACCTCCACGGTGTTGTTAATTATAACGCCTGGTGCAATAAAACCTGGTATTAGTGTTGAATCCAGCTTGATGTGTCAGCCAATCTAACCTATAATCCAAGTATATTTGTCGGAAATGACGCCTAATAAGGCGTTTTTTTGATGACTTAAAAGGTATTCAAATCAATAAGAAGAATAGATTGCAAAAATAAAGAAGGACGAGGCCCCTTTTCCTGGCAGAAAAACCCTCGCCCTTCACCACAAAGGAGGCTTGCACCTCCCCGCATGATTAGCATAAACATAAAAGGCGAGTCAGTCAATACTCTAATTGAATCATATGAAAACACTGCTGATCTCTGGTCCGGTCTCTGCCCACTTTGCCAAATATTCTACCAGCACTGGGGTACGTATCCACGCAAAACGCCCTATCTGTTCGGTCCTTCTTCTATCCGCCGAATGTACTGTAAGAGCTGCAAAACATCCCATGCTCTTCTGCCATGCTTCATCATTCCATACGCCCGGGTTCTGGATGTGGTCAGGGAAGCAGCCATTGCCGGCATTTGTTTTAATACGCATACCATAGAAGAACTGGCCGAACTCTTG
>JAWSUT010000001.1:0-150545 GCA_033549345.1 Bacillota bacterium | reverse complement strand
CTGCAAATTGCCACTAAAAGTGGTATTCGTGCAAAACCGGAATAAACGTAGTGAGTGGTTAGCAATTATAAGCACGGATCTTAGCCTGGATGATGCTGAAATTATCCGAATTTACGGGATGCGTTGGAGTATTGAGACCTTTTTCAAATTCGCAAAGTCATATTTAAGCTTGGGTACTGAATTCCAGGGTCGCTCATTTGACATGCTTATTAGTCATACCACCATCGTGTTTGCCCGTTACTTGATTCTTGAGTGGGAACGTAGAAACAACTGCGATGACCGCACCTTTGGCGGGTTGTTTTATTTACTTTGTGATGAAGTTAGGGATATGGACTTAAAAACATCTCTACAGCTTCTTATGGAATTTTTGCTTAATCTAGTTGATTGCAAATTAGGGGACGAAAAAGAATCTATTCTTTGTCAACTTAACAATTTGATTGGCGGTTTCCCCAATTATATCAAGGGTTTATTCAACATTTTGAGCTGCGAAAGTTGAGTAATTAAGGTAAGAATCAACTGAATATCGTCTGACTCACCAGTATTATTTTATTAATACGTCGCAAAAACCGTGCCGTGAAAGAAGGTTCGGTTTTTTTGTATCCAATCAGAAGGGATGGATTTACGTGTTACAAAGAAAAGTACTGGTTTCTTTAATTCTTATGTTTACTATTCTGACGCGTGTCGGAGTTGCAGCTGATGATGCAGATATTTTTACTGCTCTCTATAATAATAAGATTGACCGTGCCATGGAATTAGTTCATGGAACATATGACGTAAATGAAATTGGCTATACAGGAGATTCTATGTTACATTTAGCCGTTAATAATAATGGAGCTTTGGGGGGGTATGAGGAGTTTATCAAACTGCTTCTGGAGAAGGGTGCAGATGTTAACATTCGAAATAGCAGTGGGGAGACACCTCTGCATTATGCTGCAGCATACAGTCCGGCTTTAATACAACTGCTAATTTCTAACGGAGCTGAGGTGAATGCTGAGTCTATGAACGGTGCCACGCCTTTGCATGAAGTCCTGTACCGGGCTGGCAGCAAGGATACATTGAGGGTTCTCATCGCTAATGGTGCCAAAGTTAATACCAAAACAGTAAACGGTACAACACCTTTAATGACTGCAGCTTTGTCAGGAAATGTGCAGGCGATCGAAGTACTCATTCAGGCGGGGGCAGATGTTTATGCTGCGGATGAGCTAAAATACACTGCGCTTCATTATGCGGTGGAAAGCCTGAATATAGCATCTGTAAAAGCGCTGATTGAAGCGGGGGCGGATGTCAATGCCAAAACATACGAAGGGCTTACTCCACTAAGTTTATTAAAAAAAAACGCTGATCCGAAGGGCTATAAACAAGAAATAGTTCAACTGCTGGCGGCAAGCGGGGGAAAAGACAGTACCTTCAATGCTCTCTTGAGGCAGTCTGCCCTACCCGCTGCAATTGCACTGTTGCTATATGCAGGGTGGTTTATTCTTGTCATAAAAACAGCCTCGTTAAAACGCGTAATATTTTCTGCTGGAATTATTACTTTAGTAAGTGGTTTAATTATTGGGCTTGTCGGCTTCATTATCTGGGAGGCCCGAACAGGGCAAAATATTGTTTTGCTGTTAAATGTTGCACTGATGGCAATTGCGGTCGGTGGGGCGGCAGCAACACGCCTGGTAAACGCAAAGTGGCCAGAACCCGTACTGGCATTCCTGCCGATTGTCTTAACGCTTTCTGTTTATCAGGTGTTTCAGGTATTTCGCTACCAGAATCCGTTTTATAACGTGTACTATTTTGATATGTTGCGATATGGTGCCGGGTATACCTTTGTTGGCGTGTCCGGCTTGTACCTGCTCCCATTGTTTGACCCGGCTGTCCGCAAAAGTGGCCCCAATCCCAATTTACCTAAAGTTTTTGCTACTTCACTTGGACTATTTTTCATACTTATAGGCTTTTCACTGGTAAGGCAGATGGCAGGTACATTAGACTTATATTATTTTGGCCTGGGAATCTTTGTCTTGGGTGGACTTACTGCCATATTGCTCGTGGGGTTGGGGTTGTTGCTGACTCTGTTCAGAGGGGTTCTTAAGGGTGCCTGGTTTGGCTGCATGGGGGTTGTTATTTGGGTTTTCACCTCTTTTGTATGGATTATAACGGGTACGCCCTGGTTTCCCTAAAGCGTCTTTAATCAGATATCTCTCTTATTCGCTCTAGCACCCTTGAAAAATTTCAGGAAAGAGATATCACCGTATTGACTTATTGAATGAGGTACTAATTAACTAGGAAGAGAACCCATCAGGTAACGGATTATAACTAATCAGGTAAGGAGGGCCGGAAGGCTCTGCTTTTTTGCCAAACTGGCTGGCAAAATCCAGGCTCGGTTAACACGGCATGGCTTTAGTTACACGTATTCTTACAGCGATAATTAGTTTGCTTAGCGCATATAGTTTAGTAGTTTAGATAAGTGGGGGATGGAGTATGTTGTTTCTGAAGTTTTCTATTCTGGCTATTGCGCTGGTCCACTTTGTTGTTATCACAATTCCCTGCCAGTTGGGAATCTATTTAACCAAACCGTTCGTTATGGTTTTAATTATTAGCCTGGTATTGCGCGGGCCGCTTTCCCGGCGCTATACAAGATTGGTATTGGCCGCCTTGCTTTTTTCACTGTTAGGTGATGTTCTTCTCATGCTGGAAGGGTTGTTTCTGCAGGGCTTATTGGCCTTTCTGGTTGCCCAGGGATTTTATGTGACCGCCTTTTGGACGGATACCCGTTTTTACAAGGGGGATCTGGCGGCAGGTGCAGTTATACTGGTACTGGGTGGAGGCATCTTCTTTAGTCTGAGTACTTATCTTGATGCATCCCTGTTTATTCCGGTTGCAGCGTATATGCTGGTGATATCCCTAATGGTCTGGCGCGCGGTGGGTACTTTATTCCGGGATGTGTTTGAGCCTCAGCAAAAGCGGTTTATTGTAGCCGGGGCGGTTCTCTTTTATCTATCTGACCTTGTTCTTGCAGTCAATCGTTTTGCCCTTCCTGTTCCCTGGTCTTCCCTGATTGTTATGGCAACCTATTTTGCCGCCCAGTATTTATTGGCTAGTTCCGTTCACAGAAATTAATACATTATAAGGTGATATACCCCGTGTTTATTTATCAGAGCATAAAAGATGAAATAATTCGGTTAGAGAAGTGCTGAGATGCACAATATATACTTAACGTTCCGAACTTAAGGGGTCTGGTGAGTATTTGTGGACGGAGTGTCAATTCGTTGCCAATAATTATTAGATCATATTTTGCATATTGATTAGTGTGACTAGCTTTGGGTATATAATCTGGGATGGGTTTAGTTTGCTTCAGAAAAAATATTTATTTTCGAAAAGGAAATAATGGTAAATTCGTAGAATTATAGTCATAATATTAAGAATATTCAGACAAAAAAGCCATGATTTCGATAATAGTGGGGAGTGATCGCTGAAAAAATCAGGGGTAAACTGACCTGCACGGTATTGCGAAGTGCGCGCATAAAGTTTCGAAAAAAGAAAGGGGGATTATGTTGAAGAGTAAATGGGGGGTTTTAACAGTATTTGTGGTGTTTGCCGTATTGCTGAGCATGGCTTTAAGCGGTTGCGGGAGTCAACAGGCCGACCCTGGTACTCAGGAAAATGCGATTCGTATTGGCATTGCAGGCCCAATGACATTTATTCACGGTGAGCATATGTGGAAGAGTGCAACTATGGCTGCCGATGAAATTAACGAGGCAGGAGGTATTCAGGTAGGCGATGAAAAACGGCCAATTGAGTTGGTCAGCGTGGAGACGAATGAGATATTAAACGTACCCGATGCTGCTAATGCAATTGAACGGGCAATTACTGTTGACAAGGTGGACTATCTGCTCGGCGGTTTCCGGACGGAAGCTGTGTTGGGGATGCAGGATGTAGCGGCAGACCATGAAACAATCTTTATTATTACCGGCTCGGGCCATCCGCAACTGACAATGCGTGTGGGTGAAGATTATGAAAAGTACAAGTACTTCTTCCGTACTAACCCAATGAACTCTAACAATATGGCCAGAGCAACATTCTTAATTTTACATGAGATTGCAACTGTAATCAGGGAAGACTTAGGTTTTGCTCAGCCTAAGGTGGCAATCCTGGCAGAGAGTGCAGTCTGGGTAGACCCGATTATCGCTGCGTCTGAGCAGCAAATGCCGAATATGGGCCTGGAAATTGTCGGTGTTTGGCGTCCTTCGGCAAACGCCACTGATCTGTCAGCAGAACTGTCTGCCATCAGTGATTCCGGCGCACACATTATCTTCACAGTAATGTCGGGTCCTGTGGGAGGCCCCTTTGCCAGACAGTATGAAGAGCTGCAGGTGCCTGCGGCAGTGGCAGGCATTAACGTAGATTCAATGGGTGGGAAGTTCTGGCAGACTACAGGCGGACTGGGCAACTTTGTCAGTACCTTAAACCTTGTTGGCCGGGTGGAAACATCTTCTCATTCTGTAGACTTTTTTGACAGATTCATGGAGAATTACGATGAAATTCCTGTTTATACTGTGGCAACATATGATGCGTTAAATATTCTTGCCGCAGCCATTGAGAGGGCCGGTACCACAGACAATGACGCAGTGATTGCTGAGCTTGAGAAAACTGATGCACCAGCAATCGGCGGCCGGATTGTCTTTACCGATGAGCATGATGTGACCTGGGGGCCGGGTTATGTGACTGGTCTTGGCACCCAGTGGCAGGACGGTGAGCTGAAAGTATTCTGGCCAAACGGCTGGGAAGGTATAACGTATGAGGGAACTGTTCGCTATCAACTGGCACCCTGGGTAATCGAGCACTGGAAATAGACTTTGGGGGCGGTAAAACAGGCGTTTTACCGCCCGCTTTCAATACAGCTTCGGATAAGGGGGGTGACAGTCATGTGGGGACAAATTTTAATGAACGGAATGATCGCCGGCGGTAAGTACGCTATGCTCGCACTGGGTTTTTCTCTGATTTTCGGTGTGGCCCGCATTATGAATCTGACTCATACAGCGTACTATATGCTGTCTGCATATCTGATATATTATTTTAATCAGACATTGTCTATGCCCCTGGCACTGTCGTATCTATTTTCGATAACAATGGTTGTTGTAATCGGTATGGCTGTATACAAAGTTATGGTTGCCCCTGTGCGTGAGCGGTTTACAGCAGTCCTGATTATCACCCTGGTTTTAGCAATGGTCGTACAGGAAACAGTATTGATTATCTTTGGGGGGCACTACCGGACGCTGCCAAAACTTGTTACCGGCACAACACAGTTTAGCGGCATGACCCTGACATACCAGCATTTGTTCACTCTGGGTGCAGTCATTCTTGTGCTTGGAGCTATTTGGTTGTTATTGTTCAAGTCGAGATTGGGCATCGCCATCCGGGCGATGGCCATGGACCGGGAAGTTGCCAACCTGATGGGAATGCCTGAGGGCAGTATCGCCGGGATTACTGTAGCTATTTCTGTGGGACTGGCTGCTATCGCCGGTACGTTGGTAGCCCCCTTGTTTATTGTGGAACCGGTTATGTGGATGCACCCCCTTGTCGTTGTTATGGCTGCCGTAATCCTGGGGGGGCTTGGCAGCATTAAGGGAAGTATTATCGGAGCGTTTATTCTTGCTTTTGCCGAAGTGGCGTTGGTTTTTCTGCTGCCTCAACTGGCCTTCCTGCGTGGTGCCGTGTCCATGGCTGTGATGTTGGCTGTACTGATGATTCGCCCTGAAGGTTTGTTCGGCATTTTTATGGAAGGGGAAAGGTAGGTAAATACCCATATGATCCAATTTATCACATACCTGATTCGTAAGCTAAGCCGTGATTTCCATGGGGAAATTATTTCCCTGCCAACCCGAACGATACTGGTGACAGCTTTCCTGGCATTACTGCTGCTGCCGCTGTTTAACAGCAGCTCCTATCTTTTACGTATTCTGACGTTAGCCTGCATTTTTTCAGTCTATGCAGCCAGTTGGGATCTGTTAGGCGGCTTTGCCGGTCAAATCAGTTTCGGCCATGCTTTATTCTTCGGGGTAGCCGCCTATACGTCGGCACTGCTGAACCTGCATTTGGGGCTCCCCGTTCTGGTCACAATCCCGGTTGGCGCACTGGCTGCCGTAGTCAGCGGCCTGGCGCTAGGGCTGCCGGGTCTGCGACTGAAAGGGCCGTATTTCAGTCTGGCCAGCTTGGCTTTTCCGATTATTATGATGGGCCTGGTCTTTACCTTCCCCCAGTTGACTGGCGGTGAGTTGGGCATCTCGGGGATTACCCGGCTGGCCGGGACCAGAGTGGCGGAATATTATGTGAGTCTGGTTATCATGCTTGTTTTGGTTTTGATTATGTGGAAAGTTGTGACCTCAAAAACGGGCCTTATCTTTCATGCGATTCGGGAAGACGAAATTACTGTTCGGGCCTCGGGTATTAACACATCACTTTATAAGATGCTTGCTTTTATCATCAGCGGGCTCTTTGCAGGCATTGCAGGCGGAATGTACGCGCATTTTATGCGGGTGGTGGGACCTTCTACCCTTGAGCTGATTATGTCGCTGCAGATCGTAGTGTTCGTTATCTTCGGCGGTATTGCCACCATCTACGGGCCGGTCGTGGGAGTATTTATTCTGTTTCCCCTGATGGAGTATTTGCGGGTGGTTCCGGAATACCGAATGCTTATCTTCGGTCTTTTGGTTGTTATTGTTCTAAGGAGTATGCCGGAAGGTATATCTACATGGGCGCAGGATTTACTGGAGGGGGAGTGTCCGCGATGCAAAGAGCGCAACGCCTTTACCCGCACAGACTGCAGGGTCTGCGGTACAGTGCTTGACTCCCGCAAGCACTTGAATTTCCTGAAAAGAGGTGCTTAACCAATGGAAGAATATTTGCGCAAACCGTGGCTTGCGTATTATGCAAGCGACATGAAACAGACAGTGGATGTGCCAAAACAGACTGTTCCTGCTGTCTTTCTGGAGATGTGTGACCGGTATGGGAAAAAACCGGCCATTATCTTTTACGGTAAACAGATTACGTATAGCGAACTAAAAAGACAGGTGGAGAACCTGGCTGCCAGCCTGACAGGGCTGGGTGTCGGCAAAGGTGATGTAGTCGCACTGTATGTGCTAAACAGTCCCCAATATATCATTTCCTATATGGCCGCACTGCTGACAGGTGCTGCTGTCACTCCAGTCAGCCCTGTTTTTACAAGCCATGAGCTGAAATACCAGTTAGACGACAGCGGCGCGAAAACGATTGTCTGTCAGGATATCCTCTATGAAAATCTTGTAAAAACGGATATTGCCATGGACAGAGTGATTATAACCGGAATAGACGAGTATTTAACACCGATTAAAAAGATTTTGGGGAAGGCACTGTTGAAAAACTTTGCTCAGGAGATGAACCTGTCAAATACGGCCATACCTAAAGGCCCCGGTATTTATCAGTTTCAGGAACTTATCCGTTCGTCCGGTGCTCCTGTGAATACGGAAATTGATCCCCATCTTGATGTGGCTTCGATTACCTATTCCGGAGGTACCACAGGGCCACCCAAAGGTGTCATGCTCAATCACCACCAGATTATTGCCTGCGGATTGATGATGAGGGGGTTCTTCCCGTTTTTAGAGGAAGGGAAAGAGGTATATCCTGCATTTCTCCCTTTGTATCACATATACGGCCAACTGGTGATTATGGTTATGGGGCTGACGCACGGAGCAACTCTTGTGCTCTTTACCACCCCGGATATTGATGAGATCTTAAATGCCATTGAACGTTATCAGTGTACCGGCTTTTTCGGTGTGCCGACCATGTATGAATACTTAAAGGAGTATGACAAAACCAGCAGAGTGAACTGGAAGCGGTTGAAGCTTTTGATTTGCGGTGCGGATACGCTCCACGAAAGAACAGTAGAGGACTGGCAGCGGCGTACGGGGACACATATTACTGAAGGATACGGACAGACGGAAAGTGGTGGTGTATCCATCGTCAATCCCGTGGACCGGCCTAAGCCCGGGACAATGGGAGTACCTGTCCCTAATGTCAAAGCGGCAGTTATCGCTATTGACACTGCAGAATACGTTTCGCCGGGAGAAGTGGGTGAAATTGTACTGCAGGGGCCGAATGTGATGATGGGTTACTGGAATAAACCGGAAGCAACAAAAGAAGTCTTTACAGAGATAGATGGAGAAAGATGGTTGCGAACGGGGGATTTGGGTTACATGGATGAAGAAGGGTATTTCCACTTCGTCGACCGCACCAGGGATCTGATAAAATTTAAGGGGTATTCAGTTTTTGCCCGGGATGTTGAAGAAGTGCTCTACACCCATCCTCACGTCAAAGCTGCGGGTGTAATTGGTGTAAAAGACGAGAAGGTCGGACAGATTGTAAAGGCCAACGTAGTACTGCAGCCGGAGGCCAGAGGGAAGGTTTCCGAAGAGGAGATTATCCGGTTTTGTGAAGATTGCCTGGCCCATTACAAGGTGCCAAAGATCGTGGAGTTCCGCGGCGAGTTGCCAAAAACAGATGTGGGTAAGGTTTCACGCCGGGAACTTCGGGAAGAAGAAGAGGAGGCAATGTAGCCTATGACGGAACATTTCCTGGAGGTAAACAATCTGTCCAAACGCTTTGGCGGCCTGCACGCTATCCGTAATATCAGTTTTAATGTAAACCGCCAGGAAGTTGTGGGCTTAATCGGCCCCAACGGCGCCGGCAAGACCACACTGGTACGATTGCTTCTTGGCATTATTAAAGCCAATTCAGGTCAGGTCATCTTTAAGGGCCAGAACCTGACAGGTAAAAAGACCTGGACAATTATCGGTCAGGGTATTGCCGGGACATTTCAAAACGCCCGTCCTTTTGCTCATCTGCCCATTATTGCCAATGTCATGGTACCCTGTCTGGGTCCCCGCGCCTCGAGAAGGGGAGAATGGGTTAAAACCGTGGAAGCGCGTGCCATGGATGCGTTAGAATTTGTGGGCATCGCAGACCTTGCCAAAGAACCGGCATCGCGCCTGTCCCAGGGGGACTTAAAACGCCTGGAAGTGGCAAGAGCCATCGCCTGTGAACCTGAACTTCTCATTCTCGACGAACCGTTTGGAGGCCTGAATCCTACAGAAACAAGCTTAATGGCTAAGTCCATCCGGCGATTGCACAAAGGGGGAAGATTCGGTCGCCTTCACAGCGAGGGGCCGGCTATGATTATTATTGAACACAAACTTTCTGAGTTAATGAAAATCGTAGACAGAGTGATTGTGCTTAACTTCGGCGAAACTCTGGCTATGGGGACTCCGGAAGAGATTGTTAACGACCCGAAAGTTATTCAGGCTTATATCGGCAAGGAGGTGGTCTGAGTGCTTCTTGCTGTAAATGACCTGTCAGTCAGTTATGATACAGCCAATGTGCTCAGTAATGTGAGCATCCGGGTCGGCAAGAATGAGCTGGTTGGTCTGGTGGGGCCAAACGGGGCGGGAAAGAGTACACTCCTGAGGGCGATTACAGGCCTTGTAAAATGGGAGAAAGATAATAAAAGAGGATTACGGCAGGGCAGAATTAAAATTGACGGTACAGTGGAGTTTATGGGGGAGAGAATCGATCACTTACCGGCTCACGAGATTGTCCGCAAAGGGCTTGTGCACTGTCCGGAAAGACGGCGACCTTTTGCCGAAATGTCGGTTTACGAAAACCTGCTTGCCGGATCATATCTGCTGAAGGTAAACAGCCCGGAGTTTAAGCGACTGCTGGAAGAAACATATCATTTGTTTCCCGTGTTGAAAGAAAGGGCAAAGCAGGTTTCCGGGACACTATCCGGGGGAGAGCAGCAGATGCTGGCCATCGGGCGCGCATTGATGCTTAAACCCAAACTTCTATGCATTGATGAACCCTCTATCGGATTGGCGCCTATTGTCAAGGCGGACCTCTTTGAACGCATTGAAGCCATTGCCCGCTCCGGTATAACTATTTTGCTTGTTGAGCAGGATGTCGCATTGACTTTTGCCATGGCCGAGCGGAACTATATACTTTCCCACGGCAGACTTGTCAACCAGGGTACCAGTGAAGAATTAATGAGGGATGAAGGAATACGTAAATCATACCTGGGTTTATAGAAAATGTGTCAAAGTACGCAATAAACCATGGAGTCATTCCATGGTTTATTTGTTCTAAAGAATAGAAAACATATGTATATGATAAGCAGGAAACAAGGAATATTGCCCTGAGGGAGGTATTTTTAAGATAGGTAAATTTGGCCAGTTATGATTAACTAAAGAAAAAAGGTGATAACTGGATGAAAACTATCATTGTCTATGATTCATATTTTGGCAATACAGAGCAGGTGGCACGGGAAGTCGGTAAAGCCCTTGCAGAAACAGAAGTATTCCGGGTCGGTAAGATTAGGCCCGAACAGCTGATTGGAGTGGAACGGCTTATTGTAGGATCACCAACTCGGGCGTTTAAGGCAACCAAAGCCATTTACAGGTTTTTGGATGAAATTCCTTACGGTGGACTACAGGGTGTTATGGTGGCTTCGTTTGATACCAGAATCTCCACGGCTGACGTTAATTAACGCATCCTGAACTTTATGGCGAAACGATTTGGCTATGCTGCCAAACCGATTGCGGATAAACTGGTGAGAAAGGGAGGCAGTCTTGCCAGTACCCCGGAAGGATTCTATGTTAAGGACAGTGAAGGTCCACTAAAAGACGGAGAACTGAAACGGGCTGGCGACTGGGCCGCTACATTGGAAGGTTGCCATATATAAATACTATTGCGGCTACCCGAAGTAGCCGCCATTCGATCTAAGTAGGCATTACAGCAGGAATTGTTCTAGATTAACCTAGTAAACACAGATGTTACGATGACAATATAGCAGATGACAGTAACGATGATTTTCCAACGGGCAATTGGTTGGAGGTAAGAGGGTAGACATCTAAATTTTTTCATATACTTCCTCCTGCAGTAATTTGACAAAATATGTCGATATTGGTTGAAACGACGACCGCCACCCCGGGCGGAGTGGCGGTTCAAACTGATTATAGTGCTCTAATTCGACGCTTTATAAGAAATTCCTCTCTTGAATATGTAGAAACCAACTAAAATTTCGCAGGAAATTTATCGCGATCTGTTGAATATAAAAACAGTAAACAGTGACTCTTGTCAGGAGGTGACAGTTTTGACGGCAAAACAACTTCGTAAATCAAAGACGAACAGAATGATTGCCGGGGTTTGTGGCGGAATCGGGGAGTACTTCGATGTTGATCCTACACTTGTTCGTATAGGGTGGGTTATTTTTTCCTTTTTAGGTGGAAGCGGACTCTTAGCCTACATTATTTGTGCGCTTATAATTCCCTCGGAATAAATAAGACTGTTTTAATCCTTAAACCCGAAAATAAAAGGCCACAAAAGTGGTCTTTTTAATATTAGGAAACACGCTGTGCAAAATCGGGAGTATGCAAAGACTGCAGATTACCCGAGTGGGATTTTAGCAGCGTGCCCTCAGAATTGAAAAGAGCCAGGCGATTGCCTGGCTCTTTTGTATGCTTAGGACTATTCCATATCTTCCCCTGTTAAGGCTTTGTAGGAGTTTTTGATAATAGAATTTGTATACTGGGGATTGTGCACACCGTAGCTGCCTTCATATTTAATACCATAGTAGTTATAGCCGGCTACGAATGCTTCAGTAGAGACCTGCTCTATCGAGAGGGGCTCACCGTCGGGACCTTCAAATACCAACTGACCGCGTTCGGAGTAGAGGTCAACAGCACCGGTTTCTTCAAAAATGGCTGCTTTAAGTTGGTCCAGCATAGCCTTGACGTTATCCTGGTAGCCTTTATAGTTGTAATTTTCGATACCGTCGTGACAGCTTCCGCATGTCTGGTCGATGTAGGCTACATCCATGACAAATGTGTGTGATGCATAGCCGTCTTCTGTTTCCGGCATATGGCAGCTAACACAGCTGTCTTCGATGTTGGCATGCGCACTCGAAGAAGCGTATTCCATTTCCGGGTACTCCATCAGGCCCTCTGCTGTCAAAACGGATGCAGGGCCATAATGGGGATAAGTAAAGCGGGTTGCTTCACCGGCAGCATATTGTTCAAGAGCTGCTGCTGTGTCTCTTCTGCCGCTGTGACAGAACATACAGGCAGCGCCTTGGCCGGCGTTGTCAATTGTAGCATAGGGCAGTTCCACCGAACCGCTTTCCATATAGCCCAAACCAGCACCGGTATGACATGCCTGGCAACCAATACCGGTCAAGTGTTCCGGGTTTGTTTCCATGTTTTCATCTGCGCCACCCGGGTTCCACTGTGTAGTGAAATCAATTTCGTCTTTAACTGAAAAACCATAACCGTCGTGACATGAAGCACAATCTCTGCCACTTCTTCCTGCTGCATAGCTGATAGCAAATTGTTTGCCTGACTCCTGCCATTCGGCGGTAATCAGATTTGCCATCTCCAGGGCATCCATTTCTGCCACCGGGTCTCCGTTACCATTGTCATTGCCGTTATCCGGCGGTTCGGCCTGTTCGCCGCAGCCGGCTACCAGAGCTAAAACCAGCACCAGAGCCAGGCCAATCAATAAAATCTTTCTTTTGTCCATTGTATAACCCCCTTTTTCTAATTTCTGGACAATTTTACTATTCGACACATAAAGATGGGAATCCTGTCACAATTTGGACTTTAATTATTAATAATGGATTAATTTATCGGGAAAGTTCACAGGGTTCTAAGAAGTTGTAGTAACAAAATAGCCAAAAATGTCGTAAATATTGCGAAAACTGCATTAAATCCTTCCGGATTTCGGTGGTAATGAAGCCCGGCGGGCATACAATATTCTAAAAGTCTGAGAAAATTCAAGCAAATAAACACTCTTTTCAGTTGTGACAAACATGGTTTTGCAGTGCCTCTTCCCTGAGAAAACTTTATCGGAGGTGTTAACAGATGAGTAGCATCTCGTATATGGTACGCTGCAAGAGATGTAATCATCTTAAGCTGGTTGAACCAAAGATCCTCATAAAGTCCGCTTATCTTTTTTGCAATAAGTGCTATGAGATTAGCAAAGTAACCAGAGAGGATATTCTACGTGTTTTGACGGAAGGCCGGACACTTTAGCTTGCCATACCGCTCTTCCTCTGTTGCTATAAACAGATCTATGTATGTTTGCATATAATGGGATGGACTGATTACCTTTAATAAGGAAGGGTGAATATGAAAATAAAGATTGCAGAAGAATGTTCCGTTTGCATGAAGGAACTGCTTTTTGCAAGCGAAGAGGAAAGAAGCAAGGCTATGAATGAGGACATTGGCGAGATTGTTTGTTCGTCATGCAAGGCAGAGGTGGGGGCTGGTGACTAAGCTGTATTTACGGGCCGGTCATGGCGGCGACCATATTGGAACATCGGGCTACGGCCTTGTCGAAAAGGAAGAAAACTTAAGACACATTCTTTCCATTGCAGAAAAGCTGGCGGTATATGACGTAGAGTTAAAACTGGCCAGAACCGAAGACGTAACGGTTAATCTGAGCCAGAGCATCGGGGAGGCTAATATCTGGAGAGCAGACCTGTATTACTCCGGTCATCATAATGGTTTTCATGACAGCAGGGCTTACGGTTATGACAGTCACATCTACACGTACCCCAGCGAGGAGAGCATCAGGGCACAAGATACCATTCACCCTCTTCAGGCTGCTGTATGGGTGAAATGGGGGAGCCGGGACAGAGGGCAGAAGCGTTCAAACTTTGCGGAATTGCGGGAGACAGAGGTGCCTTCGATTTTGATCGAAAACGGGTTTATGACAAATCCCGATGATAACGAATTGTTAAAGAACCCCGCATTTCTGGAGGAATTTGACCAGGCAACGGTGCGGGGCTTTGTTGAGTTGTTTAATTTAAAATTAAAGGAGGACACGGGTGTGAAAGCAGAAACCTATATTGTCAAACAGGGGGATAATATGTATAGAATTGCCCGCAATAATGACCTGACGTTGGATGAGTTGGCAAAACTAAACCCGCATATTGATGATACCAGCCAAATCGAGGTTGGCGATATTATTTTTTTAACTCAACCTACTGATTTTGAGATAGAGTTCGCGGAAATGAACCGTGAGCTTATCCTTTGTAAAAAGAAAGTTGAGGAGTACGAAGAAACCGGGCAGCAAATCAACACCCTCTCGAAAAAATACCTGTAAGTTCTAAGTCAAAAGGCCGCTCAATGCGGTCTTTTTCCTTTCTCTGGAAGTTCTGCTTTAACCGGGCAGGATTTTCAGGCAATTAAATTCACAGTCAGAAAAGGAAACCGGGCAGGTAATCGCGAATTTTGAATATTTAAACAATGGATAACTGCGGACAGCAATATATTGGCTGCATATTGCTGGAATCTACAGGCAATCAGCAAAGGAGGAGCAACCGTGGGGTTTTTTGACTTTCTCAAAAAGAGAGTTGAACAGGTAGAAAAAACTGAAAAAGAAAAGCAGCAGAATATGGATCCGTGGGAAAAATATAAAGTGGAGAAAACAATTAACGACAGTGCGTATCATGCGAACTATGATCACTTTATAAATAAAAAATGCCCCGGGTGTGGGGAAAAACTGAAACAGCCAACCCAGGGCACCTGTCCCCATTGCAAGGAGCCTGTATATTCCGAGCGCCATTTCCACACAAAGAAGCGAATGCTGCTTACCCAACAACAAGCGGAACAACTCGAAGCGGAAAAAAATCATTTTAATGATTTGAAGTGGGCACTTCCTCTGGCTTTGGAGTTTGGTGCAAACGACAGAGAGATTGGGTCTATGATTAAATCGACAAAAGTTGATACTAAGTTTGCCGTTCTGTGGGTACGCGCCAATGAAGTGTCAATTGACTATGCCACGCGGTCAGAATGGCTAACCTACCGTAATACACGCCTGACTATGGCAGACACCTTATATCGTTGGGGACAGAAGAGGAGAGCTGTTGATTTTTATCTTAGTGTCTGCTTTATCGATTTAAACGGTCCTTCTGATACAACTGGTTTCAATGCAAAAGAAGCCTCACTGAAGCGGCCGGTACTGCAGACTGTACGCAAACTTGCTGAGGAACTGGGTCTGGAAGAGGATGAACTGAAAAAAAGCTACGTATCCGCGGGCGCAGCAGAGAAAAACAGATTTATGCCTCTGACACCGGAAGCTACACTAAATACTTTCTTGCAGGAGTATAGAAAAAAGTAGGACTCACATATCTCTTAAAGCCAAGACATGCATATTCCCGAAGGAATATGCATGTCTTATTTTAATAAAAAATTGGTAACGCCGCGCTTAGATGAGTGTTATAACCATCCAGTATAAATGACTTCAGCAAATCAGAAACTAAATAAGGCAACAAATAAAAAAAAGGAGGTTACACCATGGAACGTGCTCACAGAAGTTCTCCTAATGAAAGAATTAAATGTGTTGTAGACAGCTGTGAATACTGGGATAATGGCAACCAATGTTCTGCTTCCGCAATCGAGGTACAGCCGCCCCACGCCAGTGATACACAGGAAACAGACTGTGCCACATTCAAGCCCAAGGACGGGTATCAAATGCAAATGAATGTGGAAGAAGCCATTAAGGGTGTAAGCGGAAGATCCCAGAGCCTGGATGCCAACATGGGTGTTGTAGATCCCACCCAACTTCAATAATTCTTCTGCCCCGCAGGCTTGCTGCGGGGCTTTTATATCTATAACGTTTTTGCAGTAAACTGGAACTAAAGGCAGAAGAAATCAGGTAAAACAGGTTGGGCATATAAAAACAGCAGCATGTTTGATTTACGTTACTTTACCAGGGAAGGTGTACCCATGTTAAAACATATTGTGCTGTTTAAATTGAAAGACACCAGTGCAGACAATCTTGCACGGGTAGAGAATATTTTGCAGGGAATGAGAGGAAAGATTCCCGAGCTTAAAGATTTTGAAGTTGGGTTTGATATTAATGGGTCTGATTATTCTTATGATGTGGCGTTTGTTGCCGAGTTCGCCTCCCTTAAAGATCTGGAAGGATATAGAGCACACCCCCTTCATCAGGAAGTATCGAACGCTGTAAAGTCAGCCAGTGAGAGTTATGTAAAAATTGATTATGAGTTATAAAAACAGGATCCCTCGCAGTACAAAGGGGGTCCTGTTTTTATCCTAACATTAAACAGTGATACTCCTTTACCCTGTTTCAGTACCTTCTACAGCCTCAGTGCCGCTCCGGCTGTCGATTATGTAGGCAACACCTCTGGTAATGATAAATCCGGCTACGAAACGGAGGGGGAAAAGAATAACCAGATTGGCACCAAGAGCCGCAAAGATTAGATTATCTTCAATGATGCTGTGATTGATTGCCAGAAAGACGCCGCAGAGGAGCATATCTCTTTTACTTAGGGAGCCCTGCCGCGCGTATTCAATAAGCACAGCCGCTCCGTAAGTTACACCGACAAAAAGGCCAACAACAATGGGAAAAGCAGCTTTGGGCGACATAGTCAGCAAGCGGGGAAGCCAGCCCAGTGGAGCGGTAAGTTTCTCCAGCAGTTGGAAATGGTTAGCATATTCCATAACAATCATAATGGGGACAAGAATAAGCAGAAGGTAAAAGACGGTTGTCATACTTTTAAAGAGCGCTTCACCAAGGTATGATACAAACATCTGCTAACCTCCCAGAACCAGATAGGCCAGATTTAGTAAAAAACCGATAGCAAAGGCACCTGTAATGCGCAGAACAATCGAGGTCAGCGGAGACAGGCCGGTGAACTTTAGGACCGGCGACTCCATCAGCAGTGAGTGACAGGTGAGAATCATTACGGCAATAACTGTAATTTCCCGTGCAGAAAGAGCCAGGACGGCAATGGCACCGATAGCGGCATAGATATTGATAAAAAAGCCCAGAAAAATCGGCAGTGCTGCTTTACCTGGCAGGCCGAATATTTTGAGCATGGGAGCAAACAGGCCTGCTACCTGTTCCAACCAGCCTAATGTATCCAATGCCACAAGAACAAAGGTGACAGGGATAATAATTTTGGCTAATACCACAGTGCTCTGCAGCGCTTTTCTTGTGCCTGTCACAACCGGCCATAGGCCAGCGGGAATTTTACCTGTGATAGTTGTGGAATCTTTTTGCATAGGGGGGTACCTCCTTTGAGAACGGCTCTGTAAGTATTCTTGGCGGATTACGTATATCCTCCCTCCAAGTATTACTTGCCGCCTTATATTTCTTTTCAGTCTTATACATTAATAATTTTAAATATTTGTGTTTTAAAAAGGAATTTCTCTTTACTGAGTTGAATTCATCTACTTGAGAAGGCATTTTAGGTCAATTTTTACTATGCAAAAAATAACACCTTTAGCAAATATTTAGTTTGAAGGGGGGGTGGATTATACGGTAGAGTTATAGGTAGCTACATTGTGTGGAAGAAACATTAGACCGAGGGGGATTGTTAATTAATGAAGAAGCTTTTTATTGTTTTACTGATAGGGGCTCTGACTGCCGGCTTGCTGCTTAGCGGCTGCGGCCCGGCCGAGAACAACGGTAATGATGGTAACAACGCAGAACCGCCTGCAGCCGATAATGATTTGGTTATCGCCATGGGGGCCGAGCCTGAGAACCTGGATCCGCTGAAAATGATGTCTTCACCGGCGGCAACGATTGCCGAACATATGGTAGAGACCCTGATTTATCTTGATGTTGACGGAAACCTGGTACCGGCTCTGGCTGAAAGCTGGGAGCCTGCAGAAGACGGTCTGTCCTGGTACCTTAACCTCCGCCAGGGCGTTGAGTTCCATGACGGCACACCGTTTAACGCCGAAGCTGTAAAGTATAACCTGGACCGCTTCATGGGCGTGGATGATCCCGAGAATGCTGCTGTCTACTCCTTTTTGCTTGGTGAAGTTTCAAGTGTTGAAGTCGTTGATGAGTATACGGTCCAGATTTTCCTGAACCAGACGTTTGCTCCGATTGCTTCTCATCTGTCTCACTCTTTTATCGGTATGCACAGCCCCGCTTCCCTGGAAGCTTTGGCTGACGGCGAGTCTGTGGAAGCACCGGTGGGTACCGGTCCTTTCAAGTTCGAATCCTGGGACCGTGGCACCCAGATTGTTATGGCACGTAATGATGATTACTGGGGCGGTGCACCGCAGCTGGAAACCGTAACCTTCAAGTTTGTACCTGAAGCCGGTTCCCGTGTCCTGATGCTGGAGACCGCAGAGGCTGATGCGATTATGTCAGTGCCTCCCACGGATATCGAGCGTCTGGAAGCGATGGACGAGATTGACGTGGTTCCCCAGACAAGCGTTCGCCTGATTTACCTTGGTTTCAACCAAGAGCGTGAGGAGTTCAAGGATGCCAGAGTAAGACAGGCTCTGAACCACGCTATTAACAAAGACGTGCTTATTGAAACCATCTTCCGCGGTGTGGGCCAACCTTCCACAGCGCCTGTGGTTCCGGCTATCTTTGGTTACACCGAAGTCGGACCGTACGAGTATAACGTTGAAAAGGCCAAAGAATTGCTGGCGGATGCCGGTTATCCCGACGGCTTTGACATTGAGCTGTATCATCCCACAGGCAGATACCCGCAGGATGCCACAGTAACAGAAGCCGTACAGGCCATGCTTAAGGAAGTTGGCATCAATGCCACACTGACCACGTATGACTGGGGCACCTATCTGGACACAGTGATTGTGCCGCCCGAAGAAGCCGAACATGATATGTTTATGCTTGGCTGGGGTACCGTTACACTGGATGCCGACTACGGTCTCTATGCTCTGTTCCATTCCAGCCAGTGGCCGCCCAGGAACAATGTTTCCTACTACGCCAACGATGAAGTGGATGCGCTTCTTGAAGAAGCACGTGTAACTGCCGACAGAGCTGTCCGTGAGGATTTGTACAAACAGGCTATTGAGATCATTTGGGAAGACGCTCCCTGGCTCTTCCTCTACGATGAAGGCCAGGTTAATGCGGTTCGCTCCAACGTTAAAGGGTTGATTCATCACCCGCTGGAGAACCTCTCAGCCTGGGATGCCTATATCGAATAATCTTTATGTAAATCAGGAAATAGGTCCATGAGTTGACACTTACGGGGCCAGGGCGGCGCAGACACTGTCTGGGCCGCGTCCTGACCCCGTTGTGTTGACTGCTAAACACCCTTATTTATTGTCTAACGATACCCAGCGAACCCCGGGGAGTGACTTACAGATGTACGGATATATTCTCAGAAGACTGTTACTGGCTGTTCCTGTTTTAATCGGTGTGTCCATCCTTGTTTTTGGAATTATTCGCTTTATACCCGGTGACCCCGCCAGAGCTATTGCCGGTGTTCAGGCTTCGCCTGAGTATATTGAGCAGGTCAGGCAAGAGCTGCACCTGGATGAGGGGCTGCATGTTCAATATTATATTTATATGAGCAACCTGCTCAGGGGAGACCTGGGCCGGTCTACCTTTACCCGCAGGCCCGTTACCACGGAACTGAGGGAAAAATTCCCAAACACAGTACAGCTGGCAGTGGCTGCCATGGTTATTGCCACCATTCTCGGTATGAGTGCCGGTATTGTCTCCGCTACCCGGCGTTATTCTTTTTTTGACAATGCCAGTATGGTGGGCTCGCTTGTGGGTGTTGCGGCACCCGTATTCTGGCTGGGCGTCATGTTTCAAATCCTGTTTTCAGTACGCCTAGGCTGGCTGCCCTCAAGCGGCTATGTGGCAGGACAGGTGAAGTTCATTATTCTGCCGGCGCTGACGCTTGGCCTGGCCACAGCCGCCCTGATTGCCAGAATTACCAGGGGGAGTATGCTTGAAGTGCTCAGGCAGGACTTTATTACCACCGCCCGCTCCAAAGGGTTAAACGAACGGGTTGTTATTTTTAAACATGCGCTTAAAAGCGCTTTTATCCCTATAATTACAGTGATGGGCCTGCAGTTTGGCACCCTGCTTGGCGGTGCCGTGCTGGTGGAGACTGTCTTTTCCTGGCCGGGCATTGGCCGGCTGATGGTTGATTCCATTCTGAACCGTGACTATCCCACGGTACAGGGAGCAGTGCTGCTTCTAGCCGTAACGTTTGTTCTGATAAACATCGTGGTCGATGTGATTTATGCCTTCCTGGATCCCAGAATCAGCTACGAAACCCGGGAGGTGGACTAGCAAATGAGTGATGCCAATGTTCAGATTGCTGTAAAAAAGACAGGCTGGCTGCAAAAAGATACGGAACTAAGCCAGGTTCTTCGTCATCTGCGGCGCAACAGAATGGCTATGGTAGGCCTGGCGGTACTTTTTGTTTTCTTGCTCGGTGCTATTTTTGCGCCGCTGTTAACGTCATACGATCCTACAGTTCCGGATTTTGGCCGGGTACTGCAGGGGCCGTCCCGTGAGCATATCTTGGGGACGGACGAGCTGGGTCGTGATGTATTTACCCGCATTCTGTATGGCTCCCGTATTTCTTTGGCCATCGGCCTGATATCCGTCTCAATCGGCCTGGCTGTCGGTGTGCCCATCGGTGCTCTTTCCGGCTATTACGGCGGAAAATTTGACCTGATTGTCCAGCGGTTGATTGATATCATGATTGCTTTTCCCGGTATCCTTCTGGCTATTGTGATTGTAACCGTACTGGGTGTGGGTGTGGAAAATGTAATGATTGCTACCGGTATTGCCTCTATTCCCATTTACACGCGCCTGGTGCGCGGCTCAGTGCTTGCTGTAAAAAAACAACGCTATGTGGCTGCGGCCAAAGCATTGGGGATCAGTAATGCCAAGATTATCGTCCGTCATGTGGTACCTAACTGTCTGGGGCCGATTATCGTGCAGTCAACATTCCAGATTGCCACTGCTATTTTATGGGCTGCAGGCCTGGGCTTTTTGGGGCTGGGGGCACAGGTCCCCGACCCGGAATGGGGCGCCATGCTAAGTAAAGGGCGGGAATTTATCCGTACAGCGCATCATGTTACCACATTCCCCGGCCTGGCTATCCTGTTTATGGTTTTGGGCTTTAATCTATTGGGCGACGGCCTGCGTGATGCGATGGATCCCAAATCGAGGAAGTTTTAGCTAAGAGGTGAAACCATGGAATATCTGCTCCAGGTCAAAGGCCTGCGCACAAGTTTTTATACGGAAGATGACGTTGTCAAAGCGGTGGACGGCGTATCATTCAATGTGAAACCTGGCGAGATTGTCGGCGTGGTCGGTGAATCCGGCTGCGGCAAAAGCGTGGTCTCGCTGAGTATTCTACGTTTGATTCAATACCCGCCGGGTAAGATTGAGGGCGGACAGATTCTTTATCAAGGCAAGGATTTGTTGGCTATTTCTGAAAAGGAAATGCGTAAAATCCGTGGCAATGAAATATCGATGATTTTTCAGGAACCGATGACTTCGTTTACGCCGGTCTACACCATCGGTGACCAGGTCAGTGAAACCATTCGTCTCCATGAGGGCATCAGCCGTAAAGAGGCTAAAAAACGTGCTGCTGAAATGCTGGGCATGGTTGGTATACCCAGGCCGGACGAGATTGTTAATGATTATCCACACCAGCTAAGCGGCGGTATGCGCCAGCGGGCGATGATTGCCATGGCTCTTTCCTGTAACCCCAGTCTCTTAATTGCCGATGAACCGACTACAGCTTTGGATGTGACGATTCAGGCGCAAATACTGGAACTGATGAAGGATATCCAGCAAAAAGTTAACACAGCCATCATCTTTATTACACATGATTTGGGTGTCATTGCCGAGATGGCAGAACATGTTTTGGTGATGTATGCCGGTAAAGTTGTAGAGGATGCCAGTATTACCTCGCTCTTTACCGAGCCTCTTCATCCTTACACAGTTGGCCTGATTGAATCGAAGCCCAAGCTGGGTGATGAGAAAGAGCTGCTTGATTTTATTCCCGGGATGGTTCCCAACCCGGTGGAAATGCCGGCCGGCTGTTCCTTTAATCCACGCTGTCCCCACGCCATGGAGATTTGCCGCTGTAAGATGCCGGAAGTAATCGAGGCTAAGCCCGGCCATCTGGTCAGGTGCTGGCTTTACAGCAAAGATAAAGGGGTAAGACCATGAACAATAGTGAACCGATGCTGCGCGTAGAAGGCTTAAAAAAATATTTCCCCGTCAAGACAGGCGTGTTCTCGCGCGTTGTAAGTCATGTACGCGCCGTGGATGGAATCGATTTGGCAATCTATCCCGGTGAAGTCTACGCTCTGGTAGGCGAATCCGGCTGTGGCAAATCGACAACGGGCCACACCATTCTGAAAATGCTCAATCCCACGGAAGGTACTGCTACTTTTGAAGGCAAAGATATTTTCAGTATGGGTAAAGGGGAACTACGCGAGCTGCGTAAAAAGATGCAGATTATTTTTCAGGATCCTTACAGTTCACTGAATCCGCGTATGACGGTGGGAGAAGCAATTGGTGAAGCGCTTCAGGCTCACGGCATTGCCAAAGGAAAAGCCCGGCGTGAAAAAGTAGAGGCTGTACTTGAGCTTTGCGGAATGGCAGCCTACCATTACCGTCGGTACCCTCATGAGTTTTCCGGAGGCCAAAGACAGCGGATTGTGATTGCCCGCGCCCTTGTTCTGGAGCCCCGTTTCATAGTAGCCGATGAGCCCATATCCGCGCTTGATGTTTCCATTCAGTCTCAGATTATTAATTTACTCAGGGAACTGCAAAAGAAAATGGGACTGACGTTTCTGTTTATTTCCCATGACCTCAGTGTTGTCAAGCATCTGGCTGACCGTGTCGGCGTAATGTATTTAGGTTCTCTGGCGGAGGAGTCGCCCAAAAAAGAGTTTTATGAAAATCCTCTGCATCCGTATTCGCAGGCACTTTTGTCAGCGATTCCGGAGTGGGATATCACCACCAAAAAGGAACGGATTATTCTTAAAGGTGACGTGCCCAGTCCGTCAAATCCCCCTGCGGGATGCCGTTTCCACACCCGGTGCCAGTATGCAAAAGAGATGTGTGTCAGAGAAAGGCCTAAACTGAAAGAAGTGACCGGAAATGAAAATCATCTGGTCGCCTGTCACATGGTTCATGGTGACGGGGAGTTCAGCAGTAAATAATGCAAAAAACCGTGGATTCCACGGTTTTTTACCTTTTGTGCCACAGACGGTTGCCGTTGGCGTGCGACATTTGAGCCTGTCCGCTGATATGCAGCGCAGAAAGTGCCTGTGAAACAACAGTGGCCGGACTCATTTGTGTTCCGCACCCGCTCAGATTGTATTCACGGGCCTGCCAGTCCATTATCTTTTGATAGAGATCCGGGTGCTCCACACGCAGCTCTGCGGTGAGGTGCGCGGCGGTTTTCCCGTATTCGGAACAGAGCAACTCAAGAAGTGTTTGGGCTACCTGCACATTGATGTCAGACACTGCGATCCCCCTGATTAAGAAGAAGTTTTGTTTGCATACTGAATTTCCGGTTCTCCCACTAGTGGCTAATCTCCTGCAATAAAATTTAATAATTGAAGCCATATACAGCATGTACCATATCGGTTTTAGAATATTTAGATCTATAACAGGAATCCTGTCTGAAAACGTCGAAAAGGAATAGCATACAGGGGTTGGACAACAGGAGGGAAAGTATTTGCCCAAAATGACAAAAGGCACAGGAATTTTGCTTATTCTGCTGATTGTTGGCAGTATCTTCGGTTCGCTGCTGGGAGATGTTTTAAGCGGTTACCTGCCGTTTCTTACCTACGGACGTACTGTGGGTATGAATCCCACAACGATTGACCTGGCTTCCGTCACAGTTACACTGGGCTTGGTCCTCAAGCTGAATATTGCAGGAATTCTTGGTTTTTTCCTGGCGTTTTTTATTTACAATCGTCTCTAAGGCTAGAAATGCGGTAAAGTGTGACTGAACACACCTTACCGCGTTTTTATTCATCCTGAGAATTAAACCCGGCTTTTCCGCGGGTTATTAACTAAGTATTAATTCTGACAGAAGCTATAGGAATGAACAAAAAATAGAAGAAGTAATTAAAAGGCGTTGGGGAAAAACTAACAGACAGAAAATTAAAAGAGAGGATGATACGAATGCCGTTATTTTTGATTAAACGTAACTTTGGAAACATTACCGAGGAAGAACTGGGTGCAAAAGCATCCACCTCAAAGAAGGTCTGTTCAAATATGCCCGGAGTAACCTGGGTGAGAAGCTACCTTGCTCTGGAAAATGATGAGAAAATTACGTATTGCATCTATGATGCGCCGGATGCGGAAACAGCAAAGAAACAGGCTAAGGATGCCGGTTTGCCCGCTGATGAGATCATTCCGCTGGAAGCTGAAATTGATCCCGATACCGTCCAGTAGGATCTAAAAAAAGCCGGCTGAATCAGTCGGTTTTGAGAATCTGTAACGGTCTTATACCGGGGATGCAGAAAAGAATCGCATTCCCGGTAATCTTTTCCTATAAAACGGGGATTAAGATTCTGACGGACAGTGCTTGAGATTTGCCAGAGAGCATTATAGGAGAATACGGAATTGATTGGCACCCCTGGTGGTCTGCCTGGTTGAAGCTGCTAAACAGCTTCTTTTTTTAATTAATTGTTAAAGTAAGGATGGGTATCTTATTATAAACTATGACTAAATAACAAAGAAAAAGAAGCAGGGTTCAATCCCCAAAAAAGGAGAGATAGAATGGAATTTGCAGGAAAAGTCGTTGTAATCACTGGTGGTTCAGGTGGTATAGGCAGTGCCACTGCCAAAATATTTGCGGAAAATGGTGCAAAGCTGGTCCTGATTGGCACGAGTACGGACAAGACAGAGAGAACGGCAAAAGAGCTGGGGCTTAAAGTTGACGACTATCTGGCGCTGGCGGCCGATGTGTCCAAGGAAGAGGATGTCAGGGCTTACGTTAAAGCTACAATGGACAAGTTTGGTCGGATCGATGTGTTTTTTAACAATGCAGGTATTGAGGGCGAAATCGGTCAGATTACGGAAACTCCCGACGACCTTTTACAGAAGGTTCTTGGTGTTAATCTCAGAGGTGTGTACTACGGACTAAAACATGTTTTGCAGGTAATGACCGAACAAAAAAGTGGCAGTATCATTAATACCGCTTCTCAGGCCGGATTAAGAGGGTTTCCCGGGTTGGCTCCTTACGTGGCTTCCAAGCATGCAGTGGTGGGGTTAACCCGGACTGCGGCTCTGGAAGTTGCCGGTGATAATGTACGTGTAAACGCAGTCTGCCCGGCACCTGTTGATACACGGATGATGGAATCCATAGAAAAAGAAATGGGTGAGGGTTCACGCAAAGAGTTTGAAGAAGCCGTTCCAATGAAACGATACGGTACACCGGAGGAGATTGGGCACCTTGTCTACTTCTTGGCATCGGATAAAGCCAGTTTTATTACCGGCGGGATTTATCCCATTGACGGTGGTTCAACGGCAAAATAGAGAGCTGATTAATAAAATCTTCCTCGAAAATGAGGGAGATTTTATTGTCCGGCAGATTGACTTTCCCATGAAAGCTGTTTCCTGATAGAATTTAATTATTATACGGAAATTTTGGAGGTGCGCATGGACAGGGAAACATTTAGAAAATTTGGCTACGAATTCGTGGATTGGGTGGCGGACTACTTTGAGAATGTGGACAACTTTCCCGTCAGGTCGAAAGCTGTGCCTGGGGAAATTCTGGAAAGGCTTCCGCTTAATCCGCCGATGGATGGCGAACCAATGGAGAACATATTTACTGACTTCAAAGAGATTATCATGCCGGGAATTACCCACTGGCAGCACCCGGGTTGGTTTGCCTACTTCCCGGCGAATAACAGCCCTGCTTCTGTACTTGCGGAATTGCTGACAGCGGGAATTGGGGCACAGGGAATGATCTGGCAGACATCACCGGCAGCAACGGAACTTGAAGAGGTGGTAATGAACTGGCTTCGTCAGATGCTGGGCTTGCCGGAAGGAATGGTAGGAGTGATACAAGACACTGCGTCTACCGCCACACTTTGTGCACTGTTAACAGCAAGGGAGTCGGCCACTGGGTTTGCGGCCAATACAGAAGGAGCGAAAATGCCGCTTGTGGTCTACGCCTCCGAAGAGGCTCATTCCAGTGTTGATAAGGCGGTAAAAATTGCCGGCTATGGAAAACAGAGTCTGCGCAGTATACCAACCGATGACAATTTTGCAATGAACCCGGAGCAGCTGGAAGCAGCGATTCTCAGGGACATGGATGCCGGTTTGATTCCCGCTTGTGTAGTGGCTACGGTGGGTACCACCTCATCTACTGCAATTGATTCGTTGGAACAAATCGGGCGTATCTGCCGGAAGCACAATATCTGGCTTCATGTAGATGCTGCCTTTGCCGGCACAGCAGCCATCCTGGAAGAAAAGAGATGGTTGATACAGGGTGCCGAACTGATTGATTCCTTTGTCTTTAATCCACATAAATGGATGCTTACGAATTTTGACTGTTCGGCATATTTTGTGAAAGACCCCGGGTTGTTGGTCAAGACATTTGAAATTCATCCCGAATACCTGAAAACGAGTGCTGATTCTCAGGTTAAAAACTACAGGGACTGGGGCATTCAACTCGGCAGACGCTTCCGGGCACTGAAACTTTGGTTTGTAATTCGCAGTTATGGTGTAAGAGGGATACAGGAGATGGTCAGGGAACATATTCGTTTGGCAGAATTATTTAAAGGCTGGGTGGCTGCCGATGAACGATTTGAAGTTTTGGCCCCTGTCAATGTTAGTTTGGTTTGTTTTCGCCTGCGTGGCGGAACGGCAGACGCTGAATTGGAAGAACTCAACAGGGAACTGTTGGAAAGAGTGAATACCACCGGAACTGTTTATCTGACCCATACATCTCTGAAGGGGCGCTTTGCCATCCGGATGATGGTGGGTCAAAGGACAACAGATGAGAATCACGTGAGGGAAGCTTGGGAAATCATCCGGGAAAAAGCCGGAGAACTGCAGCAAAAATAATATTCCGGGCCAGGACCATAATTTTGGTCGCGGCCCGGAACTTCTTTTTGAATGAGTCTTATGTCAGAGGTTGATTGGTTGACAGATCCCAACCTGTACTGTACCCGTGGTATTCCCATTTTATTTTGGTAAAGCCAAGGGAAAAGGTGTCACAAAGCATTCCTTCTTCCAGGTACTGCCGGGTTGATTTAATAAACGCGTCAGAGAGAGTCACCATATATTGTACACACTTGGCTTTTGTACAGTAAAAGTAAAGGATGGCACTGGGAATTTTCAGGTCGGTGGATGCAGCCAGATTTAGGGTGGGAGTAAATTTATCGGCACTTTTGGTTAATGTCACGTTGGAAAATTTGGGGACCGGTGAAGGCTGACCAGGAATAAGCAGGCTCTGTTCGTAACGATGACAGCGAATCAGACGTTTTAATTCACCGGTTTCTTCCGTTATGTTTTTTAAGTAAAGATATGTATGTACGTTTTCTTTCTGTACATCCGGCCTTCTGAAAGCAAAAAAAATCATTGTCCGATCCCTCCTAAAAACAGTATATGAACGGACTGTATATCTTGCCATTACGTTTTAACTTACGATTTAAGCTTCTGTTAACAACGGAAGCGGGGATTTGATCTACAATAAAAAAAAGAGGCTGTTTTCGGAGGTGGACAATGAAACAGAAATATTTTCGGATTACTTTATTACTTGCTGTTCTATTTGTAATATACGCCTGGGGCGCAAGTTTTGGGGCTTTCAAGGGTGAGTATATTGTTCTGAGGCAGTTAAACCGGCTCTTTGCGGCGATGGGATTTTTATTCTTCTTTGTGCAATTTGTGTTAGCGTCACGTATCAAGCTCCTTGAAAAAGGATTTGGACAGGACAAAATGATAGGCTTACATCGACTGCTGGGTCGTATTGCCCTGGGATTTTTACTGCTGCACCCTTTCTTTTTCTTTTTATATCAGGGTGAAGTGGTCGTTGAAAATGTGTTTCGGGTAATAGGTATTGTTATCCTGCTGGGGCTGATTGTGACTGCAGCGGTGGCATCATTATATAAAAAACTTAACCTGCCCTATGAGTTGTGGCTGCATGTTCATAAAGTAAATTATGTTCTTTTTCCGTTGGTGTTGATCCACGTGTTTTACAACGCCTTGCCGGGAACCCTGCTTTATTACCTGTGGGTTGCCTTTGCGGTTCTCTTTGCTGCGCTGATTCTTTACAAGGTACTCAGGGAAATAATCATTCGCAAAGTGCCCTATGAAGTGGTTGAAGTTAAAAAAGAAGCCAAAGATATCTGGAGCCTTTATTTCAAAGGCCGCCCGCTGCCGTATGACCCGGGACAGTTTATGTATCTTCGGCTCGTGCGCAACGGGAAGGTGTCTTCCAGTCACCCGTTTACTATTTCATCTAGTCCCACACGGGAGCTGTTATCGGTTACACCGAAAGAACTGGGTGATTTCACGGCTACGGTAAAAGATACACAGGTAGGAGATCAGGCATACATTGACGCACCTTACGGGGTATTTAGCTATTTGAATTACGATTGCAAGAAGATGATGTTTTTGGCCGGCGGCATTGGCATTACTCCGTTTATGAGCATGCTGAGGTATATGTATGACAAAAAGTCGGAGAAACCGGTTACACTTCTCTGGGGCAATAAAAACGAAGAAATGCTTTGTTTTCAGGAAGAGTTAAACAGGATGGAAAGAGAGATGAAACATCTGAAAATTGTCTACGTGATGTCCAGACAAGAAGACTGGCCCGGAGAGACCGGCCGTATCGACCGCAAAATGATAGAAAAATATACAGAAAACATGTCCGATTATGATTTCTTTGTTTGCGGTCCGCCGCCAATGAGTAAGGCTGCGCTTGAAGCCCTTGGTGAAATGGGTATACCGCAAAAAAAGATACATCATGAGCTGTTCGAATTTTAGATTCTCATACCGATTTTAAGATAATATTAACATCTTAAGCGGTTAAAGTTCCGGTTTTTTGTATACAGTATAGTAAGCATCCTGTGACGACTCCGGTAAATGACACTGAATGAAAGGGTGAACGAAAAATGTATACAAATTATGAATACATTATAGTTTACCGGACACCGGAGGGTCAGCAGGCTGCTCTGTATAAAGGGATGGACCCGGAAGAACTGGACTCTATCATTTCCGGCCTGAAAGAAGAAGGGTGTACATTAGAGAAAGTGGAAATCGTCAGAAAAATTGGCGTGTAAGACCCGAACGGGTCTTTTTTCTTGCATCTTTTCGGGGTAACCGGACAACCATCAGGATACAATAAGAAAAAGTATCGGGGGGGTCGCCTTTGAATGAGACATCGGTTGTTATCGTCAGAGCTGTTATCGCTTTTACAACACTGCTGATCTACGGCCGCCTTTTGGGAAAAGAACAGATTAAGCAGCTGACTTATTTTGATTATATCACCGGGATAACGATCGGTTCTATTGCCGCAACACTGACGACCAATCTGAACAACCGGCCCTGGCCTGAATTTGTTGGCCTTTCCACCTGGATTATACTTTCCTATTTTCTGCAATGGATGACAATACGTTCACGTCGTGTAGCGAAATACATTGATGGGGAACCGGTGGTGGTGGTCATGAACGGGCAACTAATGGAAGATGCCATGCATAAAGTCAGGCTAAAACTGGCTGACTTACTGGGGTTGTTGCGGCTAAAGGATGTGTTTGACCTGACACAGGTGGAATTTGCGGTTTATGAGAAAAACGGGAATCTTTCAGTGCAGAAAAAGGCTGAATTTCACACCGTGACTGCCGGGGATTTGAACATTTCCAAAAAATATCAGGGATTGAGTACGGAACTGATTTATGACGGAGTGATTATTGAGCAGAATCTGAAAGACATGAAATTAGATCAGGCATGGTTGGAGCAGCAGCTCAGGAATTTCGGGGTATCCGGCCCCGATGAAGTTTTTTTGGCTAACCTTAACACGCAAGGTGAATTATATATTGATTTATATAAAGACCGACTCAAGCAGAAAACAAATATCAGTGACTATGACGGCCCTAACTGAGGTGAGTGGATTGGCGAAGCGCGTTATAGCTTATGGAATCCCCTTTTTAATTCTGACACTGTTTGTGTATGTCCTCTCTGCCGGGCCGAAGTTAAAAGAACCCCGGGGTGTAAATGATTTGGTGGAGGAGAATATCCTCCGGCTGCGGGAAGATCTTTTGCGTGAAGACTGGAATGCGGCAGATTCAACTCTGAATACGCTGGAGAGTGCTTTTGGCCGTGTAGCAACGAGAATCCAGTATAGTGTTGAGAGAAATGATATAATTGAAATTGAAAAAAAGTTATCGAGAATCCGGGGTGCTATTCTGGCAAAGCATAAGGGTGGAGCGCTGACTGAGCTTACGGAGCTAAATTATCACTGGAACAGTTTAGGTAAATAAAAGCCGGCCATGGCCGGTTTTTATTGTTGCGTCCTGGAACCGCCATGGCGCAAAAGAGGAATCCATTCGTCTGACATGGAATAAAAAGTAGAGAAAAACCGGTGTTAGACGATATGGAGGGGAAACATGAGGCAGCGAAGATTTGTGTTCATCGCACTGCTGACGATGCTTGTCTACGGCGTTTATATTTTTTTTCTGGCACCCATTGTCCGGGAACGAAGTGCTGTAAGTAATATCCAGCTGGAGGATATAGACCTAACAGAGGTCCGGGACGGTACTTACAGAGGCGTGTTTGACACAGGCGGTTATGATTACGAAGTGGAAGTGCACGTAGCGGCACACCGGATTAAGGAAATCAATGTACTAAACAACAGGCAAGGCGAGCATGCGCAAAAGGCCGAAGCTGTAACCGACAGAGTTATTGAAGCGCAGTCTTTGCAGGTGGATACGGTCAGCGGAGCCACAACGACGAGCAAAGCTCTGCTAAAGGCGATTGAAAACGCTTTGCGTTCTTCGTTTAAACAATAAAAGTCAACATTTGGGTTATGGAAGGAAGCATAATGAAACAGGTAACCGCTGCAATCTGGATACGGGACGGCAAGGTATTTATTGCCAAACGTCCGGCCGGTGACAAGCTGCAGGATAAGTGGGAGTTCCCCGGCGGCAAACTGGAAGTGGGGGAAACACCCGAGGAATGCCTGCGCCGTGAAATGTTCGAAGAATTTGGCATTGATGTGGACGTCGGGGATTTTTTTGAGAGAAGCATTTATACGTATGAGACGGGCTGTATTGAACTTCTTGCTTATTTTGTAAGGTGTTGTTCAGGCAGGGTAGGTGTCCATGCCCACGATGAGGTTTTCTGGGCCGAACCCGCAGAACTGGATATGTTCGACTTTGCGCCCGCCGACATTCCGCTTGTCTCAGCATTAAAAAAATACCTGAAACGAAGATAACGCCTTAGAGAGGCGTTATTTTGCTGGTATAGAATTTGTGCTTTTTTTCCTAAAGCAGGGATTTTGTTGGCGGATGTCAAAATTTAACCTGTGTAATCTGACAAGAAAGGATGGTCCTGTGAAAATTCTAGTTTTGCAGCAGGGGATTTACGGAGAAAGAATCGCAGAAAATATCAGAAAAAAAGGGCCTGACGACTGGACAGTTCAGACTATTGATGTTCCGGTCATTTATGAGCCGATTGTGGATGAGCCTGATGACTACCTGCCCGCTAGGCTGCCTGCGGCAGATCTTATCCTGCATCTTGCAGAATCTCCTCAGGCGGCACAGCTTTTGCCCGCTGTGGTCAAAGCAAGTGGCGCCGTTGCCGTCATCGCCTCAATAGATAGCTCAGCCTGGATTCCAGTGGGACTGCAAAATCAGCTGCGCCGGGAACTGGCACGGGCAGGGGTAACGATTGTCTTTCCGGAACCGCTCTGTTCGCTTGACGAAGAGACAGTGGGGTTCATTTCAGTTCAACCCTACACAAATGAAGTAATTCGTGAGTTTAGCCGCTATTTCGGTAAGCCGGTTTTGGATGTCGATGTGGGGGAAGACGGTAAAATAATTGAAGCCAGGGTATTGCGCGGCTCACCCTGTGGTTCGACGGAGTATACTGTTGGCCGCGTTCGCGGTATGGACGCAGCAAAGGCTGTGCCGACTTCAGGGCTCATGTGTCTGCATTATCCGTGTCTGGCTTCGATGAAGTTTGAACAGACCGACAGCGGTGTGGATACCATTATGCACATTTCCGGCAAAATTTTTAACGAAAGCATGGAGAAAGCACTTAAAAAAGAGACTGAATAAACGGGAAAACATTCCTTGACATAAAGTACAGAACAATAATCAGGCCAAGCAACCAGGCACCGTATTTTATTGCGGACGCTGCCAAATCACCTTCACGGGAGTCATTTCTGAATTCGCTCAATCATCTCACCTCTTTTTTCTTTAGTTTGCAGCGGGGATGCCTTGATTATGCAATAATTGAAGAGCACCCTTTAAGAGGGTGCTCAATTTTAGCTTTTACCTTTTACGTCGGTGTTGTTTTTGGCAAAGAGGAGATACGCGTTATAAATGGCGACGATAATGCCGATTATTACGTTGTTCAGAGCCAGGAGCTCAGCGGGTAAAAACGGCACAAAGTTTACAAACGCCAGCCACGCACCAACAACAATATGAATCCAGTGAAACGTAGTCATCATAATTTGATCACACCTCCTTTTCACTATAATGTGCGCTTTTTTATCAGAGGATATACCATTAAGAGGCGTGAACTAAATTATAACGGAAAAAAATAACGGCCAGCAGGCCGTTAGCCATTCATATTTTTTCTTTTTGCATAGAGACGTTCCAGTTTTTCCGGAAAATCCTCCCCAATTGTTTCACTGAGGCCGTACCCCAGCGCCAGTTCGCAGATCGATATAGCTTCATCCACTCTGCCTTGCTTTTCGTAAATCTCAGACAACACTGAAAATGAAGGAAAATAAGGTGTGGGGACATTATTTAAATATTCCACCATCCAGGCTTCATAAAAATCCGGAAACAGTTCAATATCTTTTTGACAGATGTCGGTCAGGTCATCTAAACGGTCCTGTCCTTTTGAAATAAGCTGACGATAAAGTCGGATGATTTTTACATAAGCGTAATGCCTGTCCAGAGGTGAGTGGGAAGTGGCGGCTTGCAGAAGCGTCTCTTCCGCTTCGGCGGTTTTGCCTTTTCGGGTCAGTTTTTCGCTTTTTCGCCAAAGATCTTTTGCGTTGAATTGTTTTGTGCCGGAACGGGGGCGCCAACGGAACATGGAATCACCTCGGATTATTTCATTTTCTAGCGGTAGTGCCGCGTAAGGAGGCAGTTATGAACATACAGTTGAAAAGGACTGTGTTTCCTCTCCCGGGAAAAGAGATTATACTCGATGTGGTAGACGACGTAGAGGCATTAATCACCGACCTGTGCGACGCGGATCTGGTTCCCTGCTGGGCGGAAATCTGGCCGGCGGCCAGGGGGTTGGCGCGCTTTATCTGGGAAAGGCTGGATATGAAGGGTCAGTCTGTGATGGAGCTGGGCAGCGGACTGGGACTGCCTGGTGTGGCCTGCGGCCTCAAGGGCGCAAACGTCACTTTCTCCGACTATAACCGTGATGCGGTTTCACTGTCGCTGCATAATGCCAGGCTTAATGGTATGCAGGCAGAAGGACACCTTGGTGACTGGCGTTCGTTTGCCATGGAGAAACAGTTTGACTGGATAATCGGATCGGATGTATTCTACGACCCAAAGCTCAATCCCTATGTTCTGGAAATTTTTAGCAAAAACCTGAAACCAGACGGTCAACTGCTTCTTTCTCATCAGCGCAGAGTCCACACGTACAATTTTATCGAACAGGTAAAGCAGCGGATGCAGATGACGGAAGTGCGTCTTGACACAGTGGACTGGGATGAAGAGTCCGTATACGGGAAGTTCAATATCAGTGTGCATCATCTGTATCATGCCGGATAAAAACGAATGTCAGGGAAAGAAAAAAGGTTTTACTTCAGTGGCCAACTCTTCGGGACGGACCACACAGATGGGCTGCTGCAGGCTCACGTGAAAAAAGTTTGTATCCGGGGTTGAGCAGCTTGCGTTTAAGAAAGTACGGGGAGAGAAGCGAATCATCAGCGGGAAATCCTGATTGCACTCCGGTGTAAAATGGACCGATGCGTTAAAGCTGAAAATCTTTTTTTCTTTGTAATAGGCAAAGAGCCGGACAAGGCCGGCAACAAGATTCTCAAGGGTATCGCCTGCCAGACCTGCAGGGGAGCAAGGGCGGGGAAGAACAGCTATGACATCTCCTAAAACACCCAGGGGAGCATACGGAACGAGCCAATGGATGTCGCCGATTCTGCCCAGGTAGCGTTCGTTACGCTGCTCTTCTTCAGCAAGTAAGTCCGGCCAGAACGGCCGTTTGTTTTCTTCCCTGTAGCGCTTCAGGCCGCAGAGGGCATCCCAGAAAATATTGCCTGGATCTGTACTGCCGAAAACTTGCATGTGGGCATGAATCAGGCCGCCTCCGGAAGGGGGCATATAGTTCCAGCCGATAAAGAAATAGGGGATGTCGGGGTCGAAATGCGCCACACGCTGCAGAAACTCCACACCAAGGCTCAGTGAGTCGTGCAGGCGTGCTGCGGTCAGCTCTTCCATAGGCAGGATGTGTTTGTCGGAAAGCACCACAAGGCCGCTGTAGGCGTCATAGGGTGCAATATTGGCAATCAGTGTTGCCTCTCCGTTTTTCAGTCTGCCCTCAGGAATCAGGTCCTTGGGAAACAGGGATGTTACACGGTCCATGTTCGGAGGGCAAAAAGGACAGAATCCTTTGTTTGCTCCGTCATAGTTTTCAAAGTATACCGGTTGGGGCCTAATGGCACCAAAGTGTGCAAGGCGAGTGGACCGGCCTGTTAGGGGGTCGTAGCGAAATTCCATGTCATGCCGGACCGGCCGAAAGTCCTGACGGGGGTCTAAAAGCTCTGCCTGGATTTTATGATTGCGGAAAGTAACAGCCATACGCCACCTCCTGAAGTTCTTCTCTACATCTTACCGCAACCGATAAAACCGGTCAAGACAGGTGGCAGGAACAGTTAACCTGTGATATGATGTCAGTATCTTAACCGGGAGGGCTTGCCGTGACACAATGGGGTATTTTTATATCTGCTTATCTGGTCGGGTTTTCAGGTGCCCTGGCACCCGGCCCTCTTTTAACACTGACAGTGAATGAATCATTTCGCCGCGGTTATAAAGCCGGCCCTCAGTTGATTACAGGGCATGCCATCCTGGAGTTGTTCATTGTGGTCCTGATTGCAGGCGGACTACATCGGTTTGCCGGCGGGCCTGTATTTGGCGTGATTGCTTTTCTCGGCAGCGGCTTTTTGTTATGGATGGGCTGGCAGCTGACAACGGGAGCAGCCAGAGGTGTAATTAAGCTGGAGCTTGATGCAGCGCCCGCAGAGAAAGAAAAAGGGCTGCTGGTTTTAGGTGCAATAACAAGCCTTGCCAATCCGTACTTTGCCCTGTGGTGGCTTACCGTAGGCGCCGGGTATGTTGTTGTGGCTATGAATTATGGTTTGCCCGGAGTCGGAGCCTTTTTCACGGGCCATATCCTGGCAGATTACACCTGGTATACGCTGGTTAGTACGGCGATAGCCGGGGGCAGGCGATTTTTCAGTAATACTGTCTACAGAGTTGTGGTATTCTGCTGTGGCGTATTTATTCTCGTCCTTGCAGTGTACTTTTTCTGGTCAGGATTCGGATTCTTTTCCGGTTAGTACCAATAATCCAAAAAACAGCCATGACGGCTGTTTTTTTTGTGGGACAAGGGGACAGGTTATTTGTCCCAAATTTTTAGTATCCAGTTCATATAGTTGCAAGAAGTATCGCTGGTTTGGGACAAGTAACCTGTCCCCTTGTCCCATTATTTAACCTGTGAGAGGTTGGGTTTCTATCGGTTCGACCGCTGTGTACCGCCCCTTTTCATTTTGGATAAACTGCAGTGGCGTACCTTTCTCAGTCAGGAGAACTTCATAAGGATAGGTGATAACCTGAATGACAAAATCGTCAGGACCGGGGTTTTCCACAGTATAGTTTACCGTATTCGCTTTACCGGGATCAGGCGTGGCCACGATTCTGTATCCGCCCGAACGCTTTTCACCGGCAGCTATCAGGTAAACCTGGTATTCCCGGTAGACTGTACTGAAAACACCCGCGCGGTTCTTTAATGTCTCCGCCCAGTCTGTGATTGGCTGGGGCAAAGTTATTTGCCTGCCTAAAATAAACCGTTTGTTGTTCATACCCTATAATTTTACCAAATGGGCATAACTTCCTGCCTGCAAAAGCATTTATTTTGTTTAGAACGCTGTTTTGCGCAGATACTACAGGGAGAAATGTAGTGGGAGGTTATGTTGTGCAGGAACTGGTGAATGCGGAGAGAATAAAAAAAAGTTTACCCCCACTGATTTTGGACGATGAGTTGTGCCGGCTTGCCGGGCTAAAAGCGATGGATATGTGCTCCCGCGGGTATTTTGGCCACCACTCAGACCGTTTAGGCTCTATGACTGAACTTGTTACATCAAAAAAAGGAAATTGTGACAGAGTCGGGGAAAATATTGCCCTAAACTTTCTGGATGAGGAAACTGTCCATGCAGCCTGGATGAGCTCCGCTCTACACAGAAAAAACATTCTGGACAGGCACTACAGGAGATTTGGATTCGCATCTGCCCAAGTGCCGGATGCAGGGTGGATTTATGTGCAGGTATTTACAGGAGAAACGCAAATCAATTGACAAAATTGTATGACAGAACGTGAGACGAATCAAAGGAGGGGATGCCATTTGCTGCGGCACTGGGCACAACAGGTTATTTACCGTATAAGAACAGCTAGGACATCCAGTCTGCGACAAATGGTCCGTGTGTTACCTAAGGATGCGATTATGGCCATAGATATACCTGTTTTTCTAAAGGGAAATCAGGCACTGCTGCAGATGAGAGACAATGAGCGGGTTGTGGGTGTGGAAATAAACGGTGAGGCGCGCGCTTACCCGCTGAATATACTATCAGTCCACGAAATTATCAACGATACCGTCGGTGGCGAACCGATAGCCGTAACTTGGTGCCCGCTGAGTTATTCAGCTGTTATTTACAGGCGGGCCATAATCGACCGGGCTCTCTCATTTGGTATCTCCGGGGGAATTTTACGCAATACGATGGTCATGTATGACAGGCAAACGGACAGCTATTGGAATCAACTGACGGGAACCGCATTCAGCGGACCGCTGTCCGGGCATACATTGCGGGCGGTACCGTCGGTGCTGACCTCGTGGGCAGCCTGGCATTCTTTGTACCCGGCTTCCATGACGCTCTCTAAAGCAGGGAGCCCTTACCGGCACTATGAAGATGACCACATGTCAGATTACTATTGTTCGAATAAAACCGGTATCAGGCAGCCTGCCCGCAAGGATGACAGGCTTCCTGCCAAGGAGCTGATTATGGGTATTCCCACGACCGGCAGTGTTGCATATCCTTTTTCTCTCCTGCGTGAATCACAATTAATTCATGATAACGCGGGGGAGAACTCTGTAGTGGTTTTTTTTGACAGGGCATCGGATACAGCCAGAGCATACAGTGCTGTGTCCGATGGTTTTGCGTTAAGCTTTTACGAACAGAACGGTAAATTTTTTGACTACCAGACAACCAGCCTTTGGTCTCCGCTTTCAGGCCGTGCCGTAAAAGGCCCGCTTCGCAACAGGGGGCTGATGCCGCTTACAGGCATAACCGCTTTCTGGTTCGCCTGGGCGGACCATTATCCTGAGACAAATGTCTATAAACTTCCCGCAATAAACTAGAAAAAATCAGAACAAACATTAGGCAAAAAAGGCCGCCGGGCCTTTTTGTCATTATGACCCGGCAGGAAAGAGACGGTCGGGAAAGAAATTATATATAAAAACGACAAAAAGGTGTTCTATGGACAAAAAGAAGTGGCTGTATCTGCTTTGTCTGGCAGAGATTGGTACCATGCTTGTGTTGCTGAACTACTCGGCTGTATTGCCGGTAATCCAGCGGGAGTGGGGTTTGACGAATACGCAGTCCGGTCTGATATACAGTTCATATCAGGCCGGTTATATCCTGCTGGTAGTGGTGCTGTCCACACTGACAGACTATGTTGACACTAAAAAGATTTATGTTTTTTCAGCGCTTTGGGCAGGGATTTTTGGCATACTGTTTTCCCTCTTCGCCAGGGGATTTTTATCGGCCCTTATCCTGCGAAGCCTGACTGGTTTTGGTCTGGCAGGGACATATATGCCCGGGTTGAAAATGGTGACATCCAGGTTTTCTTCCGAAGAACGCGGTAATGCGGTCGGCCTTTATGTGGGAGCTTTTTCACTGGGTACGGCACTTTCATTGTTTATTACCGGTTTCTTTATGGGATTATTTCACTGGCGGACGGCTCTTTTTGTGACGTCATTGGGCCCGGTTGCCGGCGCCATCATCGCTCAGGTTATTTTAGACAGTACACCTCCGGCTCTGCCCCGCAGAACGGGCAGCAGCGAAGTTCGCCGGTATGTATTTGCTAACCGGCCGGCTCTGTTGATGATGACGGGCTATGTTGCACATATGTGGGAGATGTTTGGTATGCGCGGATGGATTGTGGCCTTTTTTGCCGCGGTTCTGGTGTCGCAAAACGGGAATGTGGAGACTGCCACGAGTTTTGGTGCACAGCTGTCTTCGTTAATTATTCTGGCCGGTGCCTTTTCAACTGTGGTGGCAGGTACGCTGTCAGACCGGATCGGCAGGGTAAAGACAGTGATATTTATCATGCTCTGCAGCGCATCGCTTTCTTTTGTTTTTGGCTGGTTGCGACCGCTTCCGGTTGCCTTACTGCTTGTGGTCAGCCTGGTATATGGCTTTTTTGTCACGGCAGAATCTTCCGTATTGTCTACGGCAGTGACGGAATATGTGCCGTTTCACTGTCTGGGCGGTGCAATGGCTTTGCAGTCTTTTCTCGGTTGGGCGGCTGCCGCAATTTCTCCGGTTGTCTTTGGTCTGGTGCTGGACTTGACCAACCCAACCGGCCTTGTCGAAGCCCACGGATTCATTCCCAACTGGGGTTCAGCCTTTGCCGTTTTGGGCTTTGGTGCGCTTCTTGGCCCACTGGCTATGGTAATTCTTCGGCGCGAACAGAAAAAAAGCGTAGAGGAAGGAGGACGTATCCAGGCATGATGCGTCCGGGATAAGGCAGAAGGATTTGTATAGACTAAAGGAAGAGGTGAGCAAATACATGGGTGAAATTCATGCTTTTGAAGGAGTAGAAGAACGTGAGGTAAAGGGTGAAATATTTCAGGTTACACACCGTATTCTGCAGGTTCCCAGAGATGATTACCTCAAAATCTTACATCAGCACAAAGAACCTTTTAGCGAACTGGCGGCCCAGGATTTCGTGGAACAGTATCTTAAATGGTGCGGTGATACAGAAGGCATGCTGGGTATGGTACGTTTAGATGAGTTGGACGGGAAGGTGGTCCTGGACGCGGCTATCCGCTATCGCATCAGTCCGCTTGAGAAGCCATCCTGTAAAAGTTAAAAGGTTTGCCCGTGTATGGGCAAACCTTTTTATTTTACATTCAGATGCCAGCTTTTTTTGCAGTTCTCGTAGTTCTTTTCCAGGATACCGCAGACTTCCTCCAGCATTTCCCTTTGGTCGCGGACCCTGCTGCGCCAGAGTTCAGATGTCAGGTCGGCGTCTTTTGCGCTGGTGCGGGCGAGAAACATTTCAGATGTTTCTTCAGGCATGAGTTCACGTGTTGTTTTTTTGAGGAGGTAGAGGACGTCGCGGGCAAACTGGTTAAACATGGCCCTGTCTTCCAGCATATTCTTAATCAGATCCACTATGCGCTGTTCAAGATGGGTTTCCTCGGGGTAGAGTTCCGAACGGTGAATTCGCCACCCGGATTTTGTTCCACCCAGGCGCTGCCCTTTAATTTTTTTTTCTCTTAACCAGCGACGGACAGTCTCAGGATTGACATTCTTCATTTGTGCCACTTCGGTTACCGTATAATATTCCTGCACCGGGGAACCCCCTTTTTAACAAATAAAATTTCATGCTATATTCTTGCTACATCCAAAGCAGCCAGTAATTGCTAAAGAAATTTGATGCTACATCTTTCTACATTTCGTCTTAAATTTCCTTCTTCTACAGGGAAATTAATGCAGAATTATGGAAAAAAACATAAAAAAAAAAGCCTTCATAGGCTTTATATAGGGTCTGGTGTGACAAACACGGTCTTTTGATGGCCGTAGATGACCATTCCCGGTTTGGCTCCTTTGGGTTTTTTAACATGTTTGACAAGCGTGTAGTCCACAGGGACATTGGCGGAAGCTGCCGCCCTGCTGAAACGGGCAGCAAGTTTTGCTGCTTCCAGGAGTGTTTCCTCCGGTGGTGAAGGGTCCCTGACAATGACATGCGCACCCGGGATATCTTTTGTGTGGAGCCAGGTGTCACGCGGCGAGGCGAACTTTAAAGTTAAATGGTCGTTTTGACGGTTGTTCCTGCCCACATAGATGTCGATACCGTTAACGGAAACAAAATGAAGCGGAATCGAAACTGAGTCCGTACTTTTTTTCTTTTCAGCTTTAGTGCGAATCAGGCCGGCCTGTTCCATCTCGTCTCGGATCTCCCGGAGGGACTCGAGATCCGCATGCTCTGCGGCTGCCGCTATGGAATCGAGATAGGTCAGTTCCTCCCGTGTTTCTCTGATGCGGCGGGTCAGAATTTTTTCGCCGTCTTTTAGTTTTCTGTATTTTTTAAAATAGCGTTGTGCGTTTGCCTGGGGTGACAGGGCCGGATCAAGAGAAATCTGTATCGCATCCTGAGTTTCAGAATAATAGTTTGGGACACATACTTCCCGCATACCGGGACGGATGAGATGGATGCTGGCAGTGAGCAGCTCTCCGTTAATTCTATACACATCCGCGCCTTCCATTTCTTTTAACTCCGCTTCCTGGAGCCGGAGTTTTTTTTCGGCACGTGTCAGGGCAGCTTTAATAACCTGGGACAGCTGCCCCCGGAGGCTGCCTTCCGTCCGTGTATGCAGGATTTCCCTAAAACAGGTATCCAGGCCTTCATTGACTGTGGGATATATTGTAAGAGCTTCTCGAGGCTGACTTTTAAGTAAAATCGGAGAAAACAGGGGTTTCGAGCCGGGACGGCGGAGAATACAGGGTGAAAAACACCCTGTATTTACTGTTTCAGCCAATTGCCGCAGTTCTACCGTCAGGGCGCGCACCATATCCAGCGGGTGTGCCATGTCGCCTCCGGCAGCACGCCAGACAATTTCCCGGGCAAGATGAATACCCAGTCCCATGACCGCAGCCACCAGCATGCGTTCCGGTGCCTGGTCCTCAACTGCCAGCAGCTTCTGTGCCAGCTCTTCTTCATCAAGGGAAAACAGGCTAAGCTTTTCCTGCCCGGGAGGATGAATGTAGGGTTCATTGGCCATGACTGTCCGGTGGCGGCTCATATTTTCCGTGACAGTCTTGACGGCTCCAAGAATATAGGGTGTCCCGTTCCCGGCCTGCGTTGTCAGAATAATATTAGAGTGTTTACCCATAATTTCGCAGACCAACTGTTTTTTGGTCTCGTTGCCGATTTCATCAAATGACCGGAATGTTATCGTCAGGACTCTTTCCAGGCCGGTTTGTTCAACGGACAGGATGCGGGCACCATGGAGATGTTTACGCAGCAGCATGCAAAAAGCCGGCGGCACCTGGGGGTTTTCCGGTTTCGTTTCAGTGAGATGAACACGGGGAAGCTGCGAGTCGGCAGAACAAAGCAAAAGAAACTGGTCCTGCCGTGTACGGATGTGCATGGCAATTTCCAGCCCGCGGGGCTGGTATATTTTTTCCACCCGCGCGCCCACAAGCTGTTGATTCATTTCCCGGCAGACTGCTGCCATTGTGATGCCGTCATAGGACATGATGTGCCACCTCCGTAGTTCTCTACAAGTATAGCAGGCGAAACAGCGGCAAGGCAACCGGAAGGTTAGCAGATTCATAATTAATCAGTTATTTTTTTAACCCTGTCTGCAATATACATGGCGTAAGAGTAGAATTCTGTGCCAAATGGGGTGAACTGATGAGCCAATTACCATGGCCTGCAATGAAATTTAGCGATGTGCTGCAGCATTTTGAAGTCAATCCCGATTCAGGACTTACCGAAAAAGAAGTAAGTGCGAGAAGACGATTCAATGGACATAATGTGCTGGACAAAAAGAAGAAAATATCTCCGGTGGTTCTTTTTTTGTACCAGTTTCGTGATTTTATGGTCCTGGTTCTGTTGGGGGCTACGCTGCTTTCCGGACTGTTGGGCGAATACATGGATGCCCTGGTAATTATCGGGATAGTATTTGTCAATGCCATTCTTGGCTTTGTCCAGGAGTATCGCGCCGAGCAGTCCCTGGAGGCTCTGCGTGAACTGACGGCGCCCATGGCCAGAACATTGCGGGACGGCGTGCGCCATGAGATTCCCGCCGAAGAGCTGGTTCCGGGGGATATTGTCATGATCGAAGCCGGGGACAGAATCCCCGCAGATATCCGGCTTGGCGAGGTGCGCCAACTTCTGGTCAATGAAGCCCCCCTGACCGGGGAGTCCGAACCGGTGATGAAGAATGCGGAAATAATTGCAGAATCTGCCCGGTCACTGGGTGACCGTTTTAATATGGCCTATATGGGAACACTGGCAGTGGGCGGACGCGCCAGTGGTACAGTGGTCGCTACGGGTATGCAAACAGAAATGGGCCGCGTGGCACACCTGATTCAGGAAGCAGAGGAAGAGGATACGCCGCTTCAGAAGCGGCTGGAGCAGATGGGACGTTACCTGGTCGCCGGATGTTTGCTGGTCTGCGGCCTTGTGGTCATCCTGGGGCTATCACAGGGGCTGCCCGCATACAGGATGTTTATGGCGGGTGTTTCTCTGGCCGTAGCCGCAATCCCTGAAGGGCTGCCGGCAGTAGTAACAATTGCACTGGCGGTGGGAGTACAGCGCATGGTTAGAAAAAATGCCATCGTAAGACGTCTGCCGGCCGTGGAGACGCTCGGTTGCGCCACCGTGATCTGTTCCGATAAGACGGGTACACTTACGCAAAATAAAATGAATGTACGGGAAATCTGGGCCGGCGGCCGTTCTTACCAGGTATCGGGGGAGGGCTATGAACCCCAGGGCCAATATATGACCGGGGGCAAACCGGTTAAGCCGGGGCAGGAACCGGCACTGATGTTGGCGCTGACGACGGCCTTGCTCTGTAACAATGCACAGCTGCACAAGGGTGCTGTAAACATCAAACCCATGTGGCGTGGTGGCCGGGCACAATGGGAAATCCATGGTGATCCGACCGAGGGGGCGCTGCTTGTTGCCGGGGCACGCGCCGGGTTGTGGCGTGAAGACCTGGAACGGCAGCTGCAGCGCACCGGCGAAGTACCGTTTGACGGAACGCGGAAACGGATGTCTGTGCTCTATAAGGGCGGCAAGGAGCCGGTTATCTATGTCAAAGGCGCACCTGAAATGATTATGTCGCGCTGCAGGCAAATCTTCTACGACGGCAGAGTTGTTGATTTTTCCTTTGCACTGCGGGAAAAAGTATCTGTTCAGATTGAGACGATGGCGGGAATGGCCCTGCGCAATCTGGCGGTGGCCTACAGGCCGCTGCGGTCGGGTCCCGGTGATATTAACGATGAACTGGAAAACGATTTAATCTTCATTGGTATTTTTGGCATGATGGACCCGCCGCGTCCGGAAGTCCTGCCGGCAATCAAAAAATGCCATACTGCCGGAATTAAAACCGTTATGATTACAGGCGATCATAAAACAACGGCGATGGCCATTGCAAAAATGCTGCGGCTTTTACCACCCCAGGGAGGGGTTCTGACCGGAAGCGAGCTGGATAAAATTAGCGATACGCAGCTGGAAAAAGTCGTGGGTGACGTATATGTCTATGCCCGTGTTTCACCGGAACACAAACTGCGCATCGTCCGTGCTCTGAAACGAACCGGCAATGTGGTTGCGATGACCGGCGACGGTGTCAATGATGCACCGGCTGTAAAGGAAGCAGACATCGGGATTGCGATGGGTACTACCGGCACAGATGTGACCAGAGAGGCTGCAGCCCTGGTGCTTTCTGATGATAATTTCACTACCATCGTCGGTGCTGTGGAGGAAGGAAGAAGTATTTATGATAATATCCGTAAATTTATTCGCTTTCTTTTGGCTTGTAACACCGGCGAAATCCTGACCATGCTGCTGGCTATGCTGGCCGGGCTGCCGCTGCCGCTCAGGGCGATTCAGATTCTCTGGATTAATCTGGTTACGGACGGACTACCGGCCATGGCTTTGGGAATAGATCCGACGGAGCCCGGGGTGATGAGCAGACCCCCGCGCCCACCGCAGGAAGGGATTTTTGCCCGCGGATTGTGGCAGAAAATCGTGGGGCGGGGCACAATAATCGGAGTATCGACTGTTTTCGTTTTCGCCTGGTCTCTTGGCCGGGGCATGGATTTGGAGTTAGCCAGGACAATGGCCTTTACCACGCTGATTGTGACACAGCTCTTTTATGTTTTTACCTGCCGCAGTGAAAGAACCGGTATCGGCAAGCTGGGAATTTTAGGTAACATTTGGCTTGTGGCAGCCGTCTTGGTCTCTCTGGGAATGCTGCTTGTGGTTCTTTATAATCCGTCTCTTGCGGCTATTTTCGGCACCATGCCGCTGCAGGCGGAGCATTGGCTGCTGATTGTTGCCGTCTCAATTATTCCCGGTATTTTAAACGCTGTCCTGAGTGTTTTAAAAGCACTGATCTTCCCCAGGGTTGTAGTCATGAAAAAATAGTGTAAATGAGGCGGCTTATTGTGTAAAATTTGCCAAAACCGTTTTTTCTGGTACAATAACTCTGTAGGGAAAATCAGCAGAGTAAGTGAGGGAATGAAATGATTCGAAGTATGACCGGTTACGGCCAGGCTGAAAGTGACCCGGCCGGCGCCATTCGTTTGAAAGTGGAAACACGCTCGGTAAACCATAAATATCTGGATGTTTCAATCAGAATGCCCCGCGAGATCCAGTCCCTGGAAGACAGAGTCCGCCGCAAAGTGCAGCAGTCCGTGGGACGTGGACGGGTGGATGTGTTTATTAACTGGCTTGATCATGGTGAAGGAGCGGTCCACGTTACGCTGGACCGCGACCTTGCCAAAGCGTATCAACGTGCTCTCGCTGAGATGTGTGATGTTTGCACACTGGATGAGAGTCCCGGCCTGGAATTGCTGTCTGGCCTGCCTGATGTATTACGGGTAGAAAAAGAAACGGTTGAACCGGATGCAATCTGGAACATATTAGAGACAGCACTGGGTCTGGCGTTGGACAACCTGTTGACGCAGCGGACTGAGGAGGGTGCACGCTTAAGCCAGGATTTCATCAAGCGCCTGGGTATTCTGGAAGATACGGCAAAAGAAGTGGAGAAACGGGCGCCTGTTGTGGTTGAAGAATACAGAAGACGGATGGAAGAGCGGCTTGCAGAGCTTCTTGACCAGGTGGAGTTTGACCCGGGCCGGGTTCTCACAGAGGTAGCTATTTTCGCCGACCGCAGTAATGTGACTGAAGAACTGGTCCGTTTGGCAAGTCACCTGGCTGCATTTCGCAAAGCGCTCCGGCAGGACGGCCCCATTGGCAGAAAACTCGATTTTCTGACTCAGGAACTGTTCCGGGAGATCAACACCATCGGTTCCAAAGCAAACGATTATGAAATTGCCAGTCTGGTGGTGGAGATGAAGACGGAACTTGAAAAAATTCGTGAGCAAGTGCAAAATATAGAATAACAGCGATAATCGCAAATAGATTTGACTCTTGCATTTTTTCCCGCATTTCCGTTATACTATTAGCAGAACAATAGGTGCTACAAGAAGAAAAGGAGGTCCCCAGGAGTGCAAATTAAACTAATTAATATTGGGTTCGGCAATATTGTTTCCGCAAACCGCATTATCGCCATTGTTAGTCCGGAATCTGCTCCTATTAAGCGTGTGATCACCGAAGCGCGTGACCGGGGTATGCTGATTGATGCTACATACGGGCGTCGTACCCGCGCTGTAATTATCGCAGACAGCGGACATGTTGTTCTTTCAGCCGTTCAGCCTGAGACGGTGAAACACCGCCTGCATACAAAAGAAGTCAGTCCAGCCGAAGAAGAAGAATAAACGACACCGGAGGGGGATCATTGGCCAGTAACGGATTGCTTATTGTTATCTCCGGTCCGTCAGGCGCGGGAAAAGGAACGGTCTGCAGGGCACTGCTGGAGAAACGTCAGGAGATGGTCCTTTCAGTATCGAAGACAACCCGCAAACCCCGTGCCGGAGAACAGGACGGGGTTAACTATTTTTTCGTGAGCAGAGACGAGTTTGAACAGGCAATTGAAAACGGAGACTTTCTTGAATATGCCTGTGTTTACGGGCAATACTACGGGACTCCCCGCAGCGCAGTGGAGAACATGCTGGCCGCGGGCCGTGATGTGATACTGGAAATTGATACGCAGGGCGCAATTAAGGTGATGGAGGCTTTTGCAAGCGGTGTCTTTATCTTTCTTTTGCCGCCTTCGGGAGCGGAACTGCGGACAAGAATTATCAACCGCGGCACCGAATCCGGTGAAGTATTGGAGCGCCGCCTGGCCGCAGCAGCTGAAGAGGTGGGCCAGGCACCCAGATATGATTATGTTGTTGTGAATGACCGCATAGAGGATGCCCGTGACAGAGTCATTGCCATTATCCGGGCTGAGCGCCTGCGGGCAGCACGTAACAGCGACTTAATTCAAGCCATTGCCGAGGAGGTCAAATCATGATTTATCCGTCTATTGACACACTGATGACAAAAGTTGACAGTAAATACACATTGGTGATTGCTGCTGCAAAACGGGCCCGGATGCTCAATGAAAATTCGCCCCGCCTGGTAGAGACCGACTCTCTGAAAGATGTTTCCATCGCACTGGAAGAAATTGCTACGGGGAAAATAGGGTACGAACGTTTACCCAGGTGAGGAGGCATGCAGAATGCTTTCCGGAAAAAGCATTATCCTGGGTGTGACCGGAGGAATCGCCGCCTATAAGTCGGCGGAACTTTGCCGGCTTTTTATTAAAGCCGGTGCAGATGTCCGAGTGGTGATGACAGAAGCGGCGAAAAAATTTGTCACCCCGCTTACCTTGCAGACAGTGAGCAACAACAGGATCTACGATGACCTGTTTGCTGCCACCGAACAGTACTCAGTAGAACATGTAGGCCTGGCACAAAGTGCAGGCCTCTTTGTCATTGCGCCGGCGTCAGCCAACAGTATCGCTAAAATAGCCGCCGGTATGGCCGATAATCTGCTGACTACCACGGTATTGGCAGCCCAATGTCCGATTTTGCTGGCACCGGCCATGAATACGAAAATGTATGACAATCCTCTGACACAGCAGAATATCGCCAGGCTTGCCGGCCTGGGGTATCATTTTGCCGGGCCCGAGGAAGGGGTGCTGGCCTGTGGCGATACCGGCCGCGGGCGCATGGCCGGCGTGGATACCGTCTTTGACACCGCCTGCCGCCTGCTGCTGCCGGAAACAACCTGGCAGGGAACACGGTTTATTGTAACGGCAGGCCCCACACAGGAAGCAATTGACCCTGTCCGCTATCTGACCAATCATTCCAGCGGGAAAATGGGGTTTGCCATAGCGCAGGCGGCAGCCGCTTTAGGCGCAGACGTAACTTTGGTCACCGGGCCCGTTTCTCTGACGGACCCTCCCGGTGTTCATGTCGTCAGAGTAAAAACGGCACGGGAAATGCATGAGCAGGTACTGCAGCGTTTTGCCATTGCCGATGTGGTAATTAAAGCGGCTGCGGTTGCCGACTACCGGCCCGCCCACACAAGCGGGCAAAAGATCAAGAAGGACGGCGACCTGTTGCTTACTATGGTCAGGAACCCGGATATCCTGGCTGAGCTTGGTAAACAGAAGACGGGACAGATTCTGGTGGGGTTTGCCGCAGAAACCCAAAACCTGCAGGACAATGCCCTGGACAAACTCAGGAAAAAAAATCTGGATCTGATTGTGGCCAATGACCTGACCCAGGATGGTGCCGGGTTTAAGGCTGACACCAACGTTGTGAAACTCTATTTTCCCGACGGACGGGAAAGTCAACTGCCGAAAATGACGAAGGCACAGCTTGCTATAAGAATCCTCGCTGAAATTAAAACGATTTATGATACCGGTAACCATGCTTTTTCTGATGCTAAATAACCCGGGCCGAGGCCCGGGTTATATTTATTACAAGAGTCTTAAACCAAAAGACAATGGCAGGAACAGATGTAACCGGCAAAGAAAAATAACGACTTTTTATAGTGCCAGGTAGTACTCGAGAACGCCGGGTGTGACAAAGACTTCCAGAAGGGCGGCCAGAAGCAGTAAGATAAAGACGACCGGTAAAACGATGCCGATTTCCTGAAAAATCAGGGCCAGGCTCTGCCGCCGGGTATACTGCGGGATGGGGAAGACCACATGGTAACCGAACTTGAGTCCCAGGGCGGCACTTAGCAAAAATGCCGGCAGCTCAAAAATGCCGTGGGGCAGGATACCGGCCATCAAAAACGGCAGGGGAGCTATCCCCTCCTGGCTGAGTTGAAAGGTCAGGGCACCCAGAATAGCTCCGTTGGCAATCGCCGAAAAAAGCGGGAGAATTCCCAAAATGATGCCAAAGAATATGACCTGCAGGACCGATGTCAGGTTATGCAGAAAAAGGATAGCAGCACCGCGGAGCGGATGGCCGCCAAAAACCAGCTCGCTCAGTTCCTGGAGTAGGGGAAGAGATGTCTCCTCCAGAATAGCAAAGAGTTCCGGTTCATGGGTGAGTGAAATATAGGACAGGCCGGCCCCTCCGGCAAAAAGCAGGAACGAGAGAATCAACCAGGAACGGTTTTCTTTTACTGTAATCATGAATCGCTGCAGCATGTTAAAACCTCCTGTACCATTATACTGAATTAACGCTTGGTTTTGCAATCTATCTTCTGGAAAGGCCGGAGGAAAATTTCTGCCAAAGACAGGGGAAATGGTTTTTTTCGTGGAATATGTTCCTGATAAAATCTGATTTGTAGCGGAGGGTCCATTGGAACGATTTGCAGAAATCTTAGTACGTATTCATCATCAGCGGCTGGACCGCCCTTTTACCTATCGGGTACCGCCCGGGATGGATGTATCGGTCGGGAGTCGTGTGGTGGTTCCTTTCGGTCCGCGGCGTATTGAAGGATACTGCATCGGCCTGGCAGGGGATCTGCCCGCAGCTGCTGCCGAAGTGAAAGATATTGAAGAAGTTCTGGATGATACACCGGTGTTAACTGAGGAACTGATAAAACTGGCCGGCTGGGGCGCTGCGCGCTATTTATGCAGCCAAATGGATTTTCTGCAGGCCATGGTACCGCCCGGAGTGCGTTGGGTGACGGGTAAATGGGCAGCGTATAGCGGCACAGAAGAACCAATCAGCGCAGCCTGCCGGTATTTACAGGAAAAAGGGCCGGTGAAGCTGAGTGCCTGGCTGAAACAGTTTCCTGAAATGGACGCAGCGGGTGTGCTGCGCCGCCTGCGCCGGGAGGGCGTCATAACTGTGACCAGCCGTGACGCACAGGGCATGAAGCCCAGGACTGTCCGCGAAGCCGTACTCACTGCAGAGGGGCGTAGGGCGGAGCCCGTAGGCAGTAAACAGGCTTTGGCCCTGGAGATACTGAGAAAAGACACGGCACTACCACTTAGCCATCTGGCCGATGCCGGCGTCAGTGCAGCCACTGTGCGTTCACTTGCCGCGCGCAGCTGGGTTGAAATCAGGGAAAAAGAAGTGCGGCGAGACCCGCTTGACGGGGAACATTTTGAACCGGAGGAGCCTCTGCCGCTGACATTGGCGCAAAAAGAAGCGCTGGAGCAGATCAGCGGTGCGATAAACGACAGGAAAAGCGGCGTGTTTTTACTGCATGGCGTCACCGGCAGCGGCAAAACGGAAGTATACCTGCAGGCAATTGCCCGTACCGCGTCTGCGGGATTGGGAAGTATTGTCCTTGTTCCTGAAATCGCCCTCACTCCGCAGATTATCGAGCGCTTTGCTTCACGTTTTGGCGGACGGATTGCCGTCCTGCACAGCCGGCTGTCAGCCGGCGAGCGCTATGACGAATGGCGCAGGGTCGCTGAAGGAGACGCTGTGGTTGCCATCGGGGCACGGTCGGCTGTCTTTGCACCGTTTGCAAAACTGGGGCTGATCATCCTGGATGAAGAACACGAAGCAACATACAAACAGGATGAAACGCCACGCTACCATGCACGCGAAGTGGCGCTGTGGCGTGCGCGCCTGCATAAAGCGGCGGTGGTGCTTGGCAGTGCCACACCATCACTTGAATCGTACCGCCTGGCTGAGCTTGGCGAGTATACACTTAGCCGCCTCCCGGACAGAATAGAAAACAGACCTATGCCGCCTGTGGAGATTGTCGATATGCGGCAGGAACTCAAAGAAAAGCACCGCAGTATTTTCAGCCGTTTACTTCTGTCTACCCTGGAGTCCACATTTCAGCAGGGCAAACAGGCTATTCTTCTTTTGAACCGCAGGGGGTATGCCACGTTTGTTCTCTGCCGGGAATGCGGGCATGTGATGCGCTGTAAATCCTGCGATATTTCCCTGAAGTTTCATATGGCAGGGGAAGCGCTGCGCTGTCATTACTGTGACTACAGCGAAGACTATCCCAGGGTATGCCCCGTGTGCAGCGGGCGGTATATCCGTCACTTTGGTACCGGAACACAAAAAGTTGAGGAAGAGCTGCTTAAATATTTTCCCGACAGGCGGGTGGTGCGGCTTGATGCCGATACCACCGCGCGCAAAGGTGCACATAAAAAAATTCTGACTCAGTTTAAAAAAAAGGAAGCCGATGTCTTAATCGGCACGCAAATGGTGGCCAAGGGACTTGATTTCCCCGATGTCACCCTGGTCGGCGTCATCACAGCCGATACGGCCATTAATCTTCCTGATTTTCGTGCCGGTGAGAGGACATTTCAGCTTCTGACGCAGGTAGCCGGCCGGGCGGGGCGCGGGCCGGCCGGCGGCCGTGTGGTGGTTCAGACGTATACGCCGGACCACTATGCCATTTTGGCCGCAAAAGACCATGATTATCCGACATTTTACAGGGAAGAAAGTCAGACACGACAGGAGCTGGGCTATCCGCCCTATTCGGTTTTGGTCCGCCTGCTTCTGGCAGGAGCCGATGAGGCACGGGTGATCGATGCAGCCTCGTTTCTGGCTGCCCATCTTGAGGGAAGCACGGATATTCTCGGGCCGTCTCCCTGCCCCCTGGAAAAAATAAGGGGCCAGTTTCGCTGGCAGCTGGTGGCCCGCGGGTCTGATACCGACACACTGCTGCGCATAGTTAAAAAAGCGTCCGCAGAGTTTGGCGGCAGCACCTTTAGCGGTGATGTCCGGCTGACACTTGACGTTGACCCGCAAAGTCTGTTATAAGTTTGCTAAATTATGTTACAATATAGATGTTATCTGTACAGGGAGGAAGTAAAGCTATGGCAATCAGGGTAATACGCACAAAAGAAGACCCCGTTCTGCGGGAAAAAGCACTGGAAGTAAAGGACATTACGCCGCAGGTTAAACAACTGCTGGAAGATATGAAGGAGACAATGTATGACGCACAGGGTGTGGGCCTGGCAGCTCCGCAGATAGGTATTGCCAAGCGCATCATTGTTGTTGACGTTCAGGATGAAAACGGGCTGCTGATGCTGATTAATCCTGTCATCGTGGAGAGTGAAGGAGCCGAATCGGCTGTGGAAGGGTGCCTGAGCTTTCCCGGCATAGCCGGTGAAGTGGAGCGGAATGCCAGTGTAACTGTGCGTGCCACCGACCCGGAAGGCAATCAGGTGCAAATTTGTGCCTCGGGCCTTTTGGCCAGAGCGTTTCAGCATGAAATTGATCATCTCGACGGTGTCCTGTTTGTGGACAGGGTAACGCGCTTTGTAGAGGAAGAATAAATTAAAAGGTTGGATACCATGAAAGAAAAACGCATTGTTTTTATGGGAACACCTTCTTTTGCCGTACCGGCTCTGGAAGCGCTGCACAGCTCATTTACTGTGCTTGCCGTCGTCACACAGCCCGACCGTCCCAGCGGCCGCGGTAAGAAAATGACACCGCCGCCGGCGAGGGTTGCGGCGGAAACACTGGGCATCCCTGTGCTACAACCGACAAAAATCAAAACGGACGATTTCTCGGATCAGCTTATTTCGCTTGCTCCGGATTTTATCGTCACCTGCGCTTACGGCCGGATCCTGCCAAAGAAAATTCTGGAGATACCGACGGTTACGGCACTGAACATTCACGCCTCACTCTTGCCGCGCTGGCGGGGCGCCGCACCGATACACCGCGCGGTGATGGCCGGTGACAAAGAGAGCGGTGTAACCATTATTCATATGGACGAGGGAATGGACACCGGCGACATGGTTCTGCGCAGGGCGGTATCCGTGAGGCCGGATGATACCACAGGAGACCTTCATGACAGGCTGTCTCTTTTGGGTGGCGAGATGGTTGTGGATGCTGTGCATTCCATACTTAACGGGACAGCAGAGCGGATCCCCCAGGATGAAAGCGAGGCCACTGCGGCTCCTGTGCTGCAGAGAGAGGAAGAGAGGATTGACTGGTGTTCTTCGGCACAAGACATTCATAATCTGGTTCGGGGCATGAATCCGTGGCCCGGCGCGTATACATTGCTAAACGGCAATAGGCTCAAAGTGTGGAGAGGCTGTCCGGTAAACGGCAAAGCCCCATCCTGTGGTGAAGTGATATCAGCAGAAGGAGAAGGTATTCTTGTCGCCGCCCAAAACGGAGCGTTTCGGATTACAGAGCTGCAGCCCCCAGGCAAGAAAGCAATGAGTGCCGCAGATTTTCTCCGCGGACGCCCACTGCCGGCAGGGACAAGACTTGGAAAGTAATACACATTGTAGTAGAATAAAAAAAGGAGGTGAAGGCGGTGATTAAAAAACGTTTGTATTTAGGGTTGCTGGCCGTTGCCATGCTGCTGTTTGCCGGAGCTCTGGTCTATTTCTGGCTGACATTTTTCCAGCGTGATGCCGGGTTTTTACGTTATGTGCTTTATGCCGCCGTCTTTGCCATAATGGCTGGTCTTGGCGTCATCGGGCTTGGTTTTGCCGGAATTGTTCTGTCGATTCTCGCCGACAGAAACATTGTTTTTCTCAACAGGCCAATGAACTTTACCTTTTCCCTGCTTTATCCGGTCGTGATCTGGCTTGGGAAAGTGTTTAAAATCGCGCAGGACAAAATCCAGCGTTCATTTGTGGAAGTAAACAACCAGCTGGTAAAAGCTAAAAAAGGCAGGCTGACACCCCAGCGGCTGCTGGTCCTGCTGCCCCACTGCCTGCAGGACCGTGAATGCCCCAACCGGATTACCACCAACACAGAAAACTGTTCCCGCTGCGGAGGTTGCCCCGTGGGGGGGCTTTTGGATTTGTGTGACCATTATGGCGTCCATCTGCGTATCGCCACCGGTGGCACGCTGGCCAGGGAAGCGGTGAAAACACTGCGCCCCCGGGCGATTGTGGCGGTGGCCTGTGAACGTGATCTGACCAGCGGTATTTTGGACTGTATTCCGCTGCCGGTTCTTGGCGTGACCAACGACCGGCCTCATGGCCCCTGCTTTAACACGCAGGTCAGTCCGGAGTCGGTGGAGAAAGCTATTCTATTTTTCATCCGAGGAGGAAAAACACATGTTTCTGTTAGGTGACATGACTTTTGTCATTGTGATTCCGGCGTTTATTTTTGCCATGTGGGCGCAGAACCGGGTGCAGTCGGCGTACAAGAAATATTCTCGTGTCCATGCCCGCTCCGGCATCACCGGTGCCCAGGCTGCGCGGCGCCTGTTGGATGACGCAGGCCTGATGGACATCCCGGTACAGATGGGCCAGGGTCAGCTTACCGACCACTATGACCCGCGTCAGGGTGTCATCCGCCTCTCACCGGGCGTCTATCAGAGTACATCCCTGGCTGCTTTGGGTATTGCGGCCCATGAGGCCGGCCATGCCATGCAGCACGGTGACGCGTATGTGCCGCTGGCATTTCGTAACAATATTTTTCCCGTAGCCAATATTGGTTCGCGTATGGCGTTCCCGCTCTTTTTTATCGGCCTGATTTTCGGTGCTAACAGCGGCTTAGCCTTGTTGATGGATGTGGGTATTTTGCTGTTTGCCTTTGCTGTTGTTTTTCAGGTTGTCACGCTGCCTGTGGAATTTAATGCATCAAACAGAGCTGTGGCGCTACTTGAGGGAAGCGGTTTTATCACCAGTGAGGAAGTGGGCCCCACCAAAAAAGTGTTAAACGCCGCCGCCCTGACGTATATCGCCGCGGTGGCCGTTGCGCTGACACAGCTGTTGCGCCTGCTGATTTTGCGCGGTAGAAGAAGTTAGGATGAAGAACACGAAGCAGGGGATGGCTGCCCGCCGGGCGGCCCTGTCTGTCTTGTCACGCGTGGAAGACGAAGGCGCTTACGTTAATCTCGCACTGTCGGACATATTGGCGCAGGAATCTCTGGATATCAGGGATAAACGCCTTGCGGCGGAAATTGCCTACGGTGTGGTTACCTACCGGCTCACACTGGACTGGCTGATTACCCACGTTGCCGACCGGCCGGCTGAAAAGCTGGACTCACTGATCCGCCGGGTTCTGCGGCTCGGGTTTTACCAGCTGTTTTACCTGGACCGCATTCCTGCCTCGGCCGCCGTCAATACCTCAGTGGAGTTGGTCAAGGCCGGGAAAAAACGCGGTCTGTCTTCGTTTGTCAACGGTGTGATGCGCGGCGCTTTGCGTAAAAAAAATAATCTACCCTGGCCCAAAAAAGAAGAGGACCCGTTGCGGTACCTGACACTGCAATACGCGCACCCGGAATGGCTGGTCAAACGCTGGCTCAAACGCCTGGGTGCCGAGGACGCAGAGGCCCTGCTGGCCGCCAACAACCGGACGGCGCCGCTGTCGGTTCGTGTCAACACGTTAAAGACGGACAGGGATCGTTTGCTGGCCCGGTTGCAGGAGAACGGAATTGAAGCCAGACCGGGTGATGTTACGCCGGAACATATAACCATTCAGGGTGCGGGCCGTCTGACAAATCTTGAAGCTTATCGCGAGGGCTTTTTTCAGGTACAGGGGGAAAGCGCCATGCTTACCTCGCGCATCCTTGATCCACAGCCCGGCGAACGTATCCTGGACGGCTGCAGCGCGCCCGGCGGTAAAACGACGCATCTGGCGGCACTGATGCAAAACCGCGGCGAGATTGTCGCCCTGGATATCCATCCACACCGGTTAAAACTGGTGGAGGCCAACTGCAGGCGCCTGGGTATCGGCATTGTGCAAACCATGTGCGTGGATGCACAGGAAGCCGATACGGGAAAACTTGGTTGGTTTGACCGAATCCTGTTGGATGTACCGTGTTCGGGATTTGGTGTCATCCGGCGCAAACCGGACCTGAAATGGCGGCGTACAGAAACAGACATCGCTCAGTTAGCACGGGTGCAGACAAAGATGCTTACAGCCTGCTCCGAGCTGTTAAAACCGGGTGGTGTACTTGTTTACAGTACATGTACAAATGAGCCTGAAGAGACGACCCGTGTTGTAGCGGCTCTTCTGCAGCAGGACAAATCTATGGAGACAGATGATTTACGCCCCTTTTTACCTGAGGCCTGGCGAAATGATGTCACAGAGCCGGGCATTCAGCTTTATCCGCACGTGCACGGGGTTGACGGGTTTTTTATCAGTCGTCTGAAGAAGAAAAGTTGACGAACGCGCGGCTCCGAAGGGGCTGCGCGTTGCTTTTTAGGGGGCATTTTGATATACTTGGTGCAGACTGCCACGGATAGTCACCAACCTGCAGGGATGTGTAGAATATGAAAGAGAAAGCTGCTCTTTTACAGCTTTCGCCAAAAGAACTCAAAGGGCTGTTGGCGAGCCTCGGCCAGCCTGCTTACAGGGCCGGGCAGATTCTTGATTGGGTTTATCGGAAAGGCGCCGTTTCATTTGCCGAAATGACGAACATCCCCACAGATTTGCGTGCCAGGCTGGGTGAAATATGCCGGCTTGGCTTTTTAGAAGAAAAAACCCGGCAGGTATCCGGGGACGGGACGGAGAAATATTTGTTTGTACTTTCCGACGGGCAGAGTGTTGAGACTGTAATCCTGCCGTACGAAGCCGGCTACAGCGCATGTATCTCTACGCAGGCCGGCTGTAAGATGGGCTGTCTGTTTTGCGCGTCGGGCCTGCCGGGTTTTATTCGCAACCTCACTGCAGGTGAGATTATGGCTCAGGTCCTGCAGGTTAAACATTCTTTGCAGAAGCGGGGCAGGGAACTAAAAAGTCTGGTACTGATGGGTTCCGGTGAACCGCTTGATAACTTTACTGAGACAATGTCTTTTCTGGAAGCAGTAGAAGATCCCGACAGGCTGGGCATGAGCCTGCGCCACGTCACACTGTCCACATCCGGCCTGGCCCCTAAAATCAGGGAACTGGCTGCTGCCGGCCGGCCGCTGACGCTTGCTGTGTCGCTGCACGCACCCAACAATGTTTTACGCAATAAAATCATGCCGATAAACAGAAAATACCCTCTTGAGGCGCTCCTGGCCGCCTGCGATGAATTTGCCGCTGTCACGGGACGCCGCATCACATATGAATATATTCTCATAGACGGAGTAAACGACAAGCCTGAGCATGCTGCCGAGCTGGCTGCCCTGCTGAAGGGCCGCCTGAGTCATGTTAACCTGATACCACTCAATGCGGTGCCGGAACTGGGCCTATCTCCCAGCCCCCAACCGGTTGTGGGCCGTTTTGCCCGGATGCTGCGGGACAGAAAGGTGAACGTTACCGTTCGCCGCAGGCTGGGTGCAGATATTGCTGCGGCCTGCGGTCAATTGCGCAATAATTTTACGGAAAACTGTTAATGTGTTGTAAGGGCAATATCAGCAAGGGGTGAAGCATTTGAAAGCCGCCGGGATCACTGACAGGGGAAAAGTCCGGGATAATAATGAAGACCGTTATCTTATCTGGCACAGTGAGCCGTTCTTGCTTTGTGCCGTGGCAGACGGCATGGGTGGGCACGCTGCCGGTGAAGTGGCCAGCGCCCTGGCTCTTGTAACGCTAAAAGGGTATTTAACTGACCACAGGGACGAAATTACTGCCGCCATGGATAAGGGCCGCAACCTGCAGTATTTTTTACATGACATGCTGGCCGCAGCAAACCGTGCCGTACTGGAAGAAGGAAAGTTAAAGCCGGAACGTTCCGGCATGGGCACGACACTGACCATGGTTTTACAGGCACGGAATCAATACTGGGTGGCGCATATCGGCGACAGCCGCGCGTGCCTGATTCGGAATAATGAACTCATTCATCTGACAGAAGACCATACCCTGGTCTCACAGCTGCTCCGTAACGGCCAGATTAGTGAAGAAGAATCAAACGGGCATCCGCAGCGCCATATTCTGACACGCGCTTTGGGGACTGATGATGTGGCCCGTTTTGATATTATGGCCCAGTCTTTCCAGCCCGGAGACAAAATCTTGCTCAGCACGGACGGACTGCACGGCCTGGTAGAAGAAAGTGAAATCCTCCAGGCGCTGCAGGCTGACTGTGAACCAAAAGACGTTTTAGCCGGTTTTGTGGCGCTGGCCAATGAACGGGGTGGCCATGATAATATTACTGCGGTACTTTTTTGTGTGGCGTAAACTTTTGCCCGGAAGACTTGAGGTGAAGAGATGATCGGCAAAATTTTGGGTAACCGCTATCAGGTGGTGGAAAAAATCGGGGACGGCGGAACGGCCTTTGTCTTTAAGGGCATGGACAGCCTGTTGAACCGTCACGTAACGGTAAAAGTGCTCAGGCCGGAATATGTAAGCGATCAGGATTTTGTCCGCCGCTTCCGGCGCGAGGCCCAGGCCGCCGCCAGCCTGTCTCATCCGAATATTGTCAGTATTTATGACGTGGGTTATGAAGACGGAATCCACTATATTGTCATGGAATACATCCAGGGGCAGTCACTTAAGGAAATCATTGAGGATTTAGGCCATCTGCCGGCACGGATGGCAGTAGACTATGCCTGTCAGATTGCACATGCTCTGGGTAACGCGCATAAGCACGGAATTATTCACCGTGATATTAAGCCTCATAATGTTTTAATTACCGAGGATGGCCGTGTTAAGGTGACTGATTTCGGGATTGCCCAGGCGGTTACCGCATCAACGGTTACGTATAACGGTGCGATTCTGGGCTCCGTACATTATTTTTCTCCGGAGCAGGCACGGGGTGCGCAGACGGAGGAAAAGTCGGATATATACTCCCTGGGAATCGTGCTCTTTGAGATGCTGACAGGGAAAGTTCCCTACAGTGGCGATTCTCCTGTTTCCGTGGCTCTGATGCACCTGCAGGAACCCATCCCCAAACCCAGGGACATGAACCCGGACATTCCCCCCGCTGTGGAGAGGATTATTCTCAGGGCAGTGGAAAAAGACCCGCAAAACCGCTACGGGTCGGCCCGTGAGATTGCCGAAGAACTGTCTGACTGGCTGATGGGCCGGGAAACAAAAAACAGAAACACTGCTGTGGGTGGGACGGATGCAGGGGATGATCGCAGCCCTGAATCCACAAAGCGGGCAAAAAAGAAAATCAGCCCGCGCAAACGCTGGGCGATCATCGCCGGTGTACTGCTGTTCATTGCACTGCTGGTAACCGCCTCCGTTGCGTTACGTAATTATTTTGTCGTTCCTGAAGTGGACGTGCCCGCGGTTGAGGGAGAGAGCCTGTCCCGTGCGGCCGATATGCTGGACGAAGCCGGATTGGAATATCGCATTGTGGAGCAGACGGCCAGTAACTCTGTTGCTTCCGGTCATGTGATTCGTCAGACCCCTTCCGCGGGGCGCCGGGTTAAAGTGAACCGTGAAATTGAGCTGGTACTCAGTACCGGTCCGGACTTGGTTCAGGTAGAAGACGTCGTGGGTAAAATGAAGCGGGAAGCAGAACTTATTCTTGACAGCCAGGGCTTCGTTGTTGAGCTTGTTGAAAGGCATGATGAGGCACCGTCGGGGACTGTCATTCAGCAGGATCCGGGGCGCGGGCACCGTATTTCCCGTGGTTCCACGGTGACGATTGTGGTGAGCCTGGGAGGGCGGCCGGTTCCTATGCGGGATCTGCGCGGTATTCCGGTGGAGGATGCCAAAAACTGGCTGGAGCTATACGGCCTGGAGCTGCGCGGAATAAAGGAAGAACACAGTGACCGGTATGTTGCCGGACTTGTCATGGAACAGTTCCCTGAACCCGATGAGGAAGTTCGCCCCGGTGATTATGTGGACCTGACTGTCAGTCAGGGTCCCGACCCGTCAACTCTGCCGCAGCATGAGATTCGAATTAGCACAGATGAGATTCCCGAAGGGGAAACGGTCACAGTAGTTGTGCGGGATGCCTACGGCGAACGCACGGAAACATTTGAAAACGATGGGGAGCCGATTGTAACGTATGGCTGGGGCAGCGGAGAAGTTGAAGTCCGCTGGCAGGACCAGGTAAAAACCAGGACCTTCCCTGAAGAATAAAAAACGGGAGTGATGAGCACTGCGCGGCATGATTGTCAGGGCGATCGGCAGTTATTACAGCGTTCGCACAGCTGAAGGCGAAACATTTCAGTGCCGGGCACGCGGCCGGCTGAAAAAAGACGGCATCAGCCCGGCTGTGGGAGACCGTGTTGAATTTACTGTTCATTCCGGAACTGAGGGAGTACTGGAAACAGTGGCGGAGCGGGACACTTACCTGGCCCGGCCGCCGGTTGCCAATGTAGATCAGGTTGTCATTGTCTGTGCTCCGCAGAACCCGCCACTCTCGCTTCAGCTTTTGGACAGACTGCTTGTCCTGGCGGAAAACAGGAATCTGTGCGCGCTTATTTGCCTGAATAAAGATGATCTGCCCCATGATAAGGAAGAAGAATATTTGCATACACTATACGGCCGTGCGGGCTATAAACTGCTGGTGACCAGCGCAAAACTGGGGCGGGGGATTTCCGAACTGCAGCGGGAACTTTGTGACAGAGTCTCTGTCCTGGCCGGCCCATCCGGTGTCGGTAAATCTTCGCTGCTTAACCGCATCCAGCCGGGCCTGCGGCTGCGAACAGGAGAAATATCCGAAAAACTCAAACGCGGGAAACACACAACACGTCATGTGGAACTATTATCACTTGACTGCGGCGGCCTGGTTGCAGATACTCCCGGTTTCAGTCAACTGGACCTGACCGATGTCAAAAGGGAAGATCTTCCGCTGTGTTTTCCCGAGTTTGTTCAGATTGCCCACCACTGCCGCTTTGCGGGCTGTATGCATAAAAGTGAACCGGACTGTGCTGTAAAAGAGGCTGTGGCTTCCGGCGAGGTAGCAAAAAGCCGCTATGAGCACTACCTGGTCTTTCTCGAAGAAGTCACGGCGCAGGAGAGGAGTTATTAGAAAATGCCCAAGATTGCACCGTCACTCTTGTCGGCCGATTTTTCCCGCCTGGCCGATGAAGTGAAAAAAGTGGAAGAAGGCGGGGCGCACTGGCTTCATTTTGATGTGATGGACGGTCACTTTGTGCCCAATATTACCTTCGGCCCGCAGGTGATTAGGTCTTTACGTGAACAATCCCGGCTTTTTTTCGATGTCCATCTGATGATTGAAAACCCGGAACGTTACCTGCAGCGATTTGCTGAAGCCGGTGCCGATTCGATTACCGTTTCCGCCGAGGCCTGCAAGCACCTGCATCGTGTTGTGCAGATGATTCGGGGGCTGGGTATCACGGCCGGTGTGGCCCTTAATCCCGCCACTCCGCTTTCGGCCATTGAATATGTTCTTGATGATTTGGACCTGGTTTTAATTATGAGTGTGAATCCCGGGTTTGGCGGGCAGGCTTTTATTCCGGCGGTCCTGCCAAAAATAAAAAAGTTAAAAGATCTGCTGACGGGCCGACCGGTGGAAATTCAGGTTGACGGCGGCATCAACAGTGAAAATGCATCCCGGGTTACGGCAGCAGGAGCCACCGTGCTGGTGGCCGGAACAGCCGTGTTCGGACAGGATGATGTTATTTTGGCCATCAAAATGCTGCAGACTGAAAAAAAGTTGGTTTAAGCCGGTCTTTATGCTATAATAATAGCGTTATATTCCTTCAGGGTCAGGTGAGAATGGGTACACCCAATTCAATTCCTAACCGGCGGTAAAGCCCGCGAGCCTGTAAAAGGCTGATCCGGTGTAACTCCGGAGCCGACAGTATAGTCTGGATGGGAGAAGGAGTCATCTTTTCCATGCATAAAACCCTGGGAATATCCCGGGGTTTTTATTTCGAGAAAAATAGTGCGAGGTGTTGACAGAGAAATGGATGCGGACGAACGGTATATGTGGCACGCGCTTGATTTAGCCGCGCAGGGTACGGGTGAAACCAGCCCGAATCCTATGGTAGGGGCCGTCCTGGTTAAGGACGGTGAGATTGTCGGCACAGGTTACCATCAAAAAGCCGGCGGGCCTCACGCGGAAATCATCGCTATCGAAGCTGCGGGGGAAGAATCCCGCGGTGCCACATTGTATGTAACACTGGAACCCTGCTCGCATACGGGGAAAACTCCGCCCTGCACGGACCGGATTATTGATGCCGGCGTCAGGAAGGTCGTGGCTGCGATGCAGGACCCCAACCCGCTTGTCAACGGCCGGGGCCTGAACATTCTCAAACAGGCCGGCATTAAAGTGAAAACTGGCGTCCTGCAGGATAAGGCGGAACGCCTCAATGAAGCATTCATCAGGTATATAACGCAAAAGCGGCCTTTTGTCTCCATGAAAGCCGCCATGACCATGGATGGAAAGATAGCCACGCGCACCAAAGCGTCACGCTGGATATCCGGCGAACGCTCCCGCGAATTCGGGCACAGGCTTCGCAACGAGAACGACGCCATTATGGTGGGAATCGGTACGCTGCTGGCCGACAATCCCAGCCTGACCACACGTTTACCCGAAGGCGGCAAGAATCCGCTCCGTATCGTGGTAGACAGTAAAGCAAAAACCACTCTGGATATGAAAGTTGTCACCGAGAAACCGGAAACGACCCTGATTTTTACCACAGACACTGCGCCGCAGGAAAATGTGGCCGCTCTGCGGGAAAAAGGAGTGGATGTGGTTCAGCTCCCCGCCGACCTTAACGGTCGGGTACCGCTGGACCTGCTCATGGACGAGCTCGGCAACCGGCAGATCACATCTGTTCTGGTGGAAGGGGGCAGCATGCTCAACTACTCCCTGCTGGCCAGCGGCCTGGTTCAGAAGGTATACTTTTTTGTGGCTCCCCTGATATTCGGGGGCGATCAGGCACCTTCTCCAGTGGGTGGCATCGGTGTTGCCACAGTGGAAGAAGCCTGGCATGTATCGGATCTTGAGATTAGTCACTATGATACGGATTTACTGGTTACAGGCTATATTCAGTATAGAGATTAACGGGAGAAGGGGGTGCAGACATGTTTACCGGGATTGTGGAAGAACTGGGTGAAGTGAAAGCCCTGGCCCTGCAGGGTGATTCTGCTAAACTGAGTGTATCGGCGCACAAAGTGCTCCGGGATGTCCGTCTTGGTGACAGCATTGCCGTAAACGGCGTTTGCCTGACTGTCACATCTTTCTCCGCACGCGAGTTTACTGCGGATGTGATGCCGGAAACTTTTCGTAAATCCAATCTGTTCAGGCTGCAGAGCCAAGACGCGGTCAATCTGGAGCGCGCCCTTGCACTGGGCGGCCGCCTGGGCGGTCATCTGGTCAGCGGCCATGTGGACGGCGTCGGCACAATTACTGAAAAACGAATTGAAGGAAACGCCGTTATTTTCCGCTTCAGCGCGCCCGGAGATGTGCTGCGCTATATTATTCCCAAGGGCAGTGTGGCCGTGGACGGTATCTCTCTGACCGTGGCCGATGTGGGCGCAGAGACCTTTTCCGTATCCGTTATTCCCCACACAGCCTCACTGACAACACTGGGGAGTAAGGGCAAGGGGGACCCGGTGAATCTGGAAAATGATATGATTGGTAAGTATGTGGAACGCCTGCTTGGTATACAGCGCGAAACAGAGGAAAAGAAGGATATATCGATGGAGTTCCTGAAGGCGAACGGCTTCCTCCAATAAACAAGGAGTTGAAAACATGAAGTTTAATACGACAGAAGAGGCAATCGCAGAGCTGCGGCAGGGAAAAATGATTATTGTGGTAGATGATGAAGACCGTGAAAACGAAGGCGACCTGATTATGGCCGCAGAAAAAGCTACACCTAAAGCCATTAACTTCATGGCTAAATATGGGAGAGGGTTGATTTGTGCTCCCCTGCAGGCCGAGCGGGTAGAAGAACTGGAGCTGCCGCAGATGGTCACCCATAATACCGACGCACACACTACGGCGTTTACTGTTTCAGTGGATTCGGCAGACTCAACCACCGGAATTTCGGCGGGTGAGCGCGCACATACAATCCGGGTTTTGATTGACCCACAAACCCGGCCGCAGGATTTGCGCAGGCCCGGGCACATTTTCCCGCTGAAAGCGATGCAGGGTGGAGTTCTGCGACGCGCCGGCCATACGGAAGCTGCTGTTGATCTGGCCATGCTGGCCGGACTGTACCCGGCCGGTGTTATCTGTGAAGTTATGGACGAAGACGGTACCATGGCCAGAGTACCCCAATTGATGGAGTTTGCCCGTGAGCATGATCTGAAGATTATTACTATTGCCGACCTGATCAGGTACCGGATGCACAAAGACAAACTGGTCTGGCGTGCCGCGGAGGCGCAGCTGCCTACCGTTCACGGGGATTTTCGGATTATTGCTTATGAAAACTCTGTGGACAATTTGGAACACCTGGCCATTGTCAAGGGCGACATCAATCCTGAAGAACCGGTGCTGGTGCGTGTTCATTCGGAATGCATGACCGGTGATGTGTTTTCCTCTCAGCGCTGTGACTGCGGTTCGCAGCTGGCCAGCGCTCTGAGACAGATCGAGGAAGAAGGGGTCGGTGTTCTGGTTTATATGCGTCAGGAAGGCCGCGGCATCGGCCTGGTGAATAAAATCCGTGCCTACGCACTGCAGGATTCCGGCAGGGATACCGTTGAAGCCAATGAGGATCTTGGTTTTGAACCGGATCTTCGTGATTACGGGCTGGGCGCTCAGATTCTGGTGGACCTGGGTGTGCGTAAAATCCGGTTGATGACGAATAATCCGCGCAAGATTAAAGGCTTGGAAGGATACGGGCTTACAATCGTTAAACGTGAGTCAATTGAGATTGCTCCCTGTTCACACAACCAGGAGTACCTGGAGACCAAAAAAACTAAACTGGGGCATTTGCTGACCAAGCGCTGCCTGTAGACAGACCAATAAACTATCCGGTAAGGAGGCAAACATTGTGACAAAACTTTTTGAAGGCCAACTGGTGGCCCGTGATTACAAATTCGGTATTGTGGTGGGACGCTTTAATGAATTTATTTCCGGTAAACTTCTCAGCGGCTGCCTTGATGCGCTGAAACGCCATGATGCACAGGAAGAGAATATCGACGTTGCCTGGGTTCCCGGTGCGTTTGAAGTGCCTCTGACGGCTCAGAAGATGGCGGGCACAGGCCGTTATGACGCCGTAATTTGTCTTGGCGCGGTCATCCGCGGCGCCACACCGCACTTTGAGTATGTTTCCAGTGAAGTCGCCAAAGGTGTGGCCAAAGTATCTCTGGACAGTGGTATTCCCGTCATATTCGGTATTATTACCAGCGATACGCTGGAGCAGGCGATCGAGCGTGCAGGGACAAAAGCGGGAAACAAAGGCTGGGATGCAGCCGTCAGTGCCATTGAAATGGCCGATTTACTGGGAAAAATCAGCTAACTACAGCATGCTTGGAAGTGGGTGAACGCGTGGACGTGGAAGAAACTCGCCTGGTCGGCCGTTGTAAACAGGGTGACCTGTCTGCGTACGACGAATTGATGCAGCGCTATGAAAAAAAAGTATACACTCTCTGTTTCCGTATGGCAGGGAACCACAACGACGCGGAAGACCTGGCCCAGGAGGCATTTTTAAAAGCCTTCCGGGCTTTGCCTTCCTTTAAAGGAGAGTCACAATTCTCTACCTGGCTTTACAGGATTGTCACCAATACCTGTCTGGATGAACGCAGAAAGCGGGCACGAAAGCCTGTGACGGTCTCTTTGGATAAGCCGCTGGAAACAGGGGAAGGGGAGATGGCCGTCACCCTGCCGGGGGATGCGCCGGATCCGCTTTCAGAGGCACTGACTGTTGAACTCCGCGGTGAGATTCAGAAATTGCTTATGGAGCTGCCCGAAGAACAGAGAATTGTGCTGATTATGCGCGACCTGCAGGAATACACTTATGAGGAAATTGCCACCGTGCTGGGCATTCAGCTGGGGACGGTAAAATCCAGGCTCAACCGGGCACGGGCCCGCATGCGGGATCTTTATCTGAATAAAGAGGAACAATTTACACCTGTTGTGCATCTAAAGGGGAAAGGGGGGCTGAGCCATGACCTGTGAAACTGTCCGGGAAACCATGTGTGAATACCTTGATAATTTTCTTAACGAGACACAAAGGCATGATTTTGAAGCGCACCTTGCTTCGTGCGATTCCTGCAGCCGTGAAGCGAACGAGCTTCGCGCGACGCTGTCCTGGATCGGGCAGGCCGATGAAATTGAGCCTCCGCCCCGGCTGCGGCAGAATGTCCTCAAAGAACTGAACCGGAAGAATTCGGTGCGTCACCGCTTTGGTGGCGGTTTTACCCAGGCCGTGGCCGCCGCTGCCGTATTTATTATTCTGGTGGCCGGAAATATACTGCCTGCGCAGCAGGGAGCCTTGCCGAAAAACGACGCCCCCGGCGGTATTTTCTCCGCCGATGAAGCCCAGTCCCCGGAAGAGGATGCGGAGGCTTACACAACCCAAAGTGAAAGCGGTCAGGACATGGAAAACACAGCAGCTGATGATTTTGATGGAGAGAACGCAACAGCAGACAGTGTAACAACCCGCAGTGAATACGAGTCAAATACGCCAGATTCACCGTTTGCAGAGTTTCGCCTGTTTCTGAACGTAATCGGGATACCGCTCCTGTTTGTTCTTGGTTTTCTGGCTGTAAGAAACCGAAGGGAGTCGAGGCAGTGACCCGAAAAGGAAAATTTCTGATCATTGACGGCAGCAGCCTGATCTACCGCGCGTTTTTTGCCCTACCTCTGCTGCAGACGAAGCAGGGGCTCTACACAAACGCCGTATACGGTTTTACAACCATGCTGCTGCGGCTTCTTGGCGAAGAAAAACCGGACTATGCAGCCGTGGCCTTTGACCGGGGAGCGCCTACATTCCGCCATGAACAATATGGGGAGTACAAAGCAAAACGTGAGAAAACACCGGGAGAACTGACAGAACAGATCGGCCACGTGCGTGACCTGCTCGATGCCCTGCGTATTCCCGTTGTGGAGGCAGACCGGTTTGAAGCAGACGATCTGATTGGCACCATGGCCCGGGAAGCAGACAGGCGCGGCATTATCCCGGTGATCGTTACCGGGGATGCCGATATTTTTCAGCTGGTGGATACGCCGGCGGAAGTTATTTTTACACGGCGCGGTATTACACAGGTTGAGCGCTATACCCAAAAGGAGTTGTTTGACCGGTACGGCCTCTCGGCAAAACAGTTTATTGATTATAAAGGGCTCAAAGGCGACCCCTCCGATAATATCCCCGGTGTCCCCGGAGTTGGCGAAAAAACGGCAATTAAATTGTTAAAAGAGTACGGTTCACTGGAAAATCTCTATGACAATCTGGGTGAAATTAAAGGCAAGCTGCGGGACAAGCTGGCAGAAAACAGGGAACAGGCTTTTCTCAGCCGGGACCTGGCCACCATCGTGACTGACGTACCACTGGAGTTTTCCACAGAAATGTTTACACTGCAGGAACCGGATAATGAAAAATTACGCAAGCTGTTTGCGCAGCTGGAATTTAAAAGCCTGCTTGAAAAGCTGCCTTCACAAGCCGCAGGGACAGACGAGGCCCGGCATACGGCGGAACCGTTCCGTGTGGTTGAGGGCAAAGAAGGCCTAAATCTGCTTAAACCGGTCCTGCAGGGTGCCGATTATGCCGCTGTCCTGATCCTGCCGCCCGGTGCATCCTGGCAGGACCGGCCGGAAGGGCTCTCTGTTGCGGTAAAAAAAGAGACATTTCACATCTCCCTGGAGGATGGTGGCGACCTGCCGGCAGTGATTGAGTTGTTTATGGATGCTCAGCGCAAAACGGTGGTTTACGACGCCAAAGCCTGGCTTAACATTTGCCGGCGCACGCTGGGCAGGGAGCCGGCAGGCGGTGTGTTTGATGTCTCACTGGCCGCCTATCTGCTCGACCCGCTGGAGGCAGGTTATCCGCCGGAAAAACTGGCATTGCGTTATCTTGCAAGGACACTGCCGGATCAGCCTGATAAAAAGAAGGGGAATGTGTCCTGCAGCCGTGATTTTGCCTGCTCGGCTGCCCGGGCACTTTTTGACCTTTATCCCGTCCTCTCCGACGGATTGTGCGAATTCTCCCTGGAAAAACTGTATTACGAACTGGAGCTGCCGTTGACCGCAACACTGGCGCGCATGGAGTGGGCCGGTGTGGCTGTTGATTTTAGTACATTGGATGCCATGAAGGAAGAATTCAGGGAAAAAATTTCAGTGCTTGAACAGGAAGTGTATGCACTTGCCGGTGAAGAGTTTAACCTCAACTCGCCAAAACAGCTTGGTCATATCCTCTTTGATAAGCTGGGCCTGCCTGCGCTGAAAAAAACAAAAACAGGTTATTCCACAGATGCCGGTGTTCTGGAAGAACTGGCGCCCCATCACGAGATTGTGGCAAAAATTCTCCGCTACCGGACAATGATAAAAATTCTTACCACCTATCTGGAGGGTCTCTCCAAGCTGGTTAACCCCGCAACAGGACGCATCCACACCACATTTAACCAGACAGTGACGGCAACAGGCCGCCTGAGCAGCACCGAGCCTAACCTGCAAAATATCCCTATCCGCCTGGAAGAAGGGCGCCGTGTCAGGCGCGCTTTTGTTCCCGGTGAGCAGGGAAAACTGCTGTTGTCGGCGGATTACTCTCAAATTGAACTGCGTATCCTGGCCCATATTTCCGGTGATGGTGTACTGATTGACTCGTTCCGCCGGGAAGAGGATATTCACCAACGCACAGCTTCCGAGGTTTTCGGGGTGCCGGCCGCAGAGGTCACAGCTTCACTGCGCGACCGCGCCAAAGCTGTCAACTTCGGGATTATCTACGGCATCAGCGACTACGGGCTTTCCCGTCAACTGGGAATTTCCCGCCAGGAGGCCAAGGAGTATATTAACCGCTATCTGGAACGGCTCCCCGGTGTGCGTGATTACATCAGGGAGATTATCCGCAGCGCAAAAAAAGACGGATATGTCACAACAATTCTCAACCGCCGCCGCTATCTGCCTGATATCAATGCACGCAATTTTACGCAGCGGAGTTTTGCCGAACGTACCGCGATGAATACACCCATTCAGGGTTCCGCCGCCGATATCATTAAACTGGCCATGCTGCGTGTGGAGGAAGCGCTGCGGGGACTGGACGGCACGGCACGGATGATTTTACAGGTACACGATGATTTGGTCTTTGAGGTGGAAGAAGCGGCGTTGTCAGATGTGGCCCGGATTGTCCGGGAGGAGATGGAAGACGCCATTTCGTTGGCTGTTCCGTTGACAGTGGATGTAAAAGCAGGGCCCAACTGGGCGGAAATGAAAATAATTGACAGAACACGGGAGTGAAGCTGATGCCTGAACTGCCTGAGGTTGAAACAATACGACGCGGGCTGAACCAGGTGCTGCCGGGAAGAGAATTGGCTGATGTAAACATCCGTTTTGCCGGTTCGGTGAAAATGCCGGACGTACAAACACTTTGCGCAAATCTGCCGGGACACCGGATTACTGCCACCGGTAGGCGCGGCAAGTATCTGCTTCTTTACCTGAATGATGACAGTGCGCTTGTGATCCACCTGCGGATGACAGGCCGCCTGGTTTTCTGTGAAGGAGCTGCAGAATGCGATAAACATACGCATGTGGTGTTTACTTTTCGTGACGGCAGTACTCTGGCATTTTCCGATGTGCGGAAATTCGGCACCATCTGGTGGCTGCCGCAAAAGAGGCTGGCAGAAATAAAAGGGCTCGCTGCCCTGGGTCCGGAACCTCTTTCGGCTGACTTTCATTTTCCCTATCTCAATACAGAGATTGAGAAAAGGACCGTGGCCATTAAGGCATTACTGCTCAACCAGGAATTTTTGGCCGGACTGGGGAACATTTACGCTGATGAAATTCTGCATCGAGCCGGAATACAGCCTGCGCGTCCGGCGCGCACTCTGACAAAGCAGGAACGCCAGACTCTCTTTTTTGTAATCAGGGAGGTGTTGGCCGAGGCGATTGAATGGCGGGGAACCACCATGAGTGACTACCGGGATTCCGACGGTTCACTTGGGCGGTTCCAGGAACGGTTGCAGGTCTACAGACGCCATGAAAAAGAATGCCCGCGCTGCGGGTCCATTATCTGCCGTTCCACTGTCGCAGGCCGTGGAACACACTACTGTCCCGCCTGTCAGCATTAAAAAATACCGAGAAATAATAAGGGCCACCGGTAATTTGCCGGGGGCCCTGCACTATTTCAGGCTGCTTCCATACTATATAGTAGTTGTGGCAAAGGAGGTAGCAGTGTGCCATTTATTTCTGTTGTTATGCTTGGAATGGCCGTTTCTTTTGACGGGTTTGGCGTTGGCTTCGCTTATGGCCTGCGACGGCTACATATCCCTCTGTATTCACTTATCATCATCTGCCTGTCTTCCGCGGTTTCAGTCTTTCTTTCCATGAAAGCAGGCAGTTTGATGGCAGCAATGTTTAGCCCGCAAATTGCCTCTGTGCTTGGCGGTATTACATTGATGGGAGTCGGTTTCCTGATCATCAGGCAATCGCTCACAGAGTCACCTGCGGAGGATGACTGGCAGACAGAAGAGAGCACAGCAGGGAGCAGGGGTTTATCTTATCTGTCCGGTGTGCTTCGCGAACCGGCAAGGGCTGACTTTGACCGGTCCGGTGTCATAACAGGTAAAGAAGCGATGGTGCTGGGTGTTGCCCTGGCAATGGATGCGTTCGGAGCCGGCTTCGGGGCAGCCATGATGGGTTTTGCTCCGCTTCTCACATCCCTGGCCGTGGGACTGACCAAGCTGATTCTTGTCAGCACCGGGCTTTTCCTCGGTCGACGCTATTCACAGAATGTTTCAGGAGAAAAGGCCGCCATGTTTGCAGGGCTTGTGTTGATGATTCTGGGGATTGTCCATTTACTCAGCTGACGCAGTGGATTAAACCAGGAGCGGCAGGTGTGCCGTTCCTGGTTTATTTTCTGTCTTTCATCTCAGCTAAAACAGCCTGAATTTCAGTAAGTTGTTTCGTCACGTCCTCCGTACCTTCGCGTACGGCCGATGCGATAATGTACTGGAGAATGTACAAAACGACGGCAAGAATCAAAATCAGGGGGAGAAACTCCATAGGATAAACCTCCATCTGTAATGTAATCGTTTATGAGTCCGATTATATCATAACTTTTACCGCAGGGGAGGAAAGCGATGCATAAATACATAAACAGCAAAACCAACAGGTTGGACAAGGCAGGAAACTGGCTGTATGTCAGCGTCGTACACCGTTGGCATGAATATTGCTAAAATTTATTATTATATAATACAGCCCTGCCGGCTGAAGAAAAATATAAGGAGGTTTCTGCATGAAACAGGCATTATGGACACCAGGGCCCGAACGGAAAGCAAAGACAAACATGACACAGTTCATGAAACTTGTCAATGAACGCTTTGGTAAAGACTTTACATCGTATGACGAGCTTTACGCCTGGTCAGTTGAAAATATCCCGGAATTTTGGGGCCTGATGTGGGAATTCGGGGACGTTCTCGCATCAAAAAGTTATGACCGGGTTATTGACAACTTCAATGATATGTTTAACAGTGAGTGGTTCCCTGGCACCAAACTGAATTTTGCCGAAAACCTGCTGCGCTACCGGGACGATAAAACGGCGATGGTCTTTAAAGGGGAAGATGATGAGCCGGTAAGAATCACATATGCCGAACTCTACGACCGGGTTGCCCGGCTGAGTAAATCACTGCGTGAGTTTGGTGTTAGCACAGGAGATCGCGTAGCCGGTTTCATGCCCAACATGATTGAAACGGTGGTGGCTATGCTGGCAGCCACGTCAATCGGGGCGATCTGGTCATCCTGTTCACCTGATTTTGGTTTTCAGGGTGTCATGGACCGTTTCGGACAGATTGAGCCCAAAGTGCTCTTTGCGGCTAACGGCTATTCCTATAACGGTAAAAAATTCGATTCACTGGAAAAAGTCCGGGAAATTGCCGGAGCCATTCCGGAAGTGGAAAAGGTCGTTATCGTACCTTACACCCAGGCTGAACCGGACATTTCCGGTATCCGGGATGCCGTCATGTTTGATGAGTTCCTGGCAAAAGAAGACGGTCTGGAAATTGAATTTAACCAACTTCCTTTCGAACATCCGCTCTACATTATGTACTCCTCAGGAACAACCGGTGTGCCCAAGTGCATCGTGCATGGTGCGGGAGGCACACTGATTCAACATTTAAAGGAGCTGATTATCCACACAGACCTGACCCGGGATGACACAATCTACTATTTTACAACCTGCGGCTGGATGATGTGGAACTGGCTTGTCAGTTCGCTGGCAGTGGGTGCAACACTTGTGCTCTTTGACGGCTCACCCTTTTATCCTGAACCCGGCGCGTTAATGAAACTGGCACAGGACGAGAACATCAGCGTCTTCGGTACAAGCGCTAAGTATATGGCGGCGCTTGAACAGTCCGGTGTAAAACCAAAAGAGAGCTATGATCTGTCGCCGCTAAAAGCAATCTTATCCACCGGGTCACCGCTGTCGGTTGAGAGTTTCCATTATGTTTACCGGGATGTCAAAGAAGATGTCTGCCTGTCTTCCATTTCCGGCGGTACCGACATTATCTCCTGCTTTGCACTGGGCAATCCCAACGGGCCCGTCTATGAAGGTGAACTGCAGTGCCGGGGGCTGGGAATGAAAGTGGAAGCATATAATCTGGATGGAGAGCCGGTTGTGGGTGAAAAAGGTGAATTGGTCTGTTCGGCTCCGTTCCCCTCAATGCCGATTTATTTCTGGAATGATGAAAACGATGCCAAGTATCTGGGTGCTTACTTTGAGACATTCCCCGGTGTCTGGCACCACGGTGATTATGTGGAAGTAACAGAAACAGGCGGCCTGATTATTTACGGGCGCTCTGATGCCACATTAAATCCCGGCGGTGTACGGATCGGTACAGCCGAAATTTACCGCCAGGTGGAAGCCATGCCGGAAATCATTGACAGCCTGGTTATTGGTCAGGACTGGGACAACGATGTCCGGGTAATCCTGTTTGTCAAGCTGGTGGAAGACCAGGAACTGACAGATGATTTAAAAAAACAAATCAAAACAAATATCCGTAAAAACGCAACGCCCCGTCACGTACCCGAAAAAATTATTCAAATAGCAGATATCCCATACACAATCAACGGTAAGAAAGTGGAAATTGCCGTCAGACGAGTTGTCCATGGCGAAGATGTGCCCAATAAAGACGCCCTGGCCAATCCGCAGGTTCTTGAATACTATAAGGACCTGCCGGACCTCAGCGCATAGATGCAGGAACGCATCAATAGCAATGCATGTCCACATCACTTAAAAAACACGCCTTTGTGAGGCGTGTTTTTCCTTCTCCGCAAAAGACGTGACAGTATATACGCCCCACCAGCCACAACAACTTGTCCTATTTAGCCCGGTTAGCCGGTAGAAAACAGGTATTTTTTTAACCGGTTGCGCGTAAGGATTCTCGAAGGGGGGTGTTTACGTGCGACGGGTTTTTATCATTTTTGCGGCATTACTTTTAGTGGTCACATGTACAGGCTGCCGGAAGGAAACTGTTGAACAAAAAGAACGGGCACTGCATGTGGCCTCGCCGGCTAATCCGATTACATTAAACCCGCTTTTTTTACGGGACGCTGTTTCCGCCGAGGCGGCCGCGCTTTTGCACCCGCAGCTTTTGATGACGGATCCGGAAACACTGGAGCCAAAACCGCGCCTTTTTTCTTCCTGGGAAGTAAAGGAGGACAACCTGACATATGTTTTTACGATGCATGAGGAGGTATACTGGTCCGACGGCACTGCAATGACGGCGGAGGATGTGGCTTTTACCATGAGGGCCATTATCCATCCGGATTATACCGGTTGGATGTATCCGCTTCTGCAGCACATAAAAGGGGCAAAAGAGTACCGAAAAAACCACGTGTCTCCCCATGCTGACGGAAAGGTAACCGGCATTACCGTAGTCGATGAACGGACGCTGCAGGTCCGGCTGGAGAAACCGCACGCGCCTTTTCTGACATATCTGGTGTTTGCACCGCTGCCGGCACACATTCTGGCGGATATTCATGTCAGTGAACTGGAACAGCATGTGTATTCCCGGACTGTCCCGGTTGGAGCCGGGCCGTATCTGTTTGGTGAGTGGCGTCAGGATGAATATCTCTATGTCAGGGCCAATCCGGACTATTTTCTCGGTAAACCGGAGATTGAAGAAATATACTATCGTGTTATTCCCAATCCGGAAACACAGCTGATTGAGCTGTTGGCCGGAAAACTGGACCTGATTCCCACCGCAGTAAAAGTAGAAGATATTGCAACACTGCAAAATGACCCGCAGGTCCGCATTCATCGCAACCCACGGCTGGTTTATGATTACATCGGATTTAATCCGGCAAGGGATGGGTCACCCCTGGCAAACAAAAAAGTGCGCAGGGCGCTTTCTCTTCTGCTGGATAAGGATGGTGTGGTTGAAAATCTGCTGCTGGGGTTTGCGGAGCCTTTAGACGGACCGGTTTTGCCCCTGCACTATACTTTTGATGAAGAATTCCTGATTTACGAGGAAAATCTTCCTGCCGCGCGCAGTTTGCTGCTTAGCGCCGGGTATTCCAGAATTACCCTAAAACTGATTGTCAATGCGGGCAATATTGTCAGGGAAAATACCGCTCTTTTGTTCAAAGAGCAGGCGGCTAAAATTGGGGTGGATGTCAATGTAACGTTGCTGGAATGGGAAGCGTTTCTGGCTGCATTCAGAGAAGGGGATTATGATCTGGTGGCTCTTGGCCGCGGCGCCGATGCCGACCCCGACCTGACGTTTCACTGGCATACGGACAGCCCCGGCAACATGATCAATTATTCCAACGAGAAGGTTGACCAACTGCTGGACGAGGGAACCGCTGTTTTTGACCCTGCCCGGCGGACTGAAATATACAGGGAAGCGCAGGAAATCATCGTAAAAGATGCACCGATGATCTGGCTCTATACCCGGCAGGCAGTTCACGCGGCAACTGCCGACCTTGAAGGGTTTGTACCGCACCCTGAGCTGCTCTTCTATAATGTGCACCAGTGGCATTTTAGCCGGGAGGGAGCAGAAAACTAATGGTGCTGCGCAGGCTTTCACAAACTGTAATTGTCTTGTTTGGTGTAACTCTGATCACATTTTTTATGATGCACAGTGCACCGGGGCACCCGCTGCAGGCAAATCCCGAACTGCGGCTTGACCCTACTGCTGTGGAAAAATGGCTGCAGATGAGAGACCTGGACCAGCCACTGCCCGCGCAGTATGTCTCATGGCTCAGCCGGATGGCCCGTGGTGATTTCGGCACATCGCTGATTTATAACAGACCGGTACCGGAACTGATTGCCCAACGTTTACCTGCAACACTGCTTTTGACAGTGACCACCTTTTGTCTGTCTCTGGGACTGGCAATCATGTTCGGTGTTGTTGCGGCCACCCGCCAGGGATCACTGGCGGACCGCCTGATCGGAGCGCTGTCACTGGCGGGAATTTCTATCCCCGGATTCTGGTTCGGGATCCTTTTGGTAATGGTGTTTTCTTACCGGCTGGCTCTGCTGCCCGCCGTAGGGATGCAGACACCGGGTGCCGGCGGCTTCTCGGATATCCTCTCCCACATGCTGATGCCGGCGACCGTGCTTATTCTGGGCAGTTTTTCCCATTATGTGCGCTACGTGCGCAGTGCGGTGCTTGGCATCCTGAGTCAGGATTATATCCGCGCTGCGAGAGCCAGAGGATTACGTGAAAAACAGATTCTTTTTCGTCATGTTTTACCGAATGCCGCCATACCGATTATAACAGTTGCCGCATTATCTATACCGATGCTGTTTACAGGTGCTCTGGTGGCCGAATATGTATTTTCCTGGCCCGGCCTCGGGCGCTGGATTATCGCCTCCACTCTGGCGCGCGATTACCCTGTGATTATGACAGTGAATCTTTACACCGCAGTCATTGTGGCTTTGGCTAATTTTCTGGCGGATCTTCTGTATTATTTGGTCGACCCGCGGCTCAGGGCACATCTCTAAAAGAAAGGATGGGAGTATGGGCAGGCAGGGAAGCGGAAATACCGAGCTGTTCACAGGGCTGATGTTAATCACCGTTCTTTGTTTGCTTGCTTGTTTTGCGCCTCTTTTGGCAGGTGACCCGTACCTGACAGATGCGAATAACTGGCTTTGCCCGCCGGATACAACACATTTTTTCGGCACGGACCGGCTGGGCCGTGACATTTTTGCCCGCGTTCTTTTTGGTGCGCGGGTTTCTCTGGCTGTAGGCTTTCTGGCCACATTCCTTTCCGTGGGAATCGGTACGATGGCAGGCGCTTTGGCCGGCTACCGCGGCGGCTTCATCGATAAGGTGATCATGCGTTTCACCGATATCATTCTTGTTTTCCCCACACTGCTTTTGATTCTTACTCTGGTTGCGATTTTTGAACCTGCTTTATGGCTGGTGGTGACAGTGATTGGCATAACCGGCTGGCCGGGCGTGGCCAGGCTCGTCCGGGGGGAAATCATGCAGCTCAAAGAAGCTGATTTTACCTCTTCTGCACGGCTTTTGGGCGCTTCACACACGCGCATTGTGCTAACGCATCTTTTGCCTAATACGTTCGCACCGATTCTGGTTGCCGCTACACTCTGTGTGCCTGCGGCCATTATGACCGAAGCAGGGCTCGGATACTTTGGTCTGGGGATACAGCCGCCGGTTCCGACGTGGGGCAGTATGCTGCGCGATGCCCAGTTCTACATCCGCCATGCCTGGTGGTATGCCACATTTCCCGGTCTGTTCATTTTTCTGACCGTATTTGCTTTTCACCTGACAGGTGAAGGCCTGCGTAAACGCTTGGATCCGCGCCGGGGAAAGAGGTTGAGCAGCCGTGCTTAACGTAACTAACCTGAAGATTTCTTTTGCTGACTGTGCAGCCGAGGCCCTCAGAGGTATTGCATTTAGTGTTGCACAGGGGGAAGTGGTGGGCATTGTGGGTGAAAGCGGCAGCGGCAAGAGCCTGACGGCCCTGGCTGTGGGAGGTCTGCTGCCGCCTGAAGCCTTTGCATCGGGGCAGGTTATCTTTCAGGGCAGGACGCTGCGACCTGACAGAGCAGAGGACTGGTGCCGTATTCGCGGCAGAGAAATCGGCATGGTGTTTCAGGAGCCGGCGGCCTGTCTAAATCCTCTGATGACCGCAGGAGAGCTGGTCAGTGAAACGATTCGCTTCCATACAGAGATGACGCAGCGGGAAGCGGAAGCAAAAACACTCACACTGTTTGCAGCGCTGGGTATTCATCCGCCGCGGCGGCGTGCTGCACAGTTTCCACACCAGCTAAGCGGCGGCCTGAAACAACGCGTGATGCTGGCAGCCGCCATTTGCTGCGATCCGCCTCTGCTTTTGGCTGATGAACCGACTACGGCACTCGATGTGACTGTGCAGGCGCAGATTCTAAGGCTCTTACGCTCATATGTAGAGATAACAGGGGCTTCGCTTTTGCTGATCTCCCATGATCTGGGTGTCATTGCCCAACTGGCCGACAGAGTTCTTGTCATGTGCGAGGGACTAATAGTGGAAGAGGCGCCGGCGCGTGATCTGTTTGTAGAGCCGGCTCATCCGTATACACAGTTGCTGTTGGCCTCAGTTCCGCGCCTTGAGGGCCCGCTGCGTATTCCCGCAATGATCAGCCCGCACGCTTTCACATCAGCCATGTGCGGATTTGCAGAGAGGTGCGCTCTACGGGGGGCGGCCTGTGTCAGGCCCCCTGGCCGCAGAACGAATAAATCTGGCACGCGTGCGGTACGCTGCCATTACCCACGGGGAGAATTTAATGACTAAGCCACTTGTTGAAGCCAAAAATATCTATGCGGGTTACAGCGTCGGTACGGGTAATTTTCTCCGTGCCGTAGCCGGTGTGTCACTGTCTGTGGACCGGGCACAGGCAGTGGGACTTGTGGGTGAGTCCGGCTCGGGTAAAACAACTCTTGGCAAAGTCATTGCAGGCCTGATCAGCCCCGTCGCAGGCCGGCTGCTCATCGGGGGAGGGCAAGCAGAAGGCCGCCCCCGCCCGGATATCCAGATGGTTTTTCAGGACAGTACAGCCGCGCTGAATCCGCGGATGACGGTGGGCGCACTGGTGGGTGAGGGGCTCATGATCAACAAAACGGACAGCAAAGAAGCCCGGCGGCAAATTGTTGCCGAAACACTGGCGGCAGTGGGGCTTCCCCTGACAGTATTAAACCGGTATCCCCACCAGTTCAGCGGTGGTCAGCGACAGCGCATCGCCCTGGCACGCGCCCTGATCATGCGGCCTAATCTGGTGGTTCTAGATGAGCCGGTTTCTGCGCTGGATGTAACGGCCGGTGCCCAGATTCTACAGATGCTGATGCGACTGAAGACGGAGTACGGTCTGTCTTATTTGCTGATTTCGCATAATCTGGCTGTGGTTCGCCAGATTTGCGACCGGGTCGCTGTTATGTATCTTGGCAAGATTGTGGAAAACGGCCCGGTTCAAAATGTGTTTGCGGCCCCCGGACACAAGTACACAAAAATGCTTTTGCAGTCTCACCTGCTGCCTGACCCGACAAAAAAGCAGGAATTTACAGATTGCGGTGAACCGGCCGACCCCTATCATCCGCCACAGGGATGCCGTTTTCATCCGCGCTGTGAATCTGCCGTAGGGTACTGTGCCCGGGTACCCCCGGGCTTTGTCACAATCAGGCCGGGACACCGCGCTGCCTGCCATTTGCCTGGCAGAGGAAATCAATAAATCATAACCTGTGTTGGGTGTAATCTTGCATTGAAATGAAATATTTTAAGCAAGTATTCATACAAACAGTGACCTGAATCGGGTAGAATAAATATAAATACTGCATTTACAGAAGAACCTCTTTTTTGGTATAATGATTACCACATTTGGACAAGCATAACATCCAAGACAATAAGGAGGAAACAATGTACAAAATCACATTATTGCCCGGTGACGGTATCGGCCCCGATATTACGGCGGCCACGAAGAAAGTTCTGGCAGCCACAAATGTTCCCATTGAATGGGAAGAGCTTCTGGCGGGGGAAAGTGCAATACCAAAATTTGGCACACCTCTGCCGGATAATGTAATCGAATCTATTCGGCGAAATAAAATCGCTTTGAAAGGCCCGCTGACCACGCCGGTCGGCACCGGTTTCCGCAGTATCAATGTTGCGCTGCGCAAAAAACTTGACTTGTTTGCCAATCTGCGCCCTGCCCGTACATATCAGGGAATCCGTTCCCGTTATGATAATATCGACCTGGTCATCGTGCGTGAAAACACAGAAGATCTTTACGCCGGTGTGGAACACATGGTGGGAGAAGACGCCGCCGAGAGCATAAAAATTATTACACGCAAGGGCTCTGAACGTATTTGTCGTTTTGCCTTTGACTATGCGCAAAAGAATAACCGCCGTAAAGTCACAGCGGTACACAAAGCAAATATCATGAAATGCACAGACGGCCTGTTTTTGTCTGTTGCGGCCGAAGTGGCCCGTGAATATCCGGATATTGAATTTGAAGACCGGATAGTGGACAATATGTGCATGCAGCTCGTTCAGAAACCGGAACTCTACGATGTAATGGTCATGCCCAACCTCTATGGCGATATTATCTCTGATCTTTGCGCCGGCCTGGTAGGGGGGCTTGGCCTGGCACCGGGTGCCAATATCGGCACGGATTATGCGCTCTTCGAGCCGGTTCACGGCAGTGCACCCAAGTACGCCGGCCTTGACAAGGTAAACCCGACGGCAATTATGCTCTCGGCTGTGATGATGCTTCGTTATCTTGGCGAAACACAGGCTGCCGACCGGGTGGAAACGGCGCTGGCTGCCGTCATCCGTGAAGGGAAAACGGTGACATACGATTTGGGTGGTACCGCAAAAGGCATGGAAATGGCGGAGGCCGTTATTGCCAAAATGGAGTAAGTATTATTTACCGGCAAGTTCTTTTTCAGCCATCTCAATCATCCGTTTAACCATGTTTCCGCCGATTCGTCCGCCCATGCGGCCGCCAACTGCGCCGCACATGCCGGATGAGACATCTTTCCAGCCTTGCTGCCTAATATAGGAATCGATACCCAGTTCACCGGCGATTTCATGCTTATATTTTTCCATGGCGGCTTCAAGTGTTGAGTTGGGACTGCCGTCCGTAATACCCAGTTCACCGGCAATTTCTGTTTTAAACTTTTCCAGAGCCTGTTCCACGCCGGGAACCAATCGTTTTTTATTCCTTTTATTTGCCATGTTTACACCTCCTTAGTTGTAGTTTGAAGCAGCAGCCTGATCTCTATCCAAGTCAAATTTACGTTCTACTGTGAAATGCTGCGAGTTTAAATTGCGCCTAAGTGAGGTAAAATTAAAAAAGAAATGGAGTGAAGCCCATGGCGGAAAAACTGATGTTATTTCATTTCGACGAGATGAAGCCGGCCAGGGAAGCAAAGACGAAACTTCGGGAGAAGGGAATCACTGTCCATTTAGAGAGAGATGAAAACGGAATGCCCGACCCTGATTTCAGTGTTTCTGCGCTGATGGTCGGTTTTTTGCCCGACCTGTCCCACGGAATTTTCGGTACGGACAATGAAAAGGATGATGGCAGTGAAGTAAACGGCGCCCACATACTCGCCGTTATCAAGAACGGTGACGATGAGCAGAACGTTAAAAATATCGTCAGTGAGTTCGGCGGCAAGCACCTCGAAACCCGCACCAACAAAGAATAGTAGACTAGAAAAACCGTGACAGGGAGGTTCACATCCCTGATCACGGTTTTTGTTTCTTGGTATTTGTTAATAGGTTTGCAGTGTGTGGTCGCCAAGCCGGAGGGGATCAATGAGTTCGGCGTTCTCTGCGGGCACGGTAACTGTGGTCGGATCACCGTCACTGATATAGCGCAGGTGCGGGTTGGTCTTGTAATAGTCCAGCCAGCGGTAGAGCTCGGTTCCGTCAGCCCGGACACGCGGCAGGCTGAGGGGGTTAAAGTTTTGATGGAAAGGCGAGGGAGCCGGATTGGCACCAACCAGCAGTATCGCAAGGTTCTCATAGGTTGTGTCACCCCATTCTCCCCGGGCCAGATGGCTGTCATCTTTTGGCCGGGCACCGTAAGGAAGAGCGAGCGTGTTAACTTTGTACCCGGGGAGAATTTCCCGGGTTGATTTTACGTGTTTAGCCAGAGCTTTTACCGCTTCATCTCGGGAAATTTTGCGCAGGTTTTCATGGTTATAGGCATGGTTACCGATTTCAAATCCCCAGTTTACCAAAAGTTCAAGCTTGCTTGCTATATGGTTTTTTTGACGGAAAGGCAGCGGGTAATTGATATAAAATGTTCCCGCCGGTGTAAAGTCATCATATTTTTCCGCCATTTGCAACAGGACAGCTACAGCGCAGTCAGGATCCAATTTCCATTCGCCGTCAACTTCGCTGAAACGAAACTGGCCTGCGGTACCGTCATCGAAGGTCAGAATGAAGGGGGATGTGCCGGCCGGGATATCAATGTTGCCCCTAAGAAAATCCCGGAGGTGTACGGGACGGTAGCCATTTTGATAGAGTGTTTCCAGATCTGCGCGGAAGTTATCAACACTGCGTGTCCATTCAGCTTCCACACCGCCTACTTCATGATACATCAGGATCATAACCCCTCCGGCTTCGTTGGGACGCACATCCTGCAGGTCGGGGCCGCTTGGCTGTTCACTGTCTGTTGTGCCGTCAGGCACCTCAGTCTGTGTATCTGTGCCGTCATCAGGTTCTGTAATTATCGCCGGCTGATTTCCCCCGCTTTCAGAGGGGGTTTCCGGCAGGCTGTATGTATTCTGGCAGGCGGCAATGAGCAGGCTGAGCAGAAATATTATGATATAGCGTTTCATCATTTTCACTCCCTAATAATACACTATTACAGGGTGGTCCGTCAGTCAACATAAATCCACTGGGAAAAATTAACTGAATTTTTGAAGAATTTTACGAGATATGATATACTAAAAAAAAGTGCGCAAACAGGCTGCATTCAACACAGCCTGTTTCATCTGTGCATACATTATTTCTGAATGAACGGAGGGGATGGAATGCCGGAAAACAATCTGAATGAAAAAAGAGCCATTGCACAGCAAAGAGCGGGTGAGCTGAAAAAGCGGATTGAACCGTATCTTGCCGCCAGAACAACAATACCTGACGGAATGCAGCTTTGGGATGAAATTCAGAAACGGCAAAATAAAATTAAAGAGTATCTCAATGTGGGTGACGAAAAATGGAATGACTGGAGGTGGCAGGCCAGCCACAGAATTACCGATGTGGACGCACTGGTCAAACTCCTTGGCCTTAGTGACGAGGAAGCAGGTACTGTCAGCAAAGTTGGTGCCGACTACCGTTGGGCTGTGTCACCGTACTATCTCAGTCTAATGACGCCCGGGGATCCGGATTGCCCGGTTCGCAGGCAGGCTATACCAAGTGCAGAGGAGCTTGACGATTTTGGCGGCAAATCCGACCCGATGGGTGAGGAATTTACTTCCCCCGCCCCGGCGATAACGAGACGCTATCCCGACCGCCTGATCATTAATGTGACAAACCAGTGTGCCATGTACTGCAGGCACTGCCAGCGGAGACGCAATATCGGGGAACTGGACAGGGCAACGCCGCGTAAGGATTTGCAGGCGGCTTTGGATTATATCAGGGAAAATGAAGAAATCAGAGATGTACTGTTAACCGGCGGTGATGCTTTCATGCTTAACAATGAGCTCATTGACTGGCTGCTCACAGAACTTGACAACATCCCCCATGTGGAGATTAAGCGCCTGGGAACACGGACACTCGTGACAATGCCAATGCGGGTTACGGATGCACTCTGCGAAGTCCTTGAGAGACATTCACCCGTCTATGTAAACACTCATTTCAATCATCCAAAGGAAATTACCCCTGCAGTAAAGGAAGCTTGTGCAAAGCTGACGCGGGCAGGCGTTTCGATCGGCAACCAGACCGTTTTGCTGGCCGGCGTCAACGATGATCCGCATGTTATGAAAAAACTGAACCACCTGCTGCTTCAGGTGATGATTCGTCCCTATTATATATTCCACGCCAAGGGTGTGAAAGGCACAGCACATTTCCGCACCCGGGTGGAAGTTGGCATCGGAATCATGGAATATCTCCGGGGATATACGTCAGGCCTGGCTATACCCACATTTATCGTTAATGCTCCGGAAGGGTATGGTAAAACACCTATGCTGCCTGAGTATCTTATTTCTTCAGACCGTAACAAAATCATGATTCGCACCTGGGAAAACAGAGTGATGGAATACAGCAATAAAGAGTAAAAAAACAGCAAGCGAACACTTGTTCCCAGATTCCGCCTGTGGTATAATATACCCGAATCCCAACGGGATTGATGGCGGAATCCGGAATTCATAATAAAGATACCCGACAACCAGATGCCGGACTTCGTCCGGCATGTTTTTTTTCCACTGTATCATCTGTTTTTCCCGGAGGATATAGATTCGGGCAGGAATCCTCTGTAAGGCGTAGAATCTTATGGAAAGTGCCGGAGGTGTTGGAAAAATGCGGGATTTACCGTTTTGGGTGGCACTGAGCAAGGTTTCATCTCTGGGGGCCCGCAGAATTATGCAGCTTGTGGAAACGTTCGGTTCTGCCGAGAATGCGTTCACGGCGGCTGCCGATGAAATTGCTGCGGCAGGGCTCCCGCTCAAGGCAGCCGACGCCTTTGTGACGGAACGAAAGAACATGGATCCCGAAGCACTGCTGCGTGACGTAACAAGTGCGGGTTTTTCCGTGATTACACGGACAGCTACCGGATATCCCGCACTTTTAAGGGAGATCTACGACCCGCCTGCTGTTTTATTCTACCGGGGGAACCTGGATGTACTCTTGGGCCGTTGTATTGCTGTGGTGGGTTCCAGAAAAGCTACCGAATACGGGAAAGCCGCAGCAGCCAGGCTGGCAGGAGAATTGGTACAGGCCGGTTCTGTCGTTGTCAGCGGCATGGCCAGAGGCATTGATACACACGCGCATGCCGGTGCCCTGCGGGCGCACGGCCTGACTGCGGCCGTGCTGGGCTGTGGACTGGACATCTGTTATCCCCCCGAGAACGTTAAACTAAGGGAGGCAATCGTTTCTCAGGGCGTGATTATCAGCGAGTTTCCACCGGGCACGCAGCCAAGGCCCCATCATTTTCCAATGAGAAACAGAATTATCAGCGGCTTGTGTACAGCGACTGTGGTGGTGGAAGCTGCAGAAAAAAGCGGTGCGCTGATTACGGCCGACTGCGCATTGGAGCAGGGACGTGAGGTGTTTGCCGTGCCGGGCAGCATCAACAGTCCGGCCAGCCGCGGCTGTCACCGTCTGCTCAGAGAAGGGGCAGCTATTGCTGAGAGCGCAGCAGATATATTGGCCGAACTGGGCCAAAGTACTGATGTTATAGATGCCGGTGGAATGAATCTGACGGAAAAGCAGCAGCAAGTACTTCAGGCCCTGCAGTATGAACCTGTTCATTTCGATGATTTATGTACACGTACCTCGCTGGCGGCACCGGTGCTTGCCGGCCTGTTGGTTGAGTTGGAGCTTAGCGGTATATTGAAGAAAATTCCGGGTAACTACTATTTGCGTGTATAGGCTGCTTTGAATTGGTATAAGTGTATTAGAAGGAATAATAGCTCGAATCCAGTTGGGGGTGCCGTATGTCAGATTATCTGGTGGTCGTGGAATCACCTACCAAAGCAAAAACGATTAAAAAGTATTTGGGCCGAAGATATAAAGTTACCGCCTCTATGGGGCATGTAATCGATCTGCCCAAAAGCCAGTTCGGCATTGACGTGGAACATGGTTTTACACCGAAATATATTACTATCCGCGGTAAGGGTGATATACTAAAAGAACTGAAAAATGCAGGCAGCAAAGCAAAGAAAATATTTCTGGCGGCTGACCCCGACAGGGAAGGGGAAGCCATCTGCTGGCATCTTTCCCATGCACTTGGTATTCAGGATGACACACCCTGTCGTGTCGAGTTTAATGAAATCACCGAAAAGGCAATTAAAGAAGCTTTCAAAAAACCTCGTCTTATCGATAAATCCAGGGTTGATGCACAGCAGGCCCGCCGCGTGCTCGACCGCGTGGTTGGCTATAAAATCTCTCCGCTGCTTTGGAAAAAAGTAAAAAAAGGCCTCTCGGCGGGACGCGTACAGTCTGTGGCATTGCGCATGATTGTGGAGCGGGAAAATGAGATTGAAAAATTTGTTCCTGAAGAATACTGGACTCTGGAAGCTGAGCTGCTGGCGGATAAGAAGCCGCTGAAAGCGCGTTACGCCGGGAAAAACGGCAAAAAGCATGTTCCCGGAACGCGTGAAGAAATTGATACTGTCTTGGCCGGGCTTACGGGTCATGATTTCATAGTAAAAGATGTCCGGAAAAAGGAGCGGAGGCGTCGCCCATCTCCCCCGTTTACCACCAGCAGCCTGCAGCAGGAAGCCTCGCGAAAGCTGGGCTTTACCGCACGCAAAACTATGTCGGTCGCTCAGCAGCTCTATGAAGGGCTGAAGCTTGGCGAAGAAGGAGTCGTCGGCCTGATAACCTATATCAGGACCGATGCTACCCGGATTGCAGAGGCGGCCCAACAGGAGGTGCGCAGCTATATTGAAGAAAAATACGGACGGCAGTACGTGCCGGACAAACCACCGGTGTATGCGGCAAAAAAAGGAGCACAGGAGGCCCATGAAGCCATCAGGCCCACGTCTGTAGAGCGGACGCCGGAGCGAATGAAAAGTTATCTCTCCCGCGACCAGTACAGACTCTATAAGCTAATCTGGGACCGCCTTGTGGCAAGCCAGATGAGCCCTGCTGTGTACGATACGGTAACGGCGCAATTAGCAGCGGGAGATTATGATTTTCGTGCCAGCGGTTCACAGATAAAGTTTGACGGTTTCATGACCCTATACATTGAGGGCAAAGACGAAGAAGAAACAGAGGAAGGCGGTTTGCTGCCCGAATTGGCAAAAGGCCAGCAGCTGCAGCTTGTCCGGTTTGATCCGGAACAGCATTTTACGCAGCCGCCGCCTCGCTACAGTGAGGCTGTGCTCGTTAAAACACTGGAGGAGAACGGTATTGGGCGGCCCAGCACATACGCGCCGATTATTGAAACGCTGCAGGCCCGCGGTTATGTTACACGTGAAAAAAAGGTATTTTATGCAACGGAACTGGGCCGTGTGGTGCTTGACCAGCTTATGGAATTCTTCCCCGATATTCTTAATGTGGACTTTACGGCGCAAATGGAAGAAAAACTGGACAAAATAGCTGAAGGCAAACTCGAATGGGTCGATGTAATCCGCAGATTCTATGAAAGCTTTGAATCAAGCCTGAAGGTTGCGGAAGAACATATGGAAAAAGTTATAATCGAACCTGAGGAAAGTGAAGAGGATTGTCCTAAATGCGGCCGCCGTTTGGTCTATAAAATGGGACGTTATGGAAAATTCCTGGCCTGCCCGGGCTTTCCGGACTGCCGTTTTGCCAAGCCGATTATCAAAGAGCTTGATGTCCCCTGCCCTGAATGCGGCAACCCTCTTGTGGAAAGAAAAACAAAGCGCGGCAGAAAGTTCTACGGATGCAGCGGATACCCGGAATGTGAGTTCACCACCTGGGATCTACCCCAAAAGGAGACGTGCCCCAAGTGCGGTTATCTGACTGTTTTAAAAGGGAAGACCCTGTTATGTGCCAATAAAGAATGTGAAGAAATTCTGCAGGGAGAACCACCTAAAAAAGCAGTTGCAAAAACTGCGGCAAAGAAAACTAAAAAAACAGTTGCCGGGAGGAGTAAACGTGGCTGAGATTATTATTGTGGGCGGCGGGCTGGCGGGAGCTGAAGCTGCCTGGCAGGCTGCAAAGGCCGGTTGCGCAGTCCGGCTGTATGAAATGCGCCCGGGAAAAATGACACCGGCACACCATAGCCCGGATCTGGCCGAACTGGTCTGCAGTAATTCATTGCGCGCCGCTTCCACAGAAAATGCCGTCGGTCTGCTAAAGGAGGAAATGCGCAGGCTGGATTCCCTGATTATTGCCCAGGCGGACAGGCATGCTGTGCCGGCAGGCGGTGCGCTGGCCGTGGACCGGGAAGGGTTTGCCCGCGGTGTCACGGAAATCATTGACAGTTTACCGGGCATAACGAGAATAGAAAAGGAAGTTACGGAGATTCCCGACACATCAGAGGGCCCGGTGATTATTGCTACCGGCCCGCTGACATCGCCTGTCCTGGCCCAGGAGATCGGCCGTCTGACAGGTGAGGAATCTCTTTATTTTTTTGATGCCGCAGCACCCATTGTAATTGCCGACTCAATCAATATGAAAAAGGTCTTTCGTGCCTCCCGTTACGGAAAAGGGACGGCAGATTATCTGAATTGCCCTATGAATGAAGAGGAGTACAGGCAGTTTTATGAAGCGCTCGTGACCGCTGATGTGTATCTGGGCCACTGCGATTCAGAAGATGAAAAATATTTTGAAGGCTGTATGCCTGTTGAGGTTATGGCAGGCCGTGGCTTTGCAACACTTCTCTATGGTCCCCTGAAGCCGGTGGGCCTGGTAGACCCCAATACTGAGAAACAACCTTATGCCGTTGTGCAGCTGCGACAGGACAATGCTGCCGCAACCTTGTTTAATATTGTTGGTTTTCAGACGCGCTTGCGTTGGCCGGAACAGGCCCGGGTGTTTCGAATGATTCCCGGACTGGAAAATGCCGAATTTGCGCGTTTTGGTGTGATGCACCGCAATACCTATATTAATTCTCCCAAAGTTCTGTTGCCCACACTGCAGTTCGCCCGGAACCCAAATCTGTTTTTTGCCGGACAGGTTACAGGGGTTGAGGGGTATGTGGAATCTGCGGCCATGGGCCTCTTGGCCGGTATCAATGCCGGGCGGCTCTGCAAAAATAAAGAGCCGCTGACGTGTCCCTCCGAAACGGCACACGGCTCGCTGGCGCGTTATATCACGGAAGCGGATCCGGCCAACTTTCAGCCAATGAATGTCAATTTCGGCATCTTCTCGCCACTGGCCGGCCGTGTGCAAAAGAAGCTCCGCAAAGGGCTCATGGCTGAGCGTGCCCTGGCTGCAGTCGAAAATTGGCGGAATAATTCACAAATTTAACTTGCAATGATATATTTGAATGTGTTAAGATTCTTAAAAAGGAGAACGCGTGTAAATGACCGATTATCTGGGTAAATTCATCATTTATCTGCAGGTGGAAAAAAACGCATCTCCCCATACTGTCAGAAACTATGCCGAAGATTTGGGACAATTTCTGAGCTTTATGGAAACAGAGGGCGCGGCTTTTCCAGCAGAGGCTGATTACCTGGCAATCCGGCATTTTTTGGCTTTGCTGCACGAGAAAGCCTATGAACGGAGGACAGTCGCACGCAAACTCTCTGCTATTCGCTCTTTTTTCCGTTTTTTACATCGTGAAGGGCTGCTGCCCGACACGACGTGGAGCGCGGTATCTACGCCGCGTACGGGGAAAAAGCTGCCGAAGTTTCTTTATGTTGAGGAGATGTTCCGCCTGCTGGCGGCTCCCGACACAGAAAAACCGGCCGGCCTGCGTGATACGGCCATCCTGGAAGTCCTGTATGCTTCAGGAATTCGGGTCAGTGAACTGGTGGCGTTGGATCTGCATTCACTTGATCTGAACCAGGGACAATTTATTGTTCTCGGCAAAGGTGCACGGGAACGTTTGGTCCCGTTGGGGCGTTTTGCCCGCCGGTCCGTTTTGGCGTATCTGGACCAGGGTCGCCCGGTACTTCTCAGGAAAAACAGGCAGGGCGAAGGTGAAAAAGCATTGTGGCTGAATAAATACGGTACCCGTCTGACCGACAGGGGTGTACGGCGTCTGGTGGAAAAGTATGTCCGCCAGGTCAGTTTGACAAAAGGTGTCAGTCCGCATAGTATCAGGCACAGTTTTGCAACGCATCTGCTAAATGCAGGAGCGGATTTGCGGGTGGTTCAGGAATTATTGGGCCATGTGAATATCTCCACAACGCAAATTTATACCCACATCACACGGGACCAGCTTAAAGAAGTGTATAACGGGGCGCACCCCAGAGCATAAGGAGAGAGATATGTTTCACGGAACAACGATTGTAGCTGTTTTAAAAGACGGCAAATGCGCTCTGGCAGGTGACGGCCAGGTCACATTCGGCGGTAACACAGTAATGAAACATCAGGCTGTTAAAGTACGGCGAATTTATCAGAGTAAGGTGCTGGCCGGCTTTGCCGGTTCAGTGGCCGACGCGTTTACTCTTTTTGAAAAATATGAGGAACAGCTGGAAAAATATCAGGGAAATATGCGCCGGGCAGCCGTGGAACTGGCTAAAGACTGGCGGATGGATCGGGTCCTGCGGCGCCTGGAAGCACTGCTTGTGGTGGGAAATGCCGAGAATCTGCTGGTAATTTCCGGCAATGGTGAATTGATTGAACCGGACGACGGTGTGACCGCCATCGGTTCCGGCGGACCCTACGCTTTGGCTGCTGCCAGGGCACTGCAGCGTTACACAGATTTGGACGCCGGGGAAATCGCCCGGCGTGCGCTTGTTATCGCCGGAGAGATTTGTGTCTATACCAACGACAAAATCGTCCTGGAAACTCTTGACGGCACAGAGGAGGAAGCATGAACAGAGAAGAATGGACGCCGCGGGAGATTGTGGCGGAGCTGGATAAATACATCATCGGCCAAAAGGAAGCCAAAAAGTGTGTCGCCGTAGCCCTCAGGAACCGCTACCGGCGCAAACGGCTCTCCGATGAGTTCCGTGACGAGGTGTTTCCCAAAAATATTATAATGATCGGCCCCACCGGTGTGGGTAAAACCGAAATTGCCCGCCGGCTGGCTAAACTGGTTAACGCCCCGTTTGTCAAAGTGGAAGCTACGAAATTTACTGAAGTCGGGTATGTCGGACGGGATGTGGAAACAATGGTCCGTGACCTGGTGGAAACCGCAATCCGTATTTTACAGGCCGAAAAAATGGCGGGTGTGGAAGAAAAGGCCAGGGAGCTGGCCGAAGAACGGCTGTTGGATCTCCTGGCGCCGGCACCGCAAAAGGAACGTGGCGGGGCCAACCCGCTGAGCCTGCTGTTTTCATCCTCAGGAGATTCGGACGAGAACGCAGATGACGACCAGCAGTACAGAGATCAGCTCAGAGACCACCGGGTGACCCGGCGGCGCATGAAGGAAGAACTGGCTGCCGGCATCCTGGAGAACGAAACAGTGGAAATGGAAGTTGATGAAAGAGGCCCGGTCGTCGATGTGTTTTCCGGTTCGGGTATGGAAGATATGGGGATTAACTTTCAGGACTTAATGGGGCAGTTTTTCCCGAAGCGCAAGAAACTGCGCCGGCTGCCAGTCAGCCAGGCGAGAAAAATCCTGCAGCAGGAAGAGGCTCAGAAGCTGATTGATATGGATGAGGTCGTTACGGAAGCCGTTTCCCGTGCTGAGCAATCGGGAATCATCTTTCTGGATGAAATAGATAAAGTCGCAGGTAAGGATTATCGCAGCGGGGGGCCTGATGTATCCCGTGAGGGAGTGCAAAGAGACATTCTCCCGATTGTGGAAGGTTCTACCGTGATGACCAAATACGGTCCGGTTAAAACCGATTACATTCTGTTTATTGCGGCAGGCGCGTTCCATGTAGCCAAGCCTTCCGATTTAATTCCCGAACTCCAGGGGCGTTTCCCGATTCGGGTTGAGCTAAACAGCCTGACGGAAGACGATTTTAAGCAAATCCTTACCGAACCGGCCAACGCACTGATCAAACAGTACACTGCACTGCTGGAGACAGAAGGAATTCGGGTTGACTTTGCCGAAGAAGCAATAGCAGAGATTGCCGCAATGGCATGTTCACTCAATGAAGAGATGGAAAACATCGGTGCCAGGCGCCTGCACACCATTCTCGAAAAAGTGCTTGAAGAACTGTCTTTTTCAGCTCCGGAACTTGGTGAGCAGGTTGTGCCGATTACGGCAGCGTATGTTCAGGATAAATTAAAAGATATTGTCCAGAATAAAGATTTGAGCAGGTATATTTTGTAATTTCATAATGAGAGAGGATGATTACCATGGCTATGACGACATTATTGGAGAAATCCCGTCGCATTAATAAGATTCTGCAAAAAACTGCCGGCCAACATGTTAATTTTACGGAAGTTGCCGACGTACTGAAAAATGTAATTCATGCAAATATCTACATTGCCGACCGTACAGGGCAAATACTTGGCTACTCGATGGTTGACGAGTTTGAGTGCGAGCTGATGGTCAATGAGGTCATTAAAGACGGCCAGTTCCCCGAGGAGTACAATAACCAGCTGCTGGGAGTGGATGAGACCCGCGTCAACCTGCGGCAAAAATGTAATGATTGTGTTTTTCTTGAAGAAACAGCCTGTCTGTTCACCAACAAAATCACAACGATTGTCCCGATAATCGGCGGAGGCAAACGTCTTGGCACACTGCTTCTCGCACGGTTTGCCGAAGAGTTCCTGTCGGAGGATATCATTCTTGCTGAATACGGCGCCACCGTTGTGGGGATGGAAATATTGCGCTCCAAGGCGGAGAAGATAGAAGAAGAGGCCCGCAACAAAGCGATTGTTCAGTTGGCCATTGGTACTCTTTCCTACTCTGAAATGGAAGCGGTAGAGCATATCTTTGAGGAATTAAACGGAGATGAGGGCCTGCTTGTGGCCAGTAAAATCGCCGACCAGTTGGGCATCACGCGTTCCGTAATTGTTAATGCCCTGCGTAAGTTTGAAAGCGCAGGTGTCATCGAATCCCGTTCACTGGGGATGAAGGGCACGTATATCAAAGTAAAAAATCCCTATCTTTTGGGCCAGTTGGCCAAAAGAAAAGGAACCAGAATGTAAAACACAGAAGGAGCAGGGGGCCGGTGAGTCCCTGCTCCTTTTGTGTTGCGTAAGAAATGGCATAAATACCCGTGGATCTGGTATAATATATAGTTGGTGAGAACGTTTTAGCAAAGGAGAGAGACTGTGGGGAAAAAGCCAAGACGCTTACACCGTCCTTCATTTATTGCGGGAGCTTTGTTTTCCTTCTTGTTCATGCTGCTCTTATTCGCTGCCGCCGTCTCGTATTTTGCTGTCCAGGGGGTCACGGTCAGCCTGAACAGTGATGATATGGCCCTCTTGGTCCGTGACCGTATTTCCCAACAGGCCAGGGCCGACCTGCCGCAAATGATAGCCGGAGCAAAAGCGGAGATACCTGAAATCGTGGCCAGGGAAATGGAAGGCCAGTTAAAATCAGACCGGATGGAAATTGCAGGGTTTGTTTTCCGTATGCCCGAGGAGTTGACTGCCCAACTGCAAAAAAATATTCAATCCAATGTTGAAAATGCAACGGGCAAAATTTTAGACGGCATTGACACGGCAACACTGGCAGAAAAATTCGGTGAAGACGCATATCAGATGGTAAAGCATTCCATGCAGGACGAATTCAACAACCAGAGTTTTCAGGTCCTGCTTTTCAACCGCATTCCGTTAAACGTGCGTATTCAGATGGAATAAACAAAAATCTGCCTCAGCGTTGCCAAAACTGACAATCTGTGCTATACTACAAAATGGTGCAAAAAACACACGTTCTCTGATTTTTTGCGGGTGTGCCGGAGGTGTTCCGGTTCCGTGAAAAAGGTGACGGGAACGGAGGAAAAACAGAGAGGAGGTGCAGGAAATATGCCGGTTGTTACCATGAAGCAGCTGCTTGAGGCCGGTGTCCATTTCGGACATCAGACAAGACGCTGGAATCCCAAGATGAAGCCGTACATTTTCACCGAAAGAAACGGGATCTACATTATTGATCTGCAAAAAACGGTGAGGATGATCGATGACTGCTACAACTTTGTTAAAGATATTGCGGCGGATGGCGGACAAGTTATGTTTGTCGGAACGAAAAAGCAGGCGATGGAGTCAATCCAGAACGAAGCGACACGCTGCGGCATGCCCTATGTAAACCAGCGCTGGCTCGGCGGTATGCTGACAAACTTCAACACAATCCGTAAGCGGGTAAACCGTCTGATTGAACTGGAGAAGATGGAGGAAGAAGGCACGTTTGACGTCCTGCCCAAAAAGGAAGTGATTAAGCTTCGTCACGAATATGACAAGCTGAACAAATTCCTTGCAGGCGTCCGCAATATGCGTACTCTCCCCGATGCTTTGTTCATCGTGGACCCCCGCAAGGAAAAAATTGCCGTGGCGGAAGCCCGGAAACTGGGGATTCCCATTGTAGCCATTGTTGATACCAACTGTGACCCGGATGAGATTGATTACATTATCCCTGGTAATGATGACGCGATTCGCGCCGTCAAGCTCATTTCCGGACGTTTGGCCGACGCGGTTCTTGAAGGCCTGGAAGGCCGTCAGGACCACGTTGTCATTGACGAAAAAGAGGCTGATGACGCCCCAGTAGTCGTCGAATCGTAGGATCTAAAGATACGGCCGGGCGGAAACGCCCGGCTTTTTTAAAAATACAGTATATTTGGAGGGTGAATCATGATTCCCGCATCCGTTGTAAAAGAACTCCGTGATAAAACCGGAGCAGGGATGATGGACTGCAAAAAGGCGCTGAACGAAACGGGTGGCGACCTTGAAAAGGCCATTGAATTCCTACGTGAAAAAGGTCTTGCCGCTGCCGCCAAAAAGGCAGGCCGCATAGCCGCAGAAGGAATTGTGGATTCCTACATACACATGGGCGGCCGAATCGGCGTGCTGCTGGAAGTGAACTGTGAAACGGACTTTGTTGCCCGGACCGATGAGTTTCGTACGTTTGTCCGTGATGTGGCCATGCAGATTGCAGCAGCTAACCCGCTTGTTGTTTCCCGCGAGGATGTTGCTGAAGAAATGGTGCAAAAAGAACGTGAGATTCTCAGAGCCCAGGCACTCAACGAAGGCAAGCCGGAAAAAATTGTGGAAAAAATTGTTGAAGGTCGCATTGAGAAGTACTATGCGGAGAACTGCCTGCTGGAACAGGCCTTTATCCGCGATACCGACATGACTATAAACGACCTGCTTAAAGACAAGATTGCCAAAATTGGCGAGAATATCAGTATCCGTCGTTTTGTTCGTTACGAGATGGGAGAAGGACTGGAAAAGAAGGGCTGCAACCTCGCTGAGGAAGTTGCCCAAATGACAAAGTCTGAATAACCATTGCAGGAGACAAAATGTAAAAAAAGAGCACTACGGGTGTTCTTTTTTTACAGGATATTTACCACAAATGTAGAATATGTTGACTGGAGGTTTTGGCGCCGCCATGGAAAAAGCAGCTTTTAAAAGGATTGTACTGAAATTAAGCGGAGAAGCACTGGCAGGTGACAAGGGCTTTGGTATTGACCCTGATGTGCTCTTTGATATTGCAGCTCAGGTCGAAGATGTCTGGAAGCTTGGTGTGGAAGTGGCGATTGTGGTTGGCGGCGGCAACATCTGGCGAGGTGCGCCGGCCGGTGAACGCGGTATGGACAGGGCTACGGCCGACTACATGGGTATGCTCGCCACGGTTTTAAACGCCATGGCTCTGCAGGATGCGCTTGAATCACGCGGTGTGGATACCCGGGTGCAAACAGCCATTGAAATGCAGCAGGTTGCTGAACCCTATATCCGTCGGCGGGCCATTCGCCATCTGGAAAAAGGCCGTGTTGTAATTTTCGCCGGCGGCACCGGCAACCCCTATTTTTCCACCGATACCACTGCCGCATTGCGCGCTGCAGAAATCGAGGCGGAAGTTATCTTATTAGCCAAGGGCAAGGTGGATGCTGTCTACGATGCCGACCCGCTGGTTAAGCCAAACGCCAAAAAATTCACGGAGCTTACATACATTGACCTGATTAACAAAGGACTTGGTGTAATGGACTCCACAGCAGCATCTTTGTGTATGGATAATAAAATTCCGCTCATTGTTTTCGGACTTAACACCTCGGGCAATATTCAAAGGGTCGTACTTGGCGAAAAGATCGGTACCTTTGTAAAGGGGGAATAATAATGGTGCAGGAAGTCTATAAGGACGTAGAGGACAGGATGGAAAAGGCTGTTGCGGCGTTAAAGAGAGATTTGGCCACACTGCGGGCCGGTCGGGCCACACCTTCGCTACTGGATAAGATTACTGTCGACTACTATGGTTCAAGTATGCCAATCAATCAGTTAGCTAATATTTCCGTACCGGAGCCCAGGCTGCTGGTAATTCAGCCGTGGGATAAAAAAGCGGTTACGGAGATTGAGCGGGCCATCATGAAATCTGATTTGGGCCTGACACCGGCCAGTGACGGGTCGATAATCCGCTTGGCTATTCCCCAGCTAACCGAAGAACGCCGCAAGGAACTCGTTAAAGTCAGTAAAAAGAAGGCGGAAGAGGGGCGTGTGGCCATTCGTAATATCCGCCGCGATGCCAACGACGAATTAAAAAAGAAAGAAAAAGCCGGCGAAATAACCGAAGACGAACTGCATAAGTCGCAGGATGAAGTGCAGAAATTAACCGATAAATTCATTGAAGAAGCCGACCAGGTCCTTGCTGCCAAAGAAAAAGAAATTATGGAGGTCTAAAGATGGGCCGAAGGGGAAAGTTCCCCGATGTCCTCGCATATCATATTGCCGAAACGTTCAGCTTGCAAGAGCAGGAAGATTATGTGCTGAGAATCACCCGTACCTCTTCGCCCAAGTCAGACGGGTCCGGTCCGTTACGGATAGTCAGACAGCGCGTTGTAGGTGACGGCACAGTTCTTGAGCTGACTGTAACGGCAGAGGATTGGGGAAAGGAGGTGTAAGACATGACATATAAGATTACTGATGAATGTGTTGCTTGCGGAAGCTGTCTGGATTGCTGTCCCAGCGATGCTATTACTGAAGGGGATGTTTACAGCATCAGTGACGAGTGTGCAGAATGTGGCCTCTGTGTTGATGAGTGTCCGACAGGTGCAATTATTGAGGAGTAATTCCCGGGCCCCCTCGACAGAGGGGGCTGGTTTTTCATATAAGGCTAAGAGGTGAACATTTTGCCCCTTACGTTGCGTGGTTTATTCAGAAAAAAAGAAAACAGGCCCGGCCCTCACAGCAAAGGGCCTATTCCCCGCCACCTGGCAATAATTATGGATGGCAACGGACGCTGGGCGGCGCATCGCGGTTTGCCGAGAACCGCAGGCCACCATGCAGGCATGGTGGCCCTGCGGCGTACAATCAGATATGCAAATGAACTTGGTGTCGGGACTTTGACCGTTTATGCTTTTTCAACAGAAAACTGGAAACGGCCGCGTTTGGAAGTGGATTTTTTAATGCGCCTTCCCAATGAATTCCTGAAAACGGATCTGCCCGAACTTAAAGAGAAAAATATAAAGATTATCATGATGGGCCAGGTCGATGCTTTACCTGTGCATACAAGAAAGGCAATTCATGAGGCGGTCACGGCGACGGCCGACAATACAGGGATGATTTTAAATTTCGCACTGAATTACGGCAGCCGGGCGGAACTTGTGCAGGCAGTGCAGAAAATAGCCGGGAAAGTTGCCCTGGGTACACTGCGCCCGGATGAGATTGATGAAGATACCATTAACTCGCATCTGTACACAGCCGCGATCTCTGAACCGGACCTCTTAATCCGGCCCAGCGGAGAAATTCGGCTGAGCAATTTTATGCTGTGGCAGCTGGCGTATGCCGAGCTTTGGTTTACAGATGTTTACTGGCCGGACTTTGACAGGGAGCATTTATTGGAAGCATTTGAAGCCTTCCGGCAGCGGGACCGCCGTTTCGGCGGAATTAAACTCTAGGAGGTCCGCATATGTTCAGGCAGCGGGTGGCCAGTTCACTGGTGGGTATACCGATTGTACTGGCAGTAACCTGGATTGGCGGGCTGCCGTTTGCACTCCTGATTGGAGTCATCGGCGCTGCGGCACTGCGGGAATTTTATCAACTTACCGGCGTCGATGCCCGGGACCTGCGCAGTCTTGGCTACGCCGGACATTTTCTGCTGCTGCTTTTGGCCTTACAGTTCGGTATGCAGGCCTATTATGCCGGACTGGTGGGTTTATTTCTTGTTGTCAATGTCTTCTGGATCCTTTTCTTTCCCCGCAGCTTCCTGGCACCGGCATTTCTTTTATGGGGTAAAGTATACATAACTACACTGCTCAGCTTCTTTTTGCTGCTGCGCGGCGCAGATAACGGTTTATCTGCTGTAATGGCCGTTTTACTTGCTGTTTGGGCATCTGACAGTGGTGCCTATCTTGTCGGAATAACACTGGGCAGACGGAAGCTTTTGCCGGCTGTCAGTCCGAAAAAGTCGGTTGAAGGTGCTGTGGGCGGCGTGGCCTTTTCGGCTCTGGTCCTGTTGGCAGCGGGACCGTACCTTGGGTTGGAAGGACTTCTTGCTGTTACGTTTGGTATAATACTATCGGTTGCGGGCCAGGCGGGCGACCTGGCCGAATCCGCGCTGAAACGATGGGGAAATACTAAAGATTCAGGCTCGTTTCTGCCCGGGCACGGCGGCGTGCTTGACAGACTGGACAGCCTGTTATTTGCTGTACCCGTTGGGTACTTATTTTTTCAGATCCTGATTTGGCAGGGGGGCAGGCTATGAAAAAAATTTCCCTGTTGGGTTCCACCGGTTCCATCGGAACACAGGCATTGCAAGTTATCGCCGCTTATCCGGAACGCTTCTCTGTCCGTTCTCTTTCAGCGAACCGCAGTGTGGAAAGCCTTATTATGCAAGCGCGACGGTTCAGGCCGGCAAAAGTGGCAATTGTTGAGAAATCCTGTTACAATAAACTTAAGGCAGAATTGAAGAGCTTCAACATCGAGGTCCTCGCCGGCGAGGAAGGTGTCTGTGAACTTGCAGCCGATGAAGGTGCCGACCTCGTATTAAACGCTGTGGTTGGTTTTGCCGGGCTGCGGCCCACACTGGCTGCTCTTGGTGAGAGTAAGGTGCTGGCCCTGGCCAATAAAGAGTCTCTTGTGGCAGGCGGCCACTTAGCCGTTGAACTGGCAGAGAAAAAAGGTGTTCGGATTCTTCCTGTAGACAGTGAACATTCTGCTATTTTCCAGTGCCTGCAGGGACAGCAGCGCGATGATGTGGATAAAATTATTTTAACCGCTTCGGGAGGGCCGTTCTTTGGCTGGCAGCGGGAGAAACTGGACCATGTCACACCGGACGATGCGCTGAAACACCCAAACTGGGAAATGGGCGCAAAAATTACCATTGATTCGGCTACACTGATGAATAAGGGCCTGGAAGTCATGGAGGCATACTGGCTGTTTGGGGTCTCTTATGAAAATATTGAAGTGGTTGTGCACAGGGAAAGTATCGTACACTCTCTGGTAGAGTTTCGGGACGGTGCTGTACTGGCCCAGTTGGGCGCCCCGGATATGCACGTTCCCATTCAGTATGCACTAACGTATCCGGACCGTCTGGCCGGTGATGCGCCACGGATACGGTGGGATAAGCTGGAAAAGCTGCATTTTGCTGCACCGGACAGGAGCAGTTTCCCGTGCCTGGATTTGGCATTTCAGGCCGGTAAGGCCGGAGGGAGCCTGCCTGCCGTCTTAAATGCCGCCAATGAAGAGGCTGTCGGGCTTTTTCTGGAACGAAAGATTGGCTTTTCGGGGATCCCCCGTATAATTGAAACAGTGATGAATAAACATAAAGTAGTTAAAATTCCTGATATTGAGACGCTCACGGCGCTCGACCGGGAAGCGCGCCGGCTGGCGCGGGAATTCGCAGAGACGAAAGGGTGAAACCATGCTAACACTGCTTGCTTCAATTGCAATATTTGCCCTGCTTATTTTCTTTCATGAACTGGGTCATTTCCTGGTGGCAAAACGTGCAGGTATCGGGGTTATAGAGTTTGCCATTGGCTTTGGACCGCGGCTGACAAGTTTTCAGTCAGGAGAAACAGTGTATTCAATACGGGCGTTTCCTTTGGGGGGGTTTGTGCGTCTGGTGGGCGAAGACCCTGAAGAGAGCGATGAAGAAGGCAGTTTTCAGCAGCATTCGGTGTGGAGCCGCTTTGCCACCATTGCCGCCGGTCCCATTATGAACTTTATTTTGGCGATCTTACTCTTTTCACTGATTTATTTCGCGTTTTTGGGCGTGCCGCTGTTAGATTCCACACAAATCGGTGAAATTCTACCCGAAGGCCCGGCCGCCGAAGCGGGAATGATGGCGGAAGATGAAATTATTTCCATTGCCGGACAGGAAGTACAGGACTGGAGTGAGTTGGTCTCCATTATCCATGCCCACCCGGAACAGGAAATAGATATCCGCTTTGAGCGGGATGGAGAAATTCGTTCAGTCAGTGTGGTTCCCGAGCGGGATCCGGCAACGGGAGAAGGAAGAATCGGTATTCAGTCACAGACAAAGCTTTATGCCCCGTTTGCTTCCCTGCGTCTGGGTGTGGCCCATACCGCCTGGTTCCTGCGCTTTATAGCCGTAAGTATTGTCCAGATGCTCAGTGGGCAAGTCACACCGGATGTGGTTGGCCCAGTAGGTATTATTCAGATTGTGGGGGAAGTGGCACGATCCGGGGTTGTTATGGATCTGCTGTCTCTTGCGGCCATCATCAGCCTTAACCTGGGCTTCCTTAACTTGCTGCCCATCCCTGCTCTTGACGGCAGCCGCCTGATGTTTCTGGCAATTGAAGGAGTCAGAGGCCGCCCGGTTGACCCCCAGAAAGAATCATTTATCCACTTTGTCGGTTTTACTGTCTTAATTCTGCTGATGATTCTCATAGCATACCGGGATCTGGTACGCCTGAATATCTTCAATTAAAAGGAGCCCGCCATGTACACCAGAAACATGACAAAAGCGGTGCAGGCCGGCCCTGTAACAATTGGCGGCGGTGCTCCCGTCGTCATTCAGTCTATGACCAACACAGATACGCGGGATGTAGCCGCTACGCTGGCTCAAATTGAAGAACTTGCAGCCGCCGGGTGTGAACTGGTCCGGGTGGCTGTACCGGATGATGCAGCCGCAAATGCCCTGCCAAGAATTATTGATTCGTCTCCGCTGCCCGTTGTGGCGGACATTCACTTTAACTACCGGTTGGCGCTGGCTGCGATTCACGCCGGTGTGGCCAAACTGCGGATTAACCCGGGAAATATCGGAGGCGAGTCACGACTGGCCCAGGTCATCAGTCTGGCCGGGGAGAGGGGTATCCCCCTGCGGATTGGCGTTAACGCCGGGTCACTGGAAAAACGCTTGCTTGAAAAGTACGGCAGAGTAACTCCGGAGGCGATGGTTGAATCGGCTTTGGACCATATTCGCATGGTGGAAAAGCTGGGCTATTTCAATCTGGTTGTGTCTCTTAAGGCATCTTCGGTTCCTCTTACCGTAGCCTCGTACAGGCTGTTGGCCCGGGAGGTCAACTATCCCCTGCATGTCGGAGTTACGGAAGCCGGATCGATGTTCAGCGGTACTGTGTATTCTTCAGTAGGGATCGGTACCATGTTATTGGACGGGCTGGGCGATACCATCCGGGTCTCCCTGACGGCTCCGCCGGCGGACGAAATCCGGGTTGCCAAGGAAATACTGGCAGCTGCGGAAGTACGTCGTTTCGGGCCGCGTGTGGTGTCCTGTCCGACATGCGGTCGCACCCGAATTGACCTGATTGGACTGGCACGTGAACTGGAGCGCCGCGTGGCGGGAATTAATGAGCCGCTGACGTTGGCAGTCATGGGTTGTGCCGTCAACGGTCCCGGTGAAGCGCGGGAAGCCGACCTGGGAATAGCCGGAGGAAAGAATGAAGGATTAATCTTTTCAGGCGGCGCAATAGTCAAAAAAGTCTCCCAGGAAAGACTGCTTGATGAGTTTATGGATTTCCTGCATGACTTTATAGAAAACAGGAGAAAGGACAGTGGGACAAAAAGATGAGAACGATTGCCATCATTCCCGCTTTTAATGAAGAGAAAACCATCGGGGGCGTCTTGTCTGTCCTGGTCCGTGCTCCTCAAATAGATGAGATTATAGTCGTGAATGACGGCTCAGATGACCGTACATCAGATGTGGCGAAACAGTTTAGAGTTACACTGGTTGACCTTGAAGAAAACCGCGGTAAAGGTGGCGCAATCAAAGCCGGTCTTGACAGGAGCGGGGCTGATGTGGTGCTCTTTCTTGATGCCGACCTGATTGGGCTGCGGCCCAGGCATGTTGAACAACTGCTTCATCCGGTGCTCTCGGGCGGCTTTGCCATGAGTGTCGGGCTGTTTGAAAACGGTCGCGTGGCCACAGATCTTGCCCAGAAAGTTGCACCCTACCTGTCGGGCCAGCGCGCTGTCAGGCGTGATTTGCTGGAAATGGTTAATGATCTTGACATTACACGTTTCGGTGTGGAAGTGGCCATTACCAGGCTTGTAGATGCACAGGACCTGCCGGTGCAGGAAGTATACCTGCAGGATTTGACTCATGTTACCAAGGAAGAAAAGTTAGGTGTGTTTAAGGGATTTGCCGCCAGAATGAAAATGTACTGGGAGATTGTCCGTTATTTCGCCAGGATAGACAACCCCAGGTGATGGTGTACTTGCGGTTTGTTTCCAGTTGTGGTAGAATACTAGTGAAATCATAGTCTATCCGACGAGAAGAGTGGGCCAGCCCACTCTTCCGTCTTGTCACAGGCAAAATTACGTTACCACATTAACCGGCTCATCGCTAATATTCAGGAAATTAGCACAAACTAGAAACAATATGAACTAAACGTAAAAGTACATATGGAGGGTCTGTTGTGTCACAAGTTGTTGAAAGGGTTACTAAGCTTGCCTTTCCACTCGCAGAAAACCTCGGGTTGGAACTGGTGGATGTGGAGTTTGTCAAAGAAGGCGGCCGCATGATTTTACGAGTTTTCATTGACCGTGAAGGCGGGGTTACAATAGATGACTGTGAGGCGCTGAGCCGTACCCTTGATGTTGAGCTGGATACGGTTGATCCCATTGAACAGGCATATTACCTGGAAGTCTCCTCCCCCGGAATTGAAAGGCCGCTAAAGAAGGATACGGATTTTGTCCGTTTTGCCGGAAAAACAGCTGAAATCAGGCTTTATAGCCCCATTGAAGGACGAAAAAAATACAAAGGTATTCTCCGTGGCCTGGAAAACCATGATATTATCCTGGAAGATGAGCAGGCGAAACTGATACGTATTCCATTAGATCAGGTTGCGAAGGCGAACCTGGCATTCATATAATCTGAATCAGAAGGGAGGCTGTTGCAAATGAATGAAGAGTTTTTAGCAGCTCTTAGCGCGATAGAAAAAGAAAAAGGAGTCAGAAAGGAAGTTTTATTTGAAGCGATAGAGGCTGCTCTTGTCTCGGCATACAAAAGAAACTTCAACACGGCCGGCAATGTCCGGGTACAGCTTGACAGAGAGACTGGTGAGATTCAGGTTTACACACGTCTGAATGTTGTGGATGAGGTTGCCGATCCCCAGTTTGACATTTCTTTAAGCGACGCCAGGCAGATTGATCCGGATTATCAGCTTGATGATGTGGTGGAGAAGGAAGTTACTCCTAAAAATTTTGGCCGGATTGCCGCACAGACGGCAAAACAGGTGGTCATTCAGCGAATCCGCGAAGCAGAGCGGGAAATTGTTTTTGATGAATACACCGACCGGGAAGAAGATATTATTACAGGTATTGTCCAGCGCATGGAACAAAAGAATATTATCGTCGACCTGGGTAAGGCTGAAGCTGTGATTTTACCGACGGAACAAATGCCCGGTGATGAATACAGACAGGGAGAACGCATTAAGGCCTATATAACGGAAGTAAGGCGGACCACCAAGGGGCCGCAGATTTTTATATCCAGAACTCACCCCGGACTGTTAAAGAGACTGTTTGAACTGGAAGTACCTGAAATCTTCGACGGAATTGTAGAGGTAAAATCTATAGCCAGAGAAGCCGGTTTTCGTTCAAAACTGGCCGTATACTCCAAAAATAAGGATGTTGATCCGGTCGGTGCCTGTGTAGGCCCCAAAGGTGCTCGTGTCCAGGCCATTGTTACTGAATTGCAGGGAGAGAAAATCGATATTGTCAAATGGGACGAGGAGCCTGAAGTTTTTGTGGCTAATGCCCTGTCACCAGCGAAAGTGGTCACAGTAAATTTGTCTGCCGACCAGAAAGTGGCCGGCGTGATTGTCCCGGATTACCAGTTATCCCTGGCCATCGGTAAAGAGGGCCAGAACGCCCGCCTTGCGGCCAAACTTACCGGATGGAAGATTGATATCACCAGTGAAAGCCAGGCTGCCCAGCGGGGACTTCCCGTAGAAGAGCGTTCTCTGCTTTTAGGAAATGATGAAGATGTAATTGATCCGGAAAGCACGGTTCCGGGCGTTCCTGATGAAATGACAGAGGCTGCTTTCCATCCGGAAAAGGGGGAAAGGGACGATGAAACCCCGTAAAGTGCCGTTGCGAAGCTGTATCGGCTGCCAGGAGCAGAAAAACAAACGGGAGTTGGTGCGTATTGTGCGAACACCGGAAGGAAATGTTGAACTGGACTCCACAGGAAAAAAGGCCGGTCGTGGAGCTTATCTCTGCCGCTGCCGCAGCTGCCTGGACAAAGCGGTTAAGGGAAAACGTATTGAAAGAAGCCTGAAGCATCCGGTATCACCGGCAGTTATTCAGGATTTGGCAAAACAGCTTCCCGGAGATGACGAAAATGCAACATAAAGCTCTCTCCCTGTTGGGGCTAGCCCGCAGGGCGGGGAAGTTATCACTGCATGAAGATGCAAATCTGGCTGCGATTCGTTCAGGTCGTGCCAGTCTGCTTATTCTGGCTGATGATGCCGGTGCGTCGACAGCAAAGAAATATATGGATAAATGCGCGTATTACCGTGTCCCACTGGTTCGCAATGTCAGCAGGCGTCAGTTGGGCCAGGCTCTGGGCACGGCCGACAGAACAGCTCTGGCCGTTCTGGATGAAGGGTTTGCGCGCCGCCTGCAGGAGCTCTTGTCATGATACCTATTATGATTATTAGCTTTAAGGAGGACAATCAAATGGAGGTGTAGACCATGGCGAAAACCAGGGTATATGAACTGGCGAAAGAATTGGATGTGCCAAGTAAGCGGATTATTGATCTTTTATCCGATATCGGTTTTGAAGTGAAAAACCACATGAGCGTGGTGGAAGACGAAGCAGTAAAGCGGATTAAATACCAGCTCACGGGCAAAGGGGAACCGCCGGCTCCGCTTAAGCCTGCCGCTCCCGTTAAAGAAGAAATGAAAGACAAGGCGTCTGCGGCTCAGAAGGGCCAGGGCGGTGCGCAAAAGAAAACAGAGCGGACTCCGCAAAAACATGCTGCCAAACCGGCCGCCGCCGGTAGCCGCCCTGCGGGTCAGAACCAGCAGGGCACACGTCCCGCGGGCCAGCAGCAAAAAGGGCCGCGTCCCGCAAGCCAGGGCCAGCAAGGTACACGTCCGGCCGGCCAGCAGCAAAAAGGACCACGCACTGCAGGCACGGGGCAGCAGCAAAAAAGTGCACGCCCTACAGGCCAGGGACAAAGAGGAACACGTCCCACAGGCCCGGGGCAGAAGCAGCGGCCGCCAAAGCGGGAAAAGAAAAAGCGTATCAATAAAAGAGAGCGTCTTGCGATGCGGGAAGCACGTTTGCTGGATGAGCAGCAGAAAGCGGAACGTACCGTTGTCATCGAAGGCCGCATCACCGTGGGTGAACTGGCAGACAAACTCGCTGTCAGTGCCGGTGAAATAATCAGTAAACTGATTGAACTGGGCACAATGGCCACTATTAACCAGGCGGTGGAAACCGAACTGGCGCAGGTATTGGCGGAAGAGTATGGTTTCGAAGTGGAAGTAAAAGTGAATACACTCGAAGACAGTCTTGTGGAAACCGTGGAAGACCGTGAGGAGGACCTGCGCACGAGACCACCAGTGGTCACTGTACTTGGCCATGTTGACCACGGCAAAACATCACTTTTGGATGCAATCCGCGAAGCAAATGTTACCTCTCAGGAAGCCGGCGGAATAACGCAGCATATCGGTGCCTACCAGGCGGTGGCTAACGGGAAAAAGATCGTTTTCCTTGACACACCGGGGCATGCCGCATTTACAGCCATGCGGGCTCGCGGTGCCCAGGTTACGGATATTGCCATTGTGGTTGTGGCGGCAGATGATGGCGTTATGCCGCAGACAGTGGAAGCCATTAACCACGTCAAGGCAGCCGGAGTTCCCATTATTATCGCGGTGAATAAAATAGACAAACCAAACGCCAACCCGGACCGTGTTAAACAGCAGCTGACAGAGTATGGCCTGGTTCCTGAGGAGTGGGGTGGCGAAACTATTTTCGTTGATGTTTCCGCATTGAAACATCTGGGTTTGGATACCCTGATGGAAATGATTTTGCTTTTATCGGAAATGGCTGAACTAAAGGCCAATCCTGACAAACCAGCCATCGGCACAGTTGTGGAAGCAAAACTTGATAAGGGCCGCGGCCCTGTAGCCACAGTACTGATTCAGGACGGGACGCTGCACGTGGGTGATTCCATCATTTGTGGTACCATCTACGGAAAAGTTCGTGCCATGGTGGATGATAAGGGAAAACGGGTCAAAAAGGCCGGTCCTGCCACCCCCGTTGAAGTGCTGGGCTTAAACGATGTTCCTGAAGCCGGTGATCTGCTGCAGTCTGTCTCTGATGACCGTGTTGCCAGGCAGGTTGCCGATAAACGAGCTGAAAAACGGCGTGAAGTGGAACTCAAAAAGACGGCAAAAGTCTCACTTGACGACCTCTTTAGCCAGATCCAGGAAGGCGAAGTAAAAGACCTGAACATTATCATCAAGGCAGATGTCCAGGGTTCGGTTGAGGCTTTGCGTGAATCGCTGCTGAAGCTGACGAGCGACGAAGTTCGTATCCAGGTCATTCATGGCGGAGTCGGTGCTATAACCGAATCTGATGTCATGTTGGCGTCCGCATCCAATGCAATTATTATCGGGTTCAATGTCCGACCCGAGCCCAGCGCCCGGAAAATGGCCGAACGGGAGAATGTTGATATTCGTCTTTACCGCGTCATCTACGAAGCGATTGAGAATGTGCAGGCTGCGATGAGCGGGATGCTTGCACCGACATTTAAAGAGGTTGTCCTGGGCCAGGCGGAAGTCCGTCATCTCTTCAAGGTATCCAAGCTGGGTACAATTGCCGGCTGCCACGTAATTGACGGTAAAATTACCAGGAATGCCGATATCCGCGTTATCCGTGACGGCATAGTCATTCATGAAGGTAAAATGGATACACTGAAGCGCTTCAAAGACGATGTGCGTGAAGTGGTGACAGGGTATGACTGCGGTATTCTGATGGAAAAATTCAACGATTATAAAGAAGGAGATATTCTGGAAGCCTATACCATGCAGCAGGTTGAGACTTCATAGACATGGTGGTTGGCGTTTTGCAAATTCGGCTTCACTTACCGGGTACAGGGTCGTTAAAAGAAAAGCGCTCAGTCATCAGGTCTATATTGGACCGTATGAAGCAAAAATTTAATGTCTCTGCAATTGAGGCTGCCGAACAGGATAAATGGCAAACAGCGGTTTTGGCTGTAGCCTGTGTTTCCGCACACAGCGCACAGGCTCACAGGCAGCTGGAACAGGTGCTTGCTTTTGTGGAATCAAATCCGTCTGTGCAGGTATATGAAACCGATTTAGAAATCCTTTAGTAATCGTTGCCATTGGAGGGATTGTAATGACGGAACAACGTGCACACCGCGTGGGTGAGGAGATCAAGCGCGAAGTCAGTGATATCTTACGCAATGAAATGAAAGATCCCCGCACATCCAAAATGATTAGTGTTACCGATGTACTTGTGACCAGAGACCTGCGTCATGCCAAATTGTTTGTCAGTGTGTTCGGAAGTGATGAGGAACAGGAAGAGACACTCAAGGCTCTGGTTAAGGCAACAGGGTTTATTCGCACCGAAATCGGACGGCGCATCCGGCTTCGCCACACGCCTGAAATATCATTTCATCTTGATAAGTCCATCGCGTACGGTGCCCATATCAACCAAATCCTGAGGGAAATTCAACCTTCCGGAGGCGGGGAATCCGGTGAATAGCTTAAAGGAAATCGCCGCCCGGCTGCAACAGTCGCGGGCGGTGCTTCTGACTGCGCATATTATGCCCGACGGTGACAGCATCGGCTCCATCCTGGGCCTTGGCCTGCCCCTGCGAAAAGCGGGCTACAGGGTAACGATGTTTTCAGCCGACGAAGTGCCGGCTCGCTATCGTTTTCTGGCGGGGGCGGAAGATATCATCACCGGCTCTTTCCCCCAGGGAGATTATGACTGTATTGTGGCCCTGGACTGCTCGGATCATTTACGGATTCGCCCGGTGTGGGAACGTGTCAGTGAATATTTCCTGATAAATATTGACCATCACCCCACCAATCAGAAGTACGGTCAGATGAATCTGGTGGACCCGCGGGCGGCAGCGACCGGTGAAATTGTGTTTGATCTGCTGGCGAAAATGGGCCTTCCGGTGGATACAGATACGGCAGCGGCTTTATATGTGGCAATCAGCACGGACACAGGATCATTTAAGTATGAGAATACCACGCCAAAAACTCACCGCGTTGTGGCAGACCTGCTGCATGCCGGCGTTAAATTGGCTGAGATTACGCCAAGGGTGTTCGATATGCGTACCCGCACTGCGGTATGTGCGCTGCGCGAGGCACTGGCATCGCTGCAGTTCTCAGAAGACGGAAAAATCGCCTGGATCACACTGGGTTCAGAGGAAATGGGCCGGTGCGGTGCCAAAGATGAGGATCTTGACGGTGTGGTCAACTATGCCAAAAATATCGAGGGCGTGGAAGTAGGTATTCTCCTGCGGGAGAAGGATGACGGAACCGTTAAGGTGGGCCTGCGTTCCCGCAGTGTAGATGTGGCAAAAGTAGCCGAGTCGCTCGGCGGTGGCGGCCATGTCAGAGCAGCCGGGTGTTCTCTGGAAATGAAGCTTCGTGAAGCAGAACAAGCTGTTCTGGCAGCCGTAGGCAGGGAAGTTTAATGATGGAAGGAATTATCAATGTTCTCAAACCACCCGGAATGACTTCACATGATGTGGTGAACCAAATCCGGCGCCTTACCGGCGTGCGGCGGACAGGCCATACAGGAACACTGGATCCGGGAGCTGCCGGTGTATTGCCGGTGTGTGTAGGCAAAGCAACCCGTGTGTCCGAGTTCGTGCTGGAGATGGACAAGTCTTATCGTGCAGAACTGACTCTCGGGCAGGCTACCGACAGTGAGGATGCGGCGGGCACAGTGATTGCCGAGAAACAGGTGCCTTCGCTCACCGGGGAGCTGATTGGCCGTGTACTAAAGAGTTTTATCGGTCAGGGAACACAGATTCCACCGATGTATTCAGCTGTTCGTGTGGGGGGGAAACGGCTCTACGAGCTGGCCCGACAGGGCAAGGAAGTCAGCCGGGAACCCCGTACGGTCCATATCTATTCTGTTGAGCCCGTACGTTTTGACCACCGGATGGTTCTCTTTGACGTCGATTGTTCCCGTGGTACATATGTGCGTACACTTTGCCGGGAAATTGCTGAAAAGCTGGATACAGTCGGCCATATGTCTTTTCTGCTACGGACTGCTGTGGGCCCTTTTCTGCTTGATCAAACCTGGACGCTGGAAGAGCTGGCCGGCCTGGCAGAATCCGGACGGCTGCAAGAGGCCCTGATGCCTGCCGACGTCGCTCTGCAGCGCCTGCCGTCTGTAACGGTCAGTGCAGAACAAGCTTTGCTCATTAAGAACGGGGTGGCGGTAACTGCGGGTAACCTGCCCCCGGAGGGGGAAACGGTTCGTGTCTATGACAGTGCAGGCAGCTTTTTGGCCATTGGCAGGGCCGGTATTGATACAGTAAAACCGCAAAAAGTCTTTTAGTTGGTTGGGTGAGAATATGCAAATAGTACAGGGAATTGATCAGTTTCGCCAAGTCTGTACGGGAGAAACCTTTGTCGCCCTGGGTAATTTTGATGGTGTTCATGTGGGTCACCGTAAAATAATCGATACGACTGTGTCTGCAGCGCGCCGGGCTGGGGGCACAAGTGCGGTTCTTATTTTTATGCCGCATCCGCTTTCCGTTCTTTGTCCGGACAGAGCACCTCTTTTGCTGCAGACAGTGGAAGACCGGATCCGCATGCTGGGAGAAGCGGGCGTTGACTATGTGATTGTTCACCCGTTTACGCGGGAATTTGCTTCCACCGTGCCGGAAGTGTTCGCAGCCGATATACTGGCTGGAAAACTGGGTGCAACCGGTGTGGTTGTCGGTTATGATTATTCATTCGGACAGCGCGGCACAGGAACGCCGCAAAAGCTGCAGCGTTACGGAGAGGGCCTGGGTTTTTGGGTGCACATCGTTGACCCCGTGTCCGTAGACGGAGTCCCTGTCGGAAGTTCCGTTATCCGCGGGTATCTGTCGGAAGGCCGTGTGACAGCGGCAGCCGGTATGCTGGGTTACCCGTTTTTCCTGCGCGGCCAGGTTGTTCACGGCGACGGTCGCGGCAGACAGCTTGGTTTTCCCACGGCTAATGTGCATGTTGACTGTGATATTATCAGGCCGGCAAACGGTGTATATCTGACAGAAGCAGTCACCGAAGGGCAGAGAGCATGGGCGCTGACAAACGTGGGAAAACGGCCCACGTTCTGTAAAGAAGACGGCTCTGTGGAAGTTCATTTACTGGACCTGAAAAAAAATCTTTACGGCAATGAATTAATTGTCCGTTTTCTACAAAAAATTAGGGAAGAGCAGGCGTTTAGAACAGCGGATGAGCTGGCTTCTCAGATTCGTCAGGATGTGGAACTGGCCCGGAGCCTAATCGCCCGCGGTTTTAGCCACTAAGGGGAATTGCATTTCTTGCCAACACTATATGGATGTGATACAATACAGGTTGTCAACCTTAGGCTCGGGTAATCGATTTCTCCGACGTTTGCCTTGGCTTAACGGGGGTCAGAGAATTTTTAAGGAGGTGAAAGCATGAGCATGGATACAACACGGAAACAGGATGTCATTAATACGTATCGTTTGCATGACCACGATACAGGCTCACCTGAAGTTCAGATCGCTCTGCTGACCGAAAGGATTAACTACCTGACGGAGCATTTAAAAGAGCACAAAAAAGACCACCACTCCCGTCGTGGCCTCTTGAAGATGGTTGGCCAGCGCAGGGGTCTGCTCAATTACCTGAAAAAAATCGACGCCGAGCGCTACCGCAGTATTTTGGCCAAGCTAAAGCTGCGCAAGTAGTTCCCCGGTATCGGTCATACAGTGACAAAAGCGGGGGTAACCCCGCTTTTTCCATCAGAATCAGAGAGGATGTTTTAGAATGAAGACGTATAAAATGGAATTGGCCGGCAGAGAGTTGAGTATCGAGACCGGCCGTATAGCCAAGCAGGCAAATGGAGCCGTTGTGTTGCGCTACGGAGACACCGTTGTGCTGGTAACGGCTACAGCTTCTGCCGAACCCCGGGAGGGAATTGATTTTTTCCCGCTGACAGTGGATTACGAAGAACGGTCCTACGCAGTCGGTAAAATCCCGGGTGGATTTATTAAGCGTGAAGGTCGCCCGACAGAAAAAGCAATTCTCACTGCCCGCCTTACGGACAGGCCGTGCCGGCCCCTGTTTCCCAAAGGGTTCCGGAATGCAGTACATATTGTGACGACAGTCCTTTCCGTAGACCAGGACAATCCTCCGGAAGTACTCTCTATTTGCGGCGCGTCTGCGGCACTCTCCGTCTCCAATATACCCTTTGCCGGCCCGATTAGTGCCGTTGTTGTCGGTTGGATAGACGGAAAGCCGGTAATCAACCCGAACCAGGCGCAGGCGGAAGAATCCCGTCTTCATTTGGTTGTGGCCAGCACCCGGGATGCGATTATGATGGTCGAAGCCGGTGCCGGTGAGCTGACGGAAGATGAAGTGCTTGAAGCAATCATGACGGGCCATGAAGCCAACCAGGGTGTCATTAAGTTGCAGGACCAGATGATAGCCGAGCTTGCTCCGGAAAAGATGGAAGTTAAAACCTTTGAAGCTGATGCAGAATTAGCAGCACAGGTCCGTACTTTTGCACAGGAGAAAGTTGCCGAAGCGGTACGTACCGTGGAAAAACAAGCCCGTGAGGCAGCCATTGACGCTGCGAAGAAGGAAGCGATAGCACATTTTGCGGAAACCCATCCGGAACATGAGCGTGATGTCCGTGTAACCTTTGAAGCACTTGTCAAGGAAACCATGCGTACCATGATTATCAGTGAGAACCTTCGCCCCGACGGCCGTAAGTCCGATGAAATCCGCCCCATTACCTGTGAAGTAGGTGTTTTGCCCAGGACACACGGTTCCGGTTTGTTTACCCGCGGGCAAACCCAGGTGCTCAATGTTTGCACACTCGGCGCACCCGGTGAAGTCCAGCGTCTGGACGGTTTGGGCCTTGAAGAGTCGAAGCGCTATATGCATCATTACAACTTTCCGCCTTACAGTGTGGGTGAAGCAGGCTTTATGCGCGGTGCCAGCCGGCGGGATATTGGCCATGGCGCACTGGCGGAACGCGCACTGGTCCCTGTGCTCCCTTCCCAGGATGATTTTCCTTACACAATCCGCCTGGTATCTGAAGTGGTCGAGTCAAACGGTTCCACTTCCATGGGCAGTGTCTGCGGCTCCACCCTGTCAATGATGGATGCCGGTGTACCCATTAAAAAACCTGTTTCCGGTGTGGCCATGGGCCTGATTAAGGAAGGTGACGACGTTGCCATCCTCAGTGATATTCAGGGCATGGAAGATTTCCTTGGCGATATGGACTTTAAAGTAGCCGGAACACGGGACGGTATAACCGCTCTGCAAATGGATATTAAGGTCGGGGGGTTGTCCCGGGAAATTCTCTCACGCGCACTGGCTCAGGCCAAAGACGGTTATATGTATATAATGGGTAAGATGACCGACGTCATTCCGGAGCCCAGAGAAGAGATGTCTCCCTATGCACCGCGTATTATCACCATGCAGATTCATCCCGATAAAATCCGCGATGTAATCGGCCCCGGTGGGAAAATGATCAACAAGATTGTGGCGGAGACAGACGCAGACATCGATATTGAGCCCGACGGCACAATCTATATTGCCGCAGTCAGCCCGGAGAGCGGCAAGAGGGCCATGCAGATGATTGAGAGCCTGACCAAAGACGTGGAGCCCGGCGAGACCTATATGGGCAAAGTAACGAGGGTTGAAAAATACGGAGCTTTTGTGGAAGTACTGCCAGGCAAAGAAGGGCTCGTCCACATCTCAAGGCTTGCTCACGAACGGGTGGAAAAGACCGAAGATGTGGTTAACCTCGGCGATGAAATTCCGGTGAAAGTCATTGGTATCGACGACCGCGGACGGATCGACCTGTCCCGCCGTGCAGCAATTCCCAATGCCGAAGGTAAAATGGTGGAAGAAGAACCGGTGCCAAAACGCGAAGACCGCCGTGACAACCGCCGCGGCGGCAACGACAGACGCCCCAGAAGAACATAAACGAAACCGTTTATGTTCTTTTTTTTGAAGACGCGGGGACAGGTTCCACTGTCTTCATTTGATGTCGGAATCGATGCGGAAAATTTAAAAACCTGGAGAAATGAAGACGCGGAACCTGTCCCCGCGTCTTCATTTAGTCGGAGAAGACTAAAAATGATGACAGGCCCATTGAGCCGTCAGTGCTGTGAGCCTCAACCGAGTAGTTGCCGGAAACCTTTGGTTTTTGCAGGTGGAATAAGGCAACCGCAACACCAAAGGAATCTGTTGTCAGTCGACTGTTAAAAATACGTTTGCCAGAGGGCTGGAAAATAAGGAGGCGAATCCGCTCCCCTTTTGACGGCACACCGTCTTTTGCAACAAACACTGTAATTATGACATTCTCGTACCCTGTATATTGCGATTTATCCGTCCGGATTGAAAGTGATACAGGATAGTATTGCATACTTACCCCCCCTACCATATAGAATATCATCTGCATACCCATATATATGCCCGGGTAGACTGTTTGGTTCAGGAATCGCGGCGTCACACAAAATTAAAGCTGTAATATTATAATTGTGAACGTACACTATTTGGGGAGGGAAGGAGTATTGTGAAGAAGTGGTTTTGTGTGTTGACGGTGTTTTTAATGCTGGTAGTTGCTGCCGGTTTGCTGGGGGGATGCAGCAGGCAGGACACCCTGACAAAAGTCAGGCTCAATGAAGTGACACATTCCGTGTTTTATGCTCCGATGTATGCGGCAATCAATCTGGGCTATTTTGAGGATGAAGGAATCGACCTGGAATTAACGAACGGACAGGGTGCTGATAAGGTCATGACGGCTCTGCTGTCCGGCCAGGCTGACATCGGTTTTATGGGGCCTGAGGCAACGATTTATGTGTATAACCAGGGGCAGGAAGATTATGCGGTTAATTTTGCACAGTTGACCAAACGTGATGGTTCTTTCTTAATGGCCCGTGAACCAGACCCGGAATTTACATGGGATAATGTTCGCGGCAAAGAGATTATCGGTGGACGGACCGGAGGCATGCCGCTGATGACACTGGAGTATGTGCTTAAAAACAACGGTGTTGAGCCTGGCGTGGATGTGGACGTCATTACGAACATACAGTTTGCGCTGATGGCCGGAGCTTTTACCGGAGGCGAAGGAGATTATGTTACATTATTTGAGCCTGTTGCCACAAACCTGGAGCTGGAAGGCGCCGGTTATGTTGTGGCATCGGTAGGAGAAGACAGCGGAGAGATTCCCTACACTGTTTTTTCAGCGCGAAAAAGTTTCCTGGAAGAAAACAGTGAAATTGTTCAGAAGTTCACCAACGCCATCTACAGGGGTCAAATCTGGGTTGCAGAGAATAGCCCGGAGGATATAGCCAATGTAATTCGCCCCTCATTTCCTGATTCAGATGTAGTTGTGCTGGCAAATGTGGCCAGACGCTATAAAGAAATTGATGCCTGGGCAGCTACCCCCGTCTTTACAAACGACGCATTTACTCGACTGCAGGATGTTATGGAAACGGCAGGGGAACTGGATCAGCGTGCACCGTATGAGTTGCTTGTAACCAATGAATTTGCCGAAAAGGCCATGGAATCCGTCAGGTAAAGGAAAGGAGTGATATTATGAGGGCAGAACCTTTAGTTAAAATCCGCAACATTGCGATGAACTTCCACAGCCCTGAAGGAGAAACTTCTGCCCTGAAAGATATTTCTCTGGATATCTATGAAGGGGAATTTATCAGCATAGTCGGACCAAGTGGCTGCGGTAAATCCACGCTTTTAAACATTGTGGCCGGCCTGGTTACACCCACAGAAGGCAGTGTGGTCATTAACGGACAAAAAGTAACCGGGCCTACCTCCAAAGTGGGTTACATGCCCCAGAGTGACCAGTTGTTTGAGTGGAGAACAATCTGGAAAAACGTAATCCTCGGCCTGGAGGTTCAGAAAAAAGCCACATCTCGGGCAAAAGCCTATGCAAAGGAACTGCTGCAGCGTTACGGACTATATGACTTCAGAGATGCCTTTCCCAGCCAGCTCTCCGGAGGCATGAGACAGCGTGCAGCTTTGATTCGCACTCTGGCCATCGATCCTGAGATCATGCTGCTTGACGAAGCATTTTCCGCGCTGGATTACCAGACACGTCTGGTTGTTGCCGACGAAGTAAAACAAATTATTGCAGATGAAAATAAGACAGCCGTCCTCGTTACACATGATATTTCCGAAGCTATTAGCATGGCGGACAGAGTGGTGGTTTTTACAAAAAGGCCCGGTACAATCAAAACGATCCATGATATCGTACTGACCTGTGATACGAAAACACCGATTAAATGCCGTGAAGCAGTAGAATTTAAAGATTACTTCAATTTAATTTGGAAGGAGTTGGATATTCATGTCTGACAAGTTGAGCTCCGACTCCTTCCTCTCCCCTGAGCACCGGGCATATCTGCGCAAACAAAAGCAGTATCGTTTACGTGTTCTGATGACACAAATACTACTGCTCCTGGGGTTTGTGGCATTATGGGAGCTGGCCGCATCTTTGCGCTGGATTGACCCCTTTATCAGCAGTCAGCCGTCAAGAATCTTACGGACAGTTGTCTCTTTGCACAATGAAGGAGTCCTCTATATACATGTGGGGACCACGGTTTTTGAAACTGTAGTCGGCTTTACTTTGGGTACAATCCTTGGTACTGTTATGGCTGTGTGCCTGTGGTGGTCTGACTTTCTCTCAGAAGTGCTTGATCCGTATCTTGTAATTTTAAACAGCTTGCCTAAGATTGCCCTGGGACCTATTATCATAGTCTGGATGGGCCAGGGAATTACGGCCATTATTGCCATGGCTTTATTTATCTCCGTTGTTGTCACCGTTCTTGGCGTTTACACAGGGTTTTCGCAGGTCGACGGAGAAAAAATCAAACTGTTAAAAACATTTGGTGCTACAAAACTTCAGATTTTACAGAAAGTTATCTTACCGGCCAGCATTCCAACCATTGTTTCCGCGCTGAAAATCAATGTTGGGCTTTCCTGGGTTGGTGTCATTGTCGGTGAGTTTCTTGTCTCCAAACAGGGGTTGGGCTATCTCATCGTTTACGGGGGGCAGGTATTCCGGCTGGACTTGGTGATGACGAGCGTGATCATTCTTTCTGTAGCCGCAGCAATCATGTATCAGGGAGTGGTTCTCCTGGAAAAACTGGCAATCAAGTGGCGTTAGTTGTGCAACAATAAATTTGCTAAAAGGGAAAAAGCCCGGTTTAACCGGGCTTTTTCCCTTGCATTTTTAATATACCGGATGCATAACAATTAGTAAGCGCGGCCTGCGCCCAAAGGAAGGTGTGTTATGCTGCGGGAAAAAAGAATGCAAAAAAGGAAAATGCGCGTTCTTGTTTTTATTCTGGTGTCCGTCGTTTTAATTTCTTTTCTGCTGCACAGGCAAATTACACAGGGTGTATTCTCGCCACTGATTAAAGGTGCGTACTATTATATTGATACGGAAGAAAAAGCAGCAGCTTTGACATTTGATGTGGTATGGGAACCGGGAGAGACGGGCAGAATCCTGGATGTGCTGGACCGTTACGGTGTAAGCGGAACCTTTTTTCTCTCCGGGAAGTGGGTACGCAAACATCCGGATTTAGCGCGGGAAATCCTGATCCGCGGCCATGAAATCGGTTACCACGGGTATGCACATCAACGTCTTACCGAGCTAAGCGACGAAGCATTGCTCAAAGAATTTAACCTGATGGAAGAGGCCCTCAGAGAAGAGCTCAATGTATCATCAGAGCTTTTCCGCCCTCCCTATGGAGACCTTGACAGCCGCGTCTTTAATTTTGCCGCTGAACGAGGCTATAACGTGGTGCTATGGAGCGTTGACCCGCACGATTGGCTTAATCCGGGTGTGGATAAGATTGTGGGCCGGGTGGCCAATGATACTCACAGCGGCGCAATTATTCTCCTGCACAGCAATGCCTCACAAGCGGTGGATGCATTGCCTTTGATTATTCAGAGTCTGAGAATGAAAGAATATGAAATTCTCCCCTTTACCGAACTGAAGGAAAAGGGGCAGGAATGAGGAGGGAAAGCAGGTGGGTTACAGTGGCTTTCATGCACTGAGCGGAAAAAAAGTCTTCACTTTGCTTTTCATTGCTGCTCTGGTTCTGGCAGGTATCCACAGCTATACACGATATTTCGTTCGCAACCCCCGGGTCATTAGCCGGAATGTATATTTTGCGGGTAAGGAAATGGGCGGGTTTACTGCCGCCGAAGCAAAGATTGTTATTGAACGACTGACGGAAGGAAAGCGGATGGAGCCGGTAAATGCAACCATTGACCCGGAAACACAGGGTGTGATTCCGGAAATTAACGGAATGGAGCCGGATGTCGAAGAAACGATTGCCCGCCTGATGCAGGCCAGGCCCCAGACAAATATAGAGCCGGTTTTCCTGGAAATTCCGGCAACCGTCACCCTGGAATCTTTCCCGGATCATCCGGTTTATCAGGGCAACCCGGCAAAGCCTCAGATTACGTTTTTGATTAATGTGGCCTGGGGGAATGAATACTTGCAGGAGATGCTTGCTGTTTTGCAGGAGGCTGATGCACAGGCAACATTTTTCCTTGTCGGGCGCTGGGTAAGGGAAAATAAGGACATGGCCAAATTAATTTATGAACAGGGTTATGAGATTGCCAGTCACGGAGATTCAGATGCGCTGAGTATGGCACAGGCAACAAAAGAAGAGGCTGTGGCAGATATTCGCAGGGCATCTGATACAATCTATGAGGTCTGCGGGATTCGGCCAGCCTATTTTAGTCCTCACAGAGGAGAGCTAAGTGATCGTGTTTTGGCTGCTGCGGCAGCCGAAGATGCCAGAGTAGTGATGTGGACTGTGGATACAGTAGACTGGATGCTGCCCGGGGTGGATTACATGGTGGATAAAATTCTCGACCAGGCCAAGGGGGGCAGCCTGATACTCATGCACCCTACGGAGCAGACGGCACAATTTCTGCGTCAGGTCATTCCGAAGCTGCGCAAATCCGGGTATGAACCGGTGACGCTCTCTACGTTGCTTTGCCCAACGCCGGTAAATATGGATGTGATCAGCCAGTGACCAAACAGAAGAGAGCTGCATACCTGAAACTGACCTCGCTGGTTGTGGTGTTAACGATTTGTGCATTTTTACTTGTCTCGTTCAATCTGGGGATGAAAGCAAAGCGTTACTTTTATGGTGTCAGACCCGGAGTAACTCTGGAGGGGGTGATGATGGAGAGTTTGTTAGAGGGAGAAGTCCGTGAGAAAGTGGCAAAGATAGCAGAACGGGTTGAACGCGCACCCAGAAACGCCCGGTATGATAATAAAAACAACGTTATCGTCGCTGAACTGCCGGGTCTTACGGTTGATGTGCGGGCAACAGCTGAGGCTGTTATGCAGGCGCAGGAAAATGAGAGTGTTGATTTGGCGCTGATACGTCTGGAGCCGGAAATTACGTCAGAAATATTCAGGTCAATTAATTCAAAAGTAGCGGAATACAGCACAAGCGGCGGAGGAAGTGCAGGCAGGACAGATAACCTATATATGGCTGCCAAGTACATGAACGGTTACGTCCTGGGTCCGGGGGATGTCTTTTCATTCAACGGCGTAACCGGTCCGCGCACAATTGAACGCGGTTACAGTATGGCTCCGGTTGTAGGCGGCAGAGGAATCGGCGGCGGTGTGTGCCAGGTCGCCACAACAATCTATAATGTTGCAATGATTGCCGATATGGAAATCGTTGAGAGGCATCCCCACAGTATTCAGGTCGGTTATGTCCCTCCCGGCCGTGATGCTACCGTTACCAATTATATCGATTTTAAATTCAGAAATTCTACGGATAAATTTATGCAAATCCGGTCCGGTGCCGGTGGGGGCCATGTCTGGGTCCAGCTTTGGAGCCAATAGCTTGACATCTTATGTTAAAGGCGGTAATCTGGGGAAGAAAACGGATACAAGGAGTTGCTGCGCATGAATTCGGCTGTCCTGTTTATCCGCCGGCTTCCCCACGCCGCGGACCTGCCGCTGCCTGAATATATGACAAGCGGCGCCGCCGGTATGGATTTACTGGCGGCAAATGAAAACCCTGTTATTTTACTACCCGGAAAACGTGCCCTGATTCCCACAGGATTACAAATTGCCGTCCCTTACGGTTATGAGGCCCAGGTTCGGTCAAGAAGCGGTCTCGCTTTAAAACAGGGAATTTGTGTTCTCAATAGCCCCGGCACAGTGGATGCCGATTACAGGGGCGAGGTTAAGGTGATCCTGGCAAACTTCGGCAGTGATCCTTTTGTCATTACCAGAGGCAGTAGGATTGCCCAGATGGTTGTAGCCGCAGTAGTGAGAGCCAAGCTGCAGGAATGTGAACGGTTACCATCTTCTGAGAGGGGAGAAGGGGGCTTCGGGCATACCGGGATCTAGGAGGTCTGAAAATGGACATCAGGGATCAGGCCTTATTGGAATTGTGGCAGAAAACGCTGACGGAAAGAGTCAGTCAGCAAAAAGGGGTCCTTTATGCACCGGAGGTTCTCCACGCAAGCCGGGAACTGGATAAAATGATCCTGAAATTCATGCTAAGGGGAAGGAATGACAATATATGCAGGCGCTGATTATCCTGTTAATTTTACTGGTAGCGTCCCTGCAGTTGCGAATACATAATAAAAAAAGATTTGAATCCCATGAAGTACCGGAACACACAAAGCCGTCGCCACTGTCAGAAGCTTTGCAGGAACTTGTGGCCACAGCCGGCGGTATCTATCTTTCTTTGGTTCTTTTGGTTTCATTTCTGCAAATTGACCTTGCGGACCACTGGTTGATTATCAGCGTAGAAATGGACCCACTCGCTTTTATTGCGCTAATCCTGTCCATTCTGCAGCCGATGTTTTTACGCATTGTAAATTATTTTAAAGGAGTTCGTTAAGATGGAGTTATCCAGGCTTTCCCGCAAGGAAATCATTAACCTTCACGACGGCTCTCGGCTGGGCTATGTTGGTGAATCGGATCTTGTCATCAATGACAGGACAGGTGATATTGAATCGATCATTATAATGCCAAAAGGCGTTGGCATGAAAATGCGCTCAGTCAGAGAGTTGGTTATTCCCTGGAGTTCCATTAAAAAAATTGGCGAGGAAGTATTGATTGTTGATATCTCTTCCGACAGAACCAGCCGTAAATATACGTGTCATGAATAATGCCCTGTTTACACGTCGATACTAAGAAAGAAAAACTATGGTATCGACAAATAAGGAGGGCTTGTATGTCACAAACTGTGATAGGATTGTTTCGATCGAAAGAACAGGCGGAAGAAGCCATTCGTGAACTGAAAGCACGTGACTTTGACGACGCCGATATATCTTTGGTTGCCAAAGGCGAAGGCGAAGAAAAAGGGAACGAGAGTTTCGAGAACCAAAATCTGGCAGACGGTACGGCTACCGGTGGCGCCATCGGCGGGCTTGCCGGCCTGCTGGCCGGTGCCGGTGCCCTGTTGATTCCGGGAATTGGCCCGATTATTGCCGCAGGGCCACTGGCCGGTGCCTTAACCGGCATCGTTACCGGCGGAATTGCAGGCGGCCTGATTGATTATGGTATTCCCGAAGAAGAAGGGGAACGCTATGAGCAGGAAGTCCACGGAGGTAATATTCTGGTTGCTGCAGAAACAGATGATGAAGAGCTCAGCGAAGAAGTGACATCTGTTTTCCGTGAAAACGGCGCTTATGAAGTAAAAGCACATGAATAAACAGCAAAGAACGGGCCCGGCAAATGCCGGGCTTTTTTTTTGGTTTTTTAACCGGTCATCATTTTTCGTCGGCGCAGTCTGTCACGCTTTCAGTGGCATCTGTCATATATTAAATTACTAGAGCCACAAGGAGGTTTTGTTGTGCAGACTATCAGCCTGGCCGGCTGTAGCGTAGTGATTGCCGGCGGAGATGCACGTGAGGTAGTCATGGCTGGTGAACTTGAAAAGAAAGGTGCCCAAGTCTGGCTGTACGGTTTTTCCCGTTATCAGGGGCCTGGATCTCCGTGCAGGCAGGGGCTTCCGGTAGAGGCAGATGTAATGGTGTTTCCTCTTCCCGGAGTTGGTATTGAAGGATATCTATATGCATCATACGCATCCCATAAAGTTCACCTTGACGATCTGGAATCCCTCCTGCGCCCCGGCCTGCTGCTGCTTTGCGGTAGAATGCCGGAGACATATCATAAACAGCTTCAAGACAAGGGAGTAAACGTGATACTTACGGCGGATTTGGATGAACTGGCGATTTATAACGCTGTCCCCACAGCGGAGGGTGCCGTAGAAACGGCGATGAGAGAGAGTGATATTACCATCCATGGCAGTGATGTACTGGTCACGGGGTTCGGCCGTTGTGCACAGCCCCTGGCACTGACTCTGGCCGGCCTCGGTGCCCGTGTAACGGTAGCTGCCCGGCGGCGTGAAGCACGGGCCATGGCTGTAGCGCTCGGACTGCAGGCCATATCTGTAGCGGAGCTGCCGCCAGCCGCCCATCATTTTGACTTTCTGTTTAATACGGTTCCGGCACCTGTCCTTACAGATGCGGTCCTCTCCGGTTGCAAGAAGGGAGCACTGATTGTGGATATAGCATCTGCCCCCGGCGGAACAGATTTTGATGCAGCCAGACGGTTGGGCATCAAAAGCGTTCTCGCTTTGGGGCTGCCGGGTAAAGTAGCCCCCGTCACAGCTGGAAAAATACTGGCAGATGTTTATCCCTATCTAATCAATGAGCACAGGAAAGGAGGAGAGTGGGGTTGAGATTAAAAGGGAAAAAAATTGGTTTTGCGTTTACCGGTTCACACTGCACCCTGGAAAAAACTTTTCCCGAGATAGAAAAGCTTTTAGCAGAAGGGGCAGACGTATTTCCGATCATTTCTCCTTCAGTCGACCTGACGGATACCCGGTTCGGTGATGCTACGGAATGGAAAACCCGCCTTGTTAAGCTAACGGGGCACAAGCTAATTAACAGTATTACCGGTGCAGAACCTTTGGGTCCCAAGGGAATGCTGGATGCCTACGTGATTGCACCGTGCACCGGAAATACATTGGCAAAGCTGGCAAACGGAATCACTGATACAGCTGTTTTAATGGGCGCCAAAGCCCAGCTGCGTAACCAAAAGCCGGTAATTATTGCTGTTTCAACAAACGACGGTTTGGGATTTAACGCGAAAAACATCGGGACGATGCTGAGTACAAAAAATGTTTACATGGTACCGTTCGGACAGGACAGTCCGTTCACCAAACCCAATTCACTGGTGGCGAAAATGGATGTGCTTGTCCAGACTGTACTGGCGGCACTGGAGGGGCGTCAGCTGCAGCCGGTGCTAATCAATCTTGGTCCGGAAGAGTTTGAGTTTAAACGTTAGAGGTGGAAACTGTGCGTCTGATTATTCAGAAATACGGAGGTTCATCCCTGGCCACGCCGGAGTTGCGGGAAAAAGTAGCCGGGCACATCCTTGCCGCAAACAAGGAAGGCTTTGCCACGGTGGTCGTTGTTTCTGCAATGGGGCGGAAAGGGGATCCGTATGCAACCGATACATTGTTGGACTTTGTCCGGGAATCCGTAACAGCAGTTTCACCACGTGAAGTTGACCTGTTTATTTCCTGTGGCGAAATCATGGCAGCGGCAGTGATGGCAGCAGAGGTTTACAGCAGAGGAGCCAAAGCTGTTGCCCTGAGCGGAGCCCAGGCCGGCATTACGACAGACGGGGTATATGGGCATGCAGAAATTATCAGAATTAAGAAAGAAAAAATACTTCGCCTGATGCAAAACGGGTATGTGGTCATTGTGGCCGGCTTCCAGGGAGCCAGTGAAGAAGGGGAGATTAATACCTTGGGAAGAGGCGGTTCCGATACCACGGCCGTGGCTCTCGGTGCGGCTCTGGAAGCGGAACGGGTTGAAATTTACTCCGACGTAGACACTGTCATGACGGCGGATCCGCGACTTGTGCCGGATGCAGTGCCCATTCGGGATATCGGCTACCAGGAAGTTTTACAGATGGCGCGTGAAGGAGCCAAAGTCATTCATCCGCGTGCGGTAGATATTGCACTCCAGTACAATATTCCACTGCTCCTGAAAAAAACCGGAGTCCACAAAAGCGGTACATTAGTGGCTCACAAAACAGCACACCAGGAAAAATCTTTTCTTCCCAAATTAAAAGTAGTTAGTGGTATTACGCATGTTACCGGCCTGGCGCAGGTTTTGATTCATGCTCCACAAACCAGCGGCAACGAACTTGAGAACATTTTGTCAGAGCTTTCCAAGGCGGGGGTCAGCCTTGACTTGATTAATCTCTCACCGCAGGAGAAGATGTTTACCGTCCCGTCAGCAGATGCGGTACAGGTGGAAAAGGTAATGGCAGAACTTGGCTGTCAAGCCACAGTTACTCCCGGATATGGTAAAGTCACTGTGGTGGGGTCGGGTATGCGCGGCATCCCCGGTGTGATGGCCAGGGTCGTCAGTGCACTAAACAGAGCCGGGACACAAATTTTGCAGACGGCCGATTCCCACCTCAACATCTCCTGCCTGGTGCCGGAAAAGGATGTGGCAGAAGCGGTTAAAGCCCTGCACCATGAATTTGGACTGAGTGAGTAAAACACACCTAAGCCACACCTGGGTGATTAAGTATTTGAAAAAAAACGGGTGGTTTGTTATAATGTGTTATGGTCTATGAGGTAAACTGGAGGTGACTCAGTTGACCGTACTTTTTGGAGAATTAATTACTGCAATGGCAACTCCTTTCTTTGACAACGGTGACGTTGACTACGACAAGGCGGCCGACCTTGCCCTATATCTGGCCGGGCAGGGTGCGGATTCCATTATCGTTGCCGGTACAACCGGCGAATCACCTACGTTGACTGAGGAGGAAAAAATCGAGCTTTTTCGCACTGTTTCTGCTGCCCTGAAGGGAAAAGCCAAGGTTCTGGCCGGTACCGGGACCAACAGTACTCTGTCAGCAATCAGGCTGACTAAACTTGCCGGCGAGTGTGGTATTGACGGAATCATGCTGGTCGTTCCCTATTATAACAAGCCTTCACAGGAAGGTCTTTATCAGCATTTTTCTGCTGTAGCCGCCCAAACATCCTTGCCTGTCATGCTATACAATGTTCCCGGGCGCACAGTTGCCAACATGGCAGCAGAAACCACCCTGAGGCTGGCTCAAATCCCCAACGTCGTGGCAGTGAAAGAAGCCAGCGGTGATTTGGAGCAGATTGCGCGTATTCGTGCCGGCGCTCCTGAAGATTTCGTTGTTTACAGCGGTGACGATAGCGTAACGTTACCTGTCCTGGCTGTAGGCGGCCAAGGCGTTGTTTCCGTCGCTTCGCACATAGCGGGGAAAGAATTGAAAGAAATGATTTCAGCTTTTCATGCGGGAGATACAAAAACTGCTCTGTCAATTCATCTGCGCCTGCTGCCGCTTTTCAAGGCACTGTTTCTGACAACAAGCCCGACGCCCCTAAAAGGTGCCATGAAGATGCTGGGCCATAACCTGGGTCCTGTACGGCTGCCGCTCGTGGAGCTGACGGACGCACAAAAGCAGCAAATTCAAAATGTACTTAGTGAACTTGGCTATCTTTAAATTTCAAACGGAAAAAGAATTACCAACCGTGCGACACGCACGGTTGATTTTTTGTTGTACAGAGTTTTCACGCTCTAACTTGCAACTACGCTCTGGTTTGAGTATAATGATAGCTAGTGATATTTGGGCGTAAACACAAAATAAGGAGGTGAGCTTGTTAATGGCAAACCATACAAACAGAAGACGCGGTAAAATTAAACATGGCTCAAACGGTAAGAAATTGCAGATTATTCCTCTGGGCGGAATCGGGGAAATCGGCAAGAATATGTTTGTCCTGCGCTATCAGGATGAAATCGTCGTTATTGATTCCGGATTGTCCTTTCCCGGAGATGAAATGTTCGGGATTGATGTGGTCATTCCCGACATAACTTATCTTGTAGAGAATCAGGACAAGATCCTGGCCATAGTCCTGACGCACGGCCACGAGGACCATATCGGCGCACTGCCGTATGTTCTGCCGCAGTTAAACGTCCCGGTTTACGGTACCAAACTGACGCTTGGACTGGTAGAAAGAAAGTTGCGGGAACATCATATTCTCGGCGATTGCACTCTCCATACAATTCAACCTGATGATAAGCTGGAGCTGGGCAGCTTTAAGCTGGAGTTTTTCCGGACCAATCACAGTATTCCGGATTCCATCGGCATTGCAGTAAAAACCCCGGTGGGAACCGTTGTGCACACAGGTGATTTCAAGTTCGACCAGACTCCCGTCAACGATAACCCAACGGATTATTACAAGCTGGCAAAGCTCGGCGAAAAGGGTGTGCTGGTGGCGCTCTCCGACAGTACCAATGCGGAAAGACCGGGTTTTACCATGTCTGAAAAGGAAGTCGGTTCTTCCATTAATGAAATATTCAGGACGGCCAGGCAGCGGATTATATTGGCCACCTTTGCTTCCAATATTCACCGTATTCAGCAGGTCATTGATGCGGCCTGCCACTATGACCGTAAAGTGGCTGTGGTGGGACGGAGTATGGTCAATGTTGTCCAGGTTGCACAGGAACTCGGTTATCTGAATGTCTGTGAAGGCACTCTTGTGGAAGTGGATGAATTAAATAAAGTGCCGGCGGACAAAGCTGTGATCATTACCACCGGCAGCCAGGGAGAGCCAATGTCGGCCCTGACACGTATTGCACTGGCGGAACACAGAAAAGTTCAAATTGTTCCCGGAGATACTGTGATTATCGCAGCTACGCCCATTCCGGGTAATGAAAAACTTGTTTCCCGTACAATTGATAATCTCTTTTCAAGGGGGGCCAATGTGATTTATGAGCGTGTTTCCGGGATACATGTTTCGGGCCACGCTTCTCAGGAAGAACTGAAACTCATGCTGAACATGCTCAAACCCAAGTATCTGATTCCTGTTCATGGGGAATACAGACATCTGATTCACCATGCCAAAGTGGCGGCGAAAGTCGGGATCCCCGAAGACAACATTTTTGTCACAGAGAACGGACATATCCTTGAATTCACCCAGCATTCGGGCCGCAAAGCCGGTACCGTGACCGCCGGGCGTGTTCTGGTTGACGGACTTGGTGTGGGTGATGTCGGCAGTATTGTTTTGCGTGACAGAAAATTGCTTTCCCAGGACGGAATACTCATCGTCGCCCTGACTGTGGATAAAGCGAGCAATGAAATTGTTTCCGGCCCGGAAATATACTCCCGCGGGTTTGTCTATGTTCGCGAATCCGAAACTCTGATGGACGAGGCACGTATTCATGTGATTAAATCACTGGATAAGTCAATTTTGCCCGGAAAGAAAACCGATTGGTCTTCGGTCAAAAATCAGGTGAAAGATTCCCTTTCCCGGTTTATCTGGGATAAAATGCATCGCCGTCCGATGATTCTGCCGGTTGTTATGGAACTCTAGGAAGTATAAGCCTTTGTCTCCGATGGGATAATAGATAAGAGAATCAATTGAGGAAGTGATATCTTGACGGAGCAAACCCATCGCAGACAGCGTTCCCAGCCACGCAGAACACGTCAGACCCCGGAAAATCCCAATCAGCAAAAAGATGAAAGCACATTACAAAACATTCAACAGCTTGGACAGACGAATGTTCCGCAGCCACAGGAAAGCAGTATACACACGATTTCAATTATTGGTCAGATTGAAGGCCATATGACCCTGCCTCCTCAGAATAAAACGACAAAGTATGAGCATATCATCCCCCAACTTGTGGCAATTGAGCAGAACCCTAAGATTAAGGGCCTGCTGATTATCTTAAATACAGTTGGCGGTGATGTTGAGGCGGGGCTGGCCATAGCGGAAATGGTCGACACATTGTCCAAGCCTACAGTTTCTCTGGTTTTAGGTGGTGGACACAGTATCGGCGTACCGGTTGCAGTGAGTGCGGATTACTCATTCATAACAGAAACGGCAACAATGACAGTTCACCCAATTCGTTTAAGCGGGCTTGTCATCGGGGTACCGCAAACATATGAATATCTTGACAAGATGCAGGATAGGGTGATCAAGTTTGTCACCAAACACTCCAGCGTTACGGAAGAGAAGTTTCGCCATCTGATGTTTTGCACCGACCAACTGGCACGGGACATCGGGACGGTAATGGTAGGCAAAGACGCTGTGGATGACGGCCTGATTAATGAGGTGGGCGGCCTGAGCCAGGCAGTCCGGAAACTTGAAGAGCTCATCGACGCCAAAGCCGACGGAGTGGTGCACTGATGCTCTGGACTGTGATGCCCATTGAGGCGGTTATGGACGGAAGCGATACCTACCAGCCAGCCTACCAGGAAATTCCCTGGAAGAACGGTATGCTGATGGTGGAAGAAACCGGTCGAAATACCGCGCGTGTGGTGCGGCTAATATCTTCGGATCCCATGTATTATCTTGATCCGGAAATCCAGCCGGGAAGCATAATTGAATACAATGTTACATGCCGGGCGGCTAAGTTATAGCTTGCCCGGTTTTTTTCTCAGTGGAACCTTTTTCAGTGAAATGTTGTCTTAGTAGTAGAGTGATAAATTAATCGTCGGCGCAAAACTTTCAAAAAAAGGAAATTTAAGTTTTGTGTTAAATTAATACATAGCAAAATTTACAGAAGACCAACAGAAAGAGGGGGAGAAAACGTGCGTAGGGGAGTGGTGCTGTCTGTTCTTATTTTTATGTTACTGGCCGCCGGGTGTGGTACCTTTAGTGTGATGCAGGCCACGGAATATGTACGGCAGGCTTACGGTTCAATAAATCCCGCAGGCAGCAAATCCAATATCCTGGCAACCGAATCGTATAACGGCGGTATGCTGGTCCTGACCAAAAGCGCGGTCGGGGACAACACTGAGATAATTGAACTATTTATGGTAGAAAGTGAGGGTGTTTCCAAAATCGCCAAAGGCCTGGCCGCCGGGTATGATGAGTTTTCAGTTAACCGGCTGCTGGACGAAAACGTGATGATCCTTTTCGGACATTTTGCTGAAAAAAAACAGCAGGAAGCCGTAGGGGAAGAGAAAGAAGTGGGAGAAGAGGGACAAGACCAGGAAGAGGAAACAGGAGAACCGGCTGAAGATGAGGCAGAGGCAGAAGAAGCTGCCGAAGGCGAGGCCGGCCCGGAAGGCGATACAGATGATGATGCCCAAGCGGCTGATGGTGATCAGGCGGCCAACGAGCCGGCAGAAACAGACCAATCCACGGACACAGCCTATGTAAAAGCTGTAATTATGCTAAACAACTGGCAAATTATCGAGGAAGACCTATCCGGTGACAGGGGTTACATATTTGTAGTCACCAAAACTGCGGATGTGGAAAAATTTGACCTTTTCGATGAAGACGGCAAAATGGTAGCCGGCATGGGAGATACCCACAGGAAAAAGAAGCGTGCTTATCAGACCGCTTTCCTTCCCTTTGATGAACTGCCGCTCCCGCATACATTGTCACTTGACAACATTGAACAGGTACGGGTGAAAAATTTTAACACAGATGATGAACGTGTGCTGGTCCTGGAAGATGCGGAGGATTTCACAGAAATTGTTGAGGTTTTTAATGAGCACTATGCAACAATGAAAAATACCGTCGATATTACCATACCCGATTTAAACATTTTATTTGCCCTAAGTGACGGCACCAATATGATTCTGCGGCAAAATAATGCTTCAACATATATTGTGACGTATCAAAAAGGGGAAGAGGAAAATCATTTTTACCTGGAAACCGATGCGCTGGCGGATTTGGTCGGCGAACTTGAAACAAAGCTTGCGGAAATGCCGAACCCTGAAGAAGATGCGGAAACTGAAACAGAATGAACATGATCCTAAGACAAAGGAGCCACTATATGGCTCCTTTTGTTTTAGCGTGACTCAAAGAGGGAGACAAGGGCTGGATGTACCGCATAATTTGTCTGGAAACAGCGCGGGTGAGGAGTGGCAATGTGCGGGACACCGCAGCTGATGGGGTAAGACCGGGATTCAGGTTGAGCGGCTCTATACCAAAAACCTGGATATCGGTGAGCCGGTGGGGATAAAAACGTGCGGTAAGATGCAGCAGGTGCAGGTCGTGGAGAGAAAAGGCGGTATCACTTCTGAGACAAAGGCTGTCGGCCCGGGTGCGGGAAACCGTACCCGGCGGTCTGCCACCGCAAAGGGCGTCTACGATAATAATTCTTCCCGGCTCTCTTAGCATGGCGCTGTATGCCAAACTAACGGTACCTGTGTTATGAAAAATGACCGGAGCGGGCCATTTCTTTACCGCAAGAGCTTCAAGAACCAGGGGGCCTGCCCCGTCATCGGACATGACCGGGTTTCCCATTGCCACCAGGTGAATCGGATTCATCCTGAATACTCCTTTCTTTAGCGGAGGGTACCGGGATGCGTCCGGTGAACATGGCTTTGAGACGGTCCACGCTTAGGCTTAGTGCCAGGTAGATATGAAATGCCACAAAAGCAGCAAGAAATACGGACGCCAGAAAATGAGCAATCCGGGAAATTCCCTGCCCGCCGTAGAAAACATTCAGCCAGCGGAAAAAGGGGAAATTCAACAGGATTACACCTGTGGTATAAAATACAGGCATGGTGAGAAAGACCGCCATAAACAGCAGGCGCTGGCCGATTTCATATTTATTTTGTACCCGCAAAGGGGTGTCCTGCAAAAACAAAAACGTCCGCAGCCAGGGACGGATTTGCCTAAAATCACTGCGCCGCCAGGCAATCACCTCACGCCAGTCACCGGAAACTATAGCATAATAGATACGAAAAGCCAAGAGAGCGGCCAGGACAGGCGTCATGGTAGCGTGAAGCATCCGCGCACCGTACATTCCGGAAAAACCCCACAACGGATGGGGATAGCTGATATAAAACCCGCTCCAGAATTTAAGCATGATGACAACAAAGATAAGCCAGTGAAATAGTCTGATTTCCCAAGGCTGACGTATGTTATTCTGCATGGAAACCTCCTTGTTAAAGCTGCTGCCAGTGACGGCTGGACCCGTCTTTTTGCAGCACGTGAACAGCACAGGAAATGCACGGATCATAAGAGCGCACGACTCTGCCGAGTTCCAGGGGATTGTTTTCATCGTTTATAGGAGTGCCCACCAGCGCCTCCTCCAGGGGACCCCGCTGTCCTGAGTCGCTGCGGGGTGAAAGGTTCCATGCTGAAGGAGTGATAATACGGTAGGAGACAATCCTGCGGTTCCTGGCTTCAATCCAGTGAGCCAGTGTACCCCGCATTGAGTCAACCAGCCCCGCCCCTTCCCCTTCCGTCGGCAGCGGGTCCACCCAGTTGATGGTGGGTTGGTCGGGAATCACCTCTTGGACCCAGGCGTTTAGCTGTTCCGCCACTTCTTTGATTTCGATGGCCCGGGCCATCAGGCGGTCCATAACAGATATGCCGTTTTGATAAATCCCGGCCAGCCACATTCGAGCTAGCGGGCCGCCTTCGAACGGTTCACCCCCGTAGCGAGGTGCCTTAATCCATGAATAGGCACCTTCTTTGCGGGGAGACGGCACGCTCTCTTGCTTCAGAGGATGTGCCGGGCCTTCCGTGCCGCTGTACCACGCATGACGGATATCCTGTTTTATTTGCTCCGGGTCAAATTCACCGCGGCCTTCCCCTGCCCGGATTAAGCCGGGTCTATAGAAACGCCCCTTGTCGCGGGATCCCAGCGGAAACAGGCCGAACGACAGCAGGTTGCCGTAACCCCGCCCGATCGTAAAATAATCGTCGTAGTAGCGTGTGATATCTTCCATATCGGGAAGCAGTTTTTCCCTGATAAAATCGTAAAGTTCGGCGATTAATGCCTGGAAGCGCATAATCCGGTCGGTGAGTGCTTTTTCTGTGACGCCCCCTGCAAGAATACTTTGCAGGTGGGGCGCTTTCCCGCCAAATGTGGCGACCGCTTCATGAGCCTTATGCGCCGTATCCAAAGCTTCCAGATAATTTGCCTGGATTCGGCTTTCAATGTTTTTGGGCAGCCGGAAATCCCCACCGCGCTGCCTGTGTCCGGGTGCATTTAACGGTGTGTTGATATAGTCGGGTATGGCAAGCAGGTAGAGCTGACGGATGTGGTTTTGAATCAAATCTGCTCCGAAAATGAGATTACGCAGAATCACGCCGTTGTGGGGAACCTCAATATCAAACGCATTTTCCAGTGCTACGGAAGCGGCAATGGCGTGAGCTGAAGAACAGATACCGCAAATGCGCTGTGTAAGATAAACCGCATCATGTGGGGAACGCCCTTTGAGCATTGCCTCAAAACCCCGGAAAAGCAGTCCGCTGCTCCAGGCGTCTGTTACAACCCCGTTTTTAATTTCAACTTCCACGGACATATACCCGTGTACCCGGGTTAGCGGGTTCATTCTGACTCTGGTCATTCTTTCCTCCGGCTAAAGCTTATTTTTCCGGCGTAGAAAACGCAGGATGTTCAGGCGGGACAGAAAGGATCTTCTGCTTTGCGGGCGATTTGCTTCCCTAAGTTGACGAATTTCTCTTCTCAGGACAAACTGGCTGTCTTCCAGCCTATCAATGGCTTCCTTTTCTTCCTGCAGCTCCTGATTCATATCATTTAGTAGCTGTGTGGACTGAACTTCCGGTTGAATTTGTTCTTCTGCCGGCAGAAGCTCTTCGGCGGGTGTCAGCTGTTTGCCCAGCCGCCCTTTTGCCAGGCTTAGCGTGAAGTGCGTACCGATTCCCAGGGCTGTGGCAGCTGCGACTCCTTTAGCCACGGTATTAGCGGTAACACCTACCCCTGGAGGTACGCGGACATCAGACAGGTGAGAAAAAAACGGAGAAGTGCCTCCATCGGGAAAATCCGGTGCGGCGCAGCCGATACAGGGATTGTTGGCATTAATACACCAGTTGACCCCGTCATTGAACTTGCGTGTGGGACAGTCCGCATGTGTGATGGGGCCTTTGCATCCTACTTTGAACAGGCAGCCTGCCTGCCCGGGTGCTGCGGCAAAATCCCCGTTAAAGAAATGGAAGCGCCGCGGGCAGATATCATGGACAAGCTGTCCGAAAAACATGGTGGGCCGACGAAACTCATCCACGCGGGGCAATCCGTAGAGAATCAGATGGACCAGTGTCCCCACCATCCAGTCCGGATGTGCCGGGCATCCGGGCACATTGATGACAGGTTTGGTCTGGACCACCTTCCATACCCCTTTTGTGCCGGTAGGGTTGGGACTGGCCATTGACGGGCCGCCGAATGCTGCGCAGTTGCCAACGGCAACCACAGCCTTTGCCTGGTCTGCAATCCGTGGAATCAAGTCGCGGGCGTTTAGGGCTTTGCCGTCTGCTTCACCAATAATAACGGCTTCCGGCAGTCCCATGGGAATTCCGCCTTCCACCACCAGAATAAATTCATCCTTGTGTTTACTGACTGTGTCCAGGAGTAGCCCGACCGCTTCCTCATTCTGTGCCCACATATACAATTGGCTGTAGCGCAGGTCGATTATCTCTTCAAAAACTGTGCGTAGCGACGGGTCGGCTATATTATCCAGTGAAATAGAATTGCCCGTACAGGACGTACCCTCAAGCCAGATGACAGGCGGCTTGCCGCCCGGTATGAGGCTCAGCGCATCGGCCAGTTCAGGCAGAAGCAGGCTGGCAAGGCCTGCCGATGCGGCCGACTGCAGGCAAAGTCTCAGGAATTTGCGTCGTGTTAGCATCAATCTGCCTCCTGTGAGCAAATAAAACGTACTTTTTGATTAGTCTCCCAATATTACCAGAGATTTATAATGCCCTGCCCGCATAAAATAGTTGCAGGTGATGCCTTTGGGGACTATAATATCTCTGACTGTAGGATTGGTGCTGTTTCTTGGCGGCCTCAGACTGATGTCTTCCGCCCTGGAGACAATGTGGGGCTCATCGTTTGCCGTTGCGGTGCAGCGTATGACCGGAAACCGGCTCAGTGCGTTTCTCTGCGGCCTTCTTTTTACTACGGTGACACAGAGCAGTTCACTGGCTACTGTCATCGTAGTAGGTGTGGTGGACGCCGGACTAATTGGTCTGGGTGCTGCCATCGCGGTTATCATTGGTGCAAACGTGGGCACCACAGTGACTGGGCAGCTTTTGTCGTTTAAGATAGACGATTATTCCCTCGTGTTTGCCCTGCTGGGTATGCTGCTTCTGCTCGTCTCCCGTCCGGGAAAACAAAGAAATGCCGGCAAAGCCTTAACCGGCCTGGGCGTGCTGCTGGTCGGTTTGCAGACGATGGCTGAGGCGCTGATCCCTTTTGCGGAAACAGGCTGGATGGAAATGCTCCTGCGCCATGCTGCGGCACACCCTGTTGCCGGCATTGTCTCAGGCGCTCTTGTAACGGCGATTGTACAAAGTTCCAGTGCTGTGGTCGGCATGACTGTTGCTCTGGCACGGGAAGGAATCCTGAGTCTGGCCGCCGGCGCCGCTATCATTGTGGGTGCTGATGTGGGTACCTGTGTAACTTCGCTTTTGGCAGGGCTGGGTGCGGGGCTGACAGCCAGACGGGCTGCGCTGGCCCATCTGCTTTTTAATGTGTTTAGTGTCATGATTGTCATTACAGTGTTTCCTTTGTTTGTATGGATTGCGTCGCAAACGTCGGATATACTGCCCCGGCAATTGGCAAACGCACACACGCTGTACAATCTGACCGGAGCCGTAATTATGTTACTATTGCTGACACCGTTCCAGAAGCTTGTAGAGCGTCTGACAGATTCGGAAAATCCTTCTAAAAAGAGGATATTTGGCGTCTTTGGAGAATTTGTAGCAAGATGGTTTTAAGACAAATTACGGAGGTTTGCATGGGCAACGTTGAAGGTGTTTTGCTAGGCATACTGCAGGGCCTTACGGAGTTTTTACCGGTATCTAGTTCCGGTCATCTTGTTATTGCCCAGGATTTTCTTGGGGCCCGTCAGCCCGGCATTACCTTTGAAATTTTCGTTCACTTTGGGACACTGCTCTCTGTAGTGTGGGTATTTGGTGCGGATATCTTACGGGTTCTTACCCACTTTTGGCGTAAAGGGCAGGAAAGGCATTTTGCCGTCATGCTGTTTCTTGGTATCATCCCCACCGGCCTGATGGGCTACTTTTTCGGCGACGTTTTTAAGTGGTTTTATGATTCAACCATTACCACAGGCTTCATGCTTTTGATTACCGGGGTCATTGTTTACACGTTATGCTGTATCAGTCCTGGTCAGAAAAGTGAAGGGACGATGACCGCACTGGATGCGCTTACGATTAGCGTTGCACAGGGGCTGGCCATTATCCCCGGCATTTCCCGTTCCGGCTCAACAATAACGTCAGCGCTGTGGCGGGGACTGGACAGGGAAACAGCTGTGAAATTTTCCTTCCTGGTTTCGATTCCGGTAATTTTAGGCGCAACACTGCTGGAACTCAAAGAACTGAGTGAGGCAGGGTATGCAGGCCTGAGCGGCGGTGTTGTTTATGGCATGATTGCCGCCTTTATCGCCGGTATTTTTGCCATCAAAATATTTATTCATTTGCTTAAAACAGGCAGGTTTCACTTCTTTGCCTATTATTGCTGGTTTGCCGGCACAGTGACCATTATTCTCAAACTGGCAGGTCTGTAGTCAAATAAACTGGTATGGGGTGCCCCGATGGCTGTTCACGATATGAGAGATGAAATCAGACAACAGGTTAAAGCGATATTTATCCTGGCATTTGCCGCTCTGGGACTTGCTGCACTGGTTCTACCGCAGCAGACAGGAGAAGTGGGTATCTTTATCAATAATGTGCTGCGCGTGCTGACAGGTGATATGGCGATTCTTTTGCCTGCCGTTTTAGTGGCCTACAGTCTTCAGGCGATTCTGCCGTGGAAACTGTCAAACAGGGGACAGCGCCTTGTGGGACTGGTGATGCTTTTTCTGGTATTGCTGATATATGCACATATGCAGGCCATGATGGAACAAACAGATTTGGTGGCGGATACAGGGATCTATCGGGCAAGCTTTACGCTTGGCTTCCAGCAGCAGGGTGGAGGCCTCATCGGAGCGCTGATGTCGGTACTTCTCTACTTTCTTTTTCGCGATATCGGCACAAACATCATTCTGGCCGCAATGATTATCATATCTTTCCTGCTGATAACCAATATTTCCCTAACCCAGCTTTTCAATACTGCCGGTCGCTGTGTTGCTTTGTGTTCGCGCAGGACAGGCCATAGCGCAAAGTCGGTTTTTTCGTTTCTGAAATTTATCTTTGCCACTGAAACGGAAGACGGTATCGATGACGAAATGCCTGAACCCGCCAAGGAAAAAAAGTCACAGAAAAGCAAAAAGTCAAAAGCCACCCCGGAGGAGGAGAGTCCGGCTCTTCTGCCCGGGGATCCCCATCCTGCAGAATCGCCCGCGCTGGCGCCTGTGATTCCGTTTCCCCAGAGGGAGTCTGACCCGGTGCGCAAAGAAAATACGGGAACGGTACCGGTGGCTGAAACAAAACCGGTTACCAATGATGACAATCCCTTAATCGTTGAGGTGCGGGACAATAATCCCAACATTTCATTTGAGTCGTCTCAGGGTAACTATACACTACCGCCTATCTCGCTGCTTTCAAAACTACCCAAACATAAAGACGGCCAACTTCAGAAGAATATTGCAGACCGGGCAAAAATACTTGAGCGGACGCTGGAGAGTTTCGGTGTTAGCGCCCGGGTCACAGATGCTCAGACCGGACCCACTGTTACCCGTTTTGAACTGCAACCGGCTCCCGGTGTCAAGGTCAGTAAAATTGTTTCTTTGTCCGATGACCTGGCTTTAAACCTGGCGGCAAGCGATGTAAGGATTGAAGCGCCTATTCCGGGAAAAGCGGCAATCGGCATCGAAGTACCCAATAAAGTCATTGCACCCGTTTATCTTCGTGAAGTGCTGGAGGACAAGCCGTTTCAGAATGCCACATCCTCACTGACCATTGCGCTGGGAAAGGATATTACCGGCAACACAATCCTGGCCGATTTAAAAAAAATGCCGCATCTTTTAATAGCCGGGTCCACCGGTTCAGGTAAAAGTGTCTGTATCAATATCCTCATTGCCAGTATTCTGTTTAAAGCACGCCCCGAAGAGGTTAAGTTTGTCATGATTGACCCCAAGGTGGTCGAGCTGAATACATTCAACGGAATACCACATCTGTTGATGCCGGTTGTCACCGAAGCAAAAAAAGCATCCATCGCGCTAAAGAATATGCTCAAGGAAATGGCGCGGCGTTATGAACTGTTTGCGCGGGAAAGCGTCCGGGACATTAACGCCTTCAATGAGCGAAAACGGCAGCAAAATGAGGAGCAGGAACTTCTGCCCTATATTGTGGTGATTATCGACGAGTTGGCTGATTTAATGATGGTGGCAGCCGCAGATGTCGAAGACTCCATTGCCCGGCTGGCACAAATGTCACGCGCCGCCGGCATTCATCTTGTTATTGCCACGCAGCGCCCGTCAGTGGATGTAATTACCGGTGTAATTAAGGCTAATATTACCTCACGAATTGCTTTTGCCGTTTCTTCACAGGTCGACTCCCGCACAATCCTGGATATGGGCGGTGCTGAAAAACTGCTGGGACGCGGCGACGCTTTGTTTCATCCCATTGGAACGTCCAAACCATTCAGAATTCAGGGGGCGTTTCTTAATGAGCGTGAACTGGCAGACCTGCTCGAGTATATAAAAAATCAGGGAGAGCCGCAGTTTGCCGAGCAGCTGATGCCCGAAGAAGAAGAGGAAGATACGTTTTATGAGGAGGACGAACTTTTTGCTGAAGCCGTCATGTTGGTGGCGGAGGCGGAAACAGCCTCTATTTCCCTATTGCAAAGACGTCTGCGTATCGGCTACACGCGGGCGGCCCGCCTGATTGATGATATGGAAAGGCGGGGATTTGTCGGCAGGTTTGAAGGGAGTAAAGCACGGGAAGTTATGATCACTCCCGACCAGGTTAGAACGCTGCTGTTTGAAGGAGAATCCGAACCCGATTAAAACGAAACGGGGTGAGCGTATGCAGGAAATCGGTCAGGAACTAAAGCAGGCCAGGGAAGAAAAAGGTCTTACACTGGAAACAATCTCCGGCAGAACCATGATTGCCAAAAAATATCTGCGCGCACTGGAAGAAGGTGACTTTAACGTATTTCCCGGAGAAGTCTATCTTAAAGGCGCGCTGCGCAAGGTTGCGGGTGAGCTGGACCTGGATGCCGAGCCCCTGATTGCCAGGTATAAAAACGCACAAGGAGAAAAAGAAGAGATAGTAAAAACAAAATCCACATCTGAGCCCACTGCCAAACCGGCACCGGCTCCACCTGCTGTGAAAGTGTACCGCTCCCGCAAACGATTCAATACCAGTCGGTTTGTCCTGCTGGTTCTCGTCATTGCTCTGCTTGTCTTCGGCATGAGCGCCGTAATCGGCGTACTGAATCAGGAAAGTGTGCCGGCCGTTGACGTGCCTCCTGCCACTGATGACAATCAGGCCGAAGACCCACCCGCCGCCGAAACACCGGTTATACCCGACCCTCAACCGGCAGAGGTGCGTGTGGAGAGGGATGCAGACCAGGACGGAATTGTCTATTTAGTTTATAATGCAGAAACAGTTGAAGTGGAACTGTCGTTTACACAACGCTGCTGGGTTGGGATGGAAACAGATACAACGCCCTATTATTCAGACACTTTCGACCCTTCAGAGAAACATACGCTCACCTTTAACGAGAACGCAAGCATCCGCCTGGGTAACCCACCGGGTGTTACAATGAATGTGAACGGAGTTTCTGTTTTGCTCCCCGACAGAGAGAGAGCCTATACAATGGAGATATATACAATGGACATTGTCAGCGCCGAATCCGAATAGTTGAGCTGTACAAATGAAACATCCGTACAAAAACACGCCGCGAGGCGTGTTTTTTTAGTGAAAAAGAATTGAATCGGGGTCGTTTAGGTAAAACTAGTACAAATTGTGTCGGATCAGGTGAGTATGACACAGAACGAACATGCAGGAGGGCTCAATGCACTGGAACAATGTGATTTTCCATACCGGCAATGAAGAACTGAAACGGTTTATAGATATAGGTATACTGGCGGCAAATCTGGAAATTCCCGTCCATTTTCATGTGGAGGGTGTTCGCGGCACCGGTAAGACAACATTGATTCGGGCAGCAAAAAGCAGGCTGCCAGAAATTAAAAAAGTCAGAGGGTGTATCTACAACTGCAAACCCCAAGGACCTCACTGCCCGGATCACTCGGGCTCAGTTGATTGTAAAACGGAAACAGGAGATATGCCGTTTTTGGAAATTTCACATTCTGCCAAGGTCGGGACTGTGATTGGCAGTATTGACCTGGAGAAGTTAACATCTGTTGACAGCCCGGCTGCTGCCCTTTTGCCGGGGACACTGCCCCGGGCCAATCGCGGTATTGTCTTTGTCGACGAAATTAACCGGCTTGCCGACACATCACCCGCTCTGGTTGATGTGCTGCTTGATGCCATGGGGACAAAACCGGGACGTGTGCAGATAGAAGAAACAGGCCTGCCGACTGTGGAAATGCCTTTAAATGTCAGTGTCTGGGCCGCCTCGAATCCGGATGAAGAACCGGGGCCGCTTCAGGAAATACGCAGGCAATTGGCGGACCGCTTTGACTTTGTGGTCAGAATCGAGCGGCCTCAGGATTGTGAAACGGTAAGAGCGATTATGAATGCGGCGGACCTTCAGCAGGAAAATATAAGTTATGCAGTGCCCTGCATTAAAGATTTTAATTCTGTCATACTGGAAGACTCTGTGGAAGAATTTTTGAGCCAGCTCTATATTCGCTTTCGCCTGGAAAGCATCCGCGGTATCCAGGCTGCCAGGCTGGGGGCTTTGCTCCACGCTGTCGGGCAGGGAAAAAATACGGCAGATTTCTCCGATTTGGCTGCCGTCCTGCCTGCGGCGCTGCGGCATCGTGTAGAAGCCCCGAAGCTACTGGAAATTACGGAAGCGATGCACCAGGCAGCCCAAGCCGGTAAACGGCGCCTGGAAAAGACTCCGCCGGCCAATATCAAAGGCCTGACAAAGGACAAGCTGCCTTACCGTTACCCTGCTCTCTGGCGCGGGCTCTGGCAGCGCCTCACACGGCAGCAAAAGTCAGGTGTCGGCAAAAAAGTCGCTGTTCAGACCGCTGACCTGACCAAAGCGGGCGGTGATCCCTCTGCGGAAAAAAAAACGAAACCCGGCCTGAAACATCCGGAGGAGACCGGCAGCAGACAGGTAAAGTAACAGCAAAGAAGCTGGTGGCCGTACCGGCAGTGACACCAGGCTACCCTGTTGAGCCGGTATGCCAGGCAGACGCTGTTGAAAGGGAAATCCGCAGACTCCAACAGCTTCCTGAAGAAAAGTGTTTTCAGCGCTTTCATTACCGCTGCGTTCGTCGCGGAAAGGAAAACGAAGGTGCCATACTTTTACGGGAACCAAAGCCAAGAATACACGACTATAACGGTACATTGGCTGTGGCCGAGACTGTGATCTCTGCGGCACAGAGGCGTTTGCGCACAGGTGAAACGCACTTTGTTGCAGCCAAAGACCTGAGAATGCTAAACGAGTCGGGGGCGCCGCCACTGGAAGTCTGCCTGCTTGTGGATACCAGCGGAAGCATGAACGGCAAACGTATCAGGGAAGTTAAAGCGCTGGCCGACAATCTTGTGCGGCAGATGCATGAACCGTTGTCTTTGGTGACATTTCAGGAAGGTGACGTGGGCATCAAAGTCCGCTCCACGCGAAATCATGAAATGGTTCGCCGCGGCCTGGCCGCTATGAGTGCAGCAGGGCTAACACCGCTGGGCGACGGAATTCGCTCCGCCGTAACCTATCTGGCAAAAAGGCGGGGAAAAAAACACCTGCTCATCCTGATTACCGACGGACTGCCAACCTGGGCCAGCGGCGGTCAGGACGTCTATCAGGATGCACTGGATGCCGGCTGCCTGGTTAAAAAAAATGGAATTAACTTTATCTGCATAGGCCTGGAGCCGCAGCGGCGCTTTCTGGAAAAGATGGCCAAATCCTCCGATGCCTCACTCTATATTGTGGATGATCTGGATCACCGGGAAATTGCCGCCATTACACGCAGAGAAAAGTCGCGTGTGAAAACCGATATTCACTAAAATCCGGTATAACCCGGATTTTTTATTACCATAGAAAGTGTACAATAAAAGCCTGGTTCCACACATCGCAGGTACTGCGAGGTTGATTCCTTTGCCTCTCGGTTGTATAATGGGTTTAATTTTGCAGTACAGAGCCGGGGGATGGATATGCAGGAAATTAAAGTATCTTTGGTTTCACTCGGCTGTGCCAAGAATCTCGTGGACAGCGAAACAATGTTGGGTTTGCTCAATGAAGAAGGATTCACGCTTACCAATAGCCCCGGGGAAGCGGATGTAATTATTATCAATACATGCGGCTTTATTGAGACAGCCAAAGAGGAATCCATTGCCAGGATTCTGGAAATGGCACAGTTCAAAGACAAAAACTGCCGGTTGCTTTTAGCCGCAGGATGTATGGCGCAGCGCTACGGAGAGGAGCTGCTCAGGGAAATTCCCGAGCTTGACGGTCTCTTTGGCACCAATGATGTACACGGTGCGCCGGAGGCTATCCGCCGGGGACTGTCCGGTGAAACGGTGGTTCTGACCCAAGGGGAGTATGCCGCAGTTGAGGATGCCCCGCGGCTGTTGGCCACGCCGTCCCACACCGCGTACCTGAAAATTGCGGAAGGCTGTGATAACCGCTGTACGTATTGCGCTATTCCCGCCATTCGGGGGCCGTACCGCAGCCGGGACGGCAGTGCTGTCCTCAGAGAAGCGGAGCAGCTTGCGGCGCGCGGTGTAAGGGAGTTAAATCTGGTCGCTCAGGATATCACCCTCTTTGGCCTTGACCGGTCCGGACACCTCGAGCTTCCCGCGCTTTTGCACAGTCTGGCACGTATCGACGGCATCCGTTGGATCCGCCTGCTTTATGCTTACCCTGAGCGGCTGGATGAACGGATTATCAGCGCAGTTGCCCGGGAAGAGAAAGTCTGTAATTATTTGGACCTGCCGCTGCAGCACGGAGCCGATAATATTCTCAGACGGATGGGCAGAAAGTTCACAGCCCGGCAGATTCTCACTTTGCTGGCGGAGCTGCGTCTCGAGATTCCCAATATTGTGCTTCGGTCCTCATTTATTGTGGGCTTTCCCGGCGAGGGAGAGGGCGATTTTGCCGAGCTGCTTGCTTTTTTACAGGAAGCAAGGCTTGATCGTGTGGGCTTTTTTGCTTATTCCCGGGAAGAAGGTACACCGGCAGCCGGTTTTAAAGACCAGGTTGCCGCCGAAACCAAACAGCAGCGCGTCGAACGGGCGATTGCGGTACAAAGCCGGATTATCACGGAAAAACAAAACAAGTTTATCGGCTCGGTTATGGATGTGATGGTAGACGGACGCTCGGCCCAGGACGGCAGCATTGTTTTGGCCAGGTCGTATATGCAGGCGCCTGAAGTTGACGGATACATCCGCATTGCAGACACAGACGCCCAAAACGGTGATTTCTTCCCGGCCCGCATCACAGGCTATAACGGCTATGATTTATTGGCTGAGAGAATCAAATAGATACTGAGGCAGCGACAGGTTCGCTGCTTCTTTTGTTTTTTGGTTTTTTGCCGGTAGGTTGGTAGTTTTTCCAGTTGGATTCGCCTTTGGCGTATGTTATAATTACTTATGTAAACTGCGTCTGCGCTAGAAAGGGCGATATAATGAAAAACTTCAAGTGGCCGGTTGCAGTGCTGGCGTTTATTCTGACTCTTGCGCTGTCTGTGGGTGCAGTGTACCTGCGGCAAAGACAGTTGGTAAACGAACCGCTGTTTAAGCGCATCAGCGAACTGGAGCCGGTGAAAACCGTTGAACTGCAGCAGGAAGATAACACACAGGTCGTGGTGGTTTCCCTGGAATATGTAGACGATCTGGCTATAACCCACCGTGAACTAAACGAAGAGATTAATCGGCTTTTGGGTCAGAAACGGTACCGCCTCGAGATTGTTGACGAGCGGAATCAGGCCTTGGAAGCCGCTTTTGTTGCTGTGCACCTGAGCCTCTACGAGGGGGAGCACAGGGGAAACTTTACGGAGATGGGCAGTCAGGTCAAAGACACCTTAAAGAGTATGGGAATCAGTGACCATAAGGTATTTGTAGACAGTGAGAATATTTACCTGCAGATCCGTGATGGTGATGCTTACCTTTATGAAATCGTCAAACGGGAGAAGCAGGGGAAGGATGGTGAACACGTATGATCCGTGAAATAGGCATTGGCGCCGTATTGGCTGTGATGGGCGTATTGGCCTGGCAAGGGGTCAACGTGGCTCCCATTATCTTTTTTGCCGTCCTGTTTGGCCTGCTCTACCACTTTGCGGGTAACCGCAGCGGAAATAAGGTTTTTGCGGTGATGGAGTCGCAGAAAAGCCCGGGAATGGTTAAGTTTGATCAAATCGGCGGTCAGAGTACCGCAAAAAAAGAACTCCTGGAAGCACTTGATTTCATTCGCCACCCGGAGAAAGTGGCAAAGATGGGAATCCGCCCTTTGAAGGGAATTCTTTTGGTTGGGCCACCGGGCACAGGTAAGACACTGCTTGCCAAGGCAGCAGCTGCTTATACCGACTCTGTCTTTATGGCAGCAAGCGGGTCTGAATTTATCGAAATGTACGCCGGTGTGGGCGCCCAGCGTGTACGCCAGATCTTTTCCAAAGCCCGCAGCACGGCCCTGAAAGAAAAAAAGAAAAGTGCCATTATCTTTATTGACGAAATAGAAATTCTCGGCGGAAAAAGAGGGTCTCATTCGTCACATCATGAATATGACCAGACATTGAACCAATTGCTTGTGGAAATGGACGGCATGACTGTGGATGACCGCGTACGGACACTGTTAATCGGCGCGACAAACCGGTCCGATATGCTAGACAATGCTCTTGTCCGTCCGGGCCGCTTCGACCGCATTGTTCAGGTGGATTTGCCCGATATGGAAGCAAGAAAGGAAATCCTCAAACTTCATGCCGGCAACAAGCCGTTGGAAATTGATGTGGACCTGGATAAAATTGCCCGCGACACATTCGGATTTTCCGGCGCGCACCTGGAAAGCCTGGCAAATGAAGCCGCTATTCTGGCCATGCGGGAGGAAAAGCAAAAACTGACACAACAGCATTTTAACGATGCCATTGATAAAGTGATTATGGGTGAAAAGCTGGAGCGCAAACCCGACAGGGAAGAACTCTGGCGGGTGGCCGTTCATGAAATCGGTCATGCGCTGATGAGCGAGGTTAAGCGGAGCGGCTCGGTGTCAGCAATCACGATCACACCGCGGGGAAAAGCCCTGGGTTATATGCGCCAAAGCCCGCAAAAGGACAGTTACCTCTATACATGTGAATATCTCGAGGGGCAGATTGCCATTATGGTTGGTGGCGCGGTGGCAGAAGAACAGGTTCTTGGCAACCGCTCCACAGGAGCGGCCAACGACTTTCAACAGGCAGTGGAAGCTGCTAAGCAGATTGTGGCCTCCGGAATGTCGTCTCTGGGTGTTGTTTCCCTGGAAGATGTACCGGGGAGCCTGCTGCATAAAGTCATTCAGCAGATTATTGCCCGGCAGGAGAACCATGTCAGAGAAGAACTGGCGGCCAAAACAGAACTGATTACAGAGCTGGCAGAAATTCTTGTCCATGAAGAAAAGGTTTCAGGTGAGTTTCTTCGCTGCCGGCTCTCTGATGAGGATATGATAATCGCTTCATAGTAATTTAAAGCCCGGCTATGCCGGGCTTTCTTGCGTTTATTTTATTATCATTGTTTATCCTGCGCCCTACCGGTGAGCATACGGGTGACTACATCACAGGCCGCCGCATCTTCGGTATGCAAATAGTGATTGAGTCCTGAGTCAAAAAGAATATTGGCCTGAGCCGCAAACTCGTCGTCTCCCGGCCACACCTTATAAAGGAGCGGCACACGGGGCAGCAGATAGAGGACGACCCCTGTGCCGGAACCCGGGGTATAAGGGATACCGCCAAACGGTTTGGCCGCTTCCAGAAGTTTATGCGGGTCTTTGCCAAATGTTTCCGCCAGAGGCGCAATGGCTGTTTTCTGGAATGCACCGAAATAGGCGTTACCCCCTTCAAGGTTGCGGTAGGGGATGTATTCATACGTCAGAGGCGTACCGTCGGCACGGGAGAGATAATTGAGCATCACAATCTGCAGGACGAAGTAGGGCTCCAAATCAGTATCGCGGTATTTAACCACACCCTCAGGATATGTGACGGTAAAGGGATGGTCAAGACAGACGACAGTAAATGAAGCTGTGGGCTGTATGTACGGGCAGCCGCTTTTGGCCGCCATCTCTTCCGGGTCTTTGGCTGCAAGATTCTTTCTTGATACGGACAAAGCAAGACGATAGTTTTTCGGATCGGAAAACGATTTCAGAGGAAATGCCGGGTTTCTCATTCTCTCACCTTCCCTTGTGTATAATTTCGTTTTTCAGGCATGGTTTCCCTTTTCCTCCGGGTTCATTTTATGGTATGGTTAAGTTGTCCATGAAATGGAACGGAGTGATTAACATGACGCAGGAAACACTGGACTGCAGGGGGCTTACCTGCCCACAGCCTGTGGTTGAAACAAAAAAGAAACTCACTGAGATGAAGCAGGGTACTTTGACCGTCCTGGTTGATAACGAAACGGCAAAAAATAATCTGCTTAAACTGGCATCCGCCCTGAGGTTTGAGTCAGCTTCACGGGAAGAGGATGGCCTGTATGCCGTAACGCTTCTCAAAGAAGAAAAAGGGCCGGCAGAAAACGCACAGGCCCGCAGAAAATTGATGCTGGTTTCGGGGGAAACTCTCGGGCGCGGCAGTGATGAACTGGGTGCAATTCTCATGAAGTCATTTTTTTATGCTCTTTCTGAAAGCGATAACATTCCCGAGAGTATTTATTTAATTAATGCCGGAGTCAAGTTGGCATGCACCGGGTCTGCAGTGTTGGAAAGCCTGCAAAAACTGGCCCAAATGGGTTCACAGGTTTACTCCTGCGGATTATGCCTTGATTTCCTGGAACTAAAAAGTCAGTTAGCTGTGGGCGAAGTAACGAATATGTATGCCATCGTTGACGCGCTGACAATGGCTGACACAGTGATTTTATAGGCCGGGCAGGAAATTGTTCACAAACGGCGAATATATGTTTGTATTGAATGCATAAAGGGGAGAATGATTTTGCGAATCATCGGCATCGATCCGGGGATTGCCACAACAGGTTACGGTGTTGTGGAAACAAACGGTCAACGAAGCGTGGCCGTTGCCTTTGGCTGTATTAAAACGGCGTCGGATTTGCCGGGACCCCAGCGGCTCGCGCAGATTTACGGCGAACTGACAGACCTTGTTGCGCAGTACGCTCCCGATGCCATGGCTGTGGAAAAGCTGTTTTTTGCCAGAAACAGTACCAGTGCGATGCAGGTAGGCGAAGCGCGCGGTGTGGCTGTCCTTGCCGGCCAGCTTGCCGGCCTGCGGGTATATGAATACACACCTTTGCAGGTCAAACAGTCTGTGGTGGGATATGGCCGCGCGGAGAAGTCGCAGGTGCAGCAGATGGTGAAAGTACTGCTGTGCCTCTCAGAAATTCCACGTCCAGACGACGCCGCGGATGCTCTGGCCATCGCTCTGTGTCACGCTCATTCCGGGCCGATGATTGCCGTTTTGGGGCGGAGGGGAAATTATGTTTAGTTATATCCGGGGCACCCTTGCTCATAAAGACAAAGATTTTGTCGTTGTGGATAACCAGGGTATCGGCTTCTTTCTCCACGTTCCTTCTTCAGTGCCGGCAACGCTCCATACCATAGGCCAGGAAGTAACGCTGTATACATATATGGCTGTGCGAGAAGATGACATCGCGCTTTACGGTTTTTTGCAGGCAGAGGATCTGGCAATGTTTAAGCTGCTGATTTCGGTGTCCGGAATCGGCCCCAAAGCTGCGCTGGGTATCTTATCCACTCTTTCGCCGGCTGAGTTTTATCTGGCCATGATGCACGAAAATGTGAAGGCTCTGACACGTGTCTCCGGTGTGGGACCCAAATCCGCCAAACGCCTGATTATTGAACTCAAAGATAAAGTGGCTGCGTTGGGTTCACCCGGCACAGGGGTAGAACCGGCCGTCTTCACGGGCGGCGATGCCTACAGTGAGGCAATGGAAGCACTGATGGCTCTGGGCTACAACGGTACAGAGGCGCAGTCTGCACTGAACACAGTGCAGGGTGCGGAAGGAATGGATACAGAAGAACTATTACGCAAAGCACTGGCGCGCCTTGGCGCGAAGTGAGGAGAGAAACATGGAAGACAGAATAATTTCAGCACGGACCCGGGGCGATGAAGACTGGCAGGATAATTCACTGCGCCCGCGAACGCTGGCCGAGTATATCGGGCAGGAAAAACTGAAAAGCAACCTGCATGTATTCATTGAAGCAGCCCGAAAACGGGGCGATTCACTGGATCATGTCCTGTTGTATGGCCCGCCGGGGCTGGGGAAGACTACTCTTGCCGCCATTATCGCCGCGGAGCTGGGTGTGAATTTACGGGCCACATCGGGACCGGCCATCGAACGGCCCGGTGACCTGGCCGCCATTCTGACAAACCTGGCTGCATATGATGTCTTGTTTATTGATGAGATCCATCGCCTTCAGCGTACGGTGGAAGAGGTGCTCTATCCGGCAATGGAAGATTTTGCGCTGGATATAATCATCGGTAAGGGACCAAGTGCCCGCTCGCTTCGACTGGATTTACCGCCGTTTACCCTGGTGGGTGCCACCACCAGAGCCGGTGCGCTGTCATCCCCGCTTCGTGACCGCTTCGGAGTTGTTTCGCGCCTGGAGTTTTACAGGGATGAAGAACTTCAGGAAATCGTCCGCCGTGCCGCCAATCTGCTGCAGGTTGAGATTGATGAGGAAGGATCGCTGTCGATAGCCAGGAGTGCGCGTGGAACTCCGCGGGTTGCCAACAGGTTGTTGAAGCGTGTGCGGGACTTTGCTCAGATAAAGGCGGACAACTGTATCACCGGTGAAGTTGCCTGCGCTGCCCTGGAGATGCTGGAAGTCGATGCTCTGGGCCTTGATGAGGTGGACCGTCATCTGCTGCGCACCATGGTGCAAAAGTTTGGCGGTGGGCCGGTGGGCCTGGATACTTTGGCTGCGGCCATCTCTGAGGAAACAGAGACAATCGAAGATGTATATGAGCCTTATCTGATGCAAATTGGTTTTTTACAGCGCACACCGCGGGGACGCGTGGTCACGCGGCTGGCCTGCGAACATCTTGGACTGCCGTTTCGGGAAGCTGACCCGCAACAAAACAGATTATGGTAGGTGAGACAATGAAACTCCTGCTGCATATGTGCTGCGGGCCCTGCAGTACATACAGTACCCGGCGTTTCCGGGAACTGGGCTATGAACTGCAGGGTTATTTTTATAACCCCAACATTCACCCCTACAAAGAGTTCAGGCGCCGCCTGGAAGCTCTTGAGACATTCTGCCGGGATGAAAACATACCACTGACGGTTTGCCGCGAGTACGAACTGGAACAATACCTTGAACAAGCAGTCGAAAACCTGGAAAACCGCTGCCGGTTCTGTTATCGTTTCCGCCTCGACAAAGCGGCCAAAACGGCAGCCATGCTTGGCATACCCCGCTTTTCCACTACGCTGGCCATCAGTCCCTACCAGAATCATGACCTTTTGCGGCTGGAGGGTGAAACTGCAGGAAAAAAATACGGCGTGGAATTTATTTATGAGGATTTACGGCCAGGCTACAGAGAGAGTGTGGAAATCTCAAAACAAATGAATCTGTACCGCCAGCCTTACTGCGGCTGTATTTTTAGTGAAAAAGAACGATATTACAAGGAGGCCCGTTGACTTGGACCATTTAGGCAGATTACTGATAGGTATCGGAGCCCTGACAATTTTGTTCGGTCTGGTACTGCTTTTGGGAGGACGCTTTAATCTCGGCAGGCTCCCCGGGGATATTTTTGTGCAACGGGAAAATTTCAGCTTCTATTTTCCATTCATGACCGGCATTGTCATCAGTATTGTTCTGTCTCTGATTTTTTATTTCTTAAACCGGCTGAGGTAAAACAGACAAACTTTTCAACCTACCCTCATAAAGGCCTCAGTGTGCGCGAATATATAGAGTAAGGGGGACCGGTGGTCGTGCATATAGAAGATAAGACAAAACAGAATCCCGAAGCACTGGCTTTGGCAGCACAACAGGGAAACGACCAAAGCCGGGAGGCCCTGCTTGAAACATACCAGCCCTATATTTATAAAACTGCGTCGCGCTGTTGTAAACAATTTCTACAGCAGGGTGTAGATGAAGAGCTGTCAGTGGCATTGCTCGCATTTAATGAAGCCATTGACAGTTACCGTCCCAAACAGGGTGCCGGATTTCTCAGTTTTGCCCGACTGGTCATTGAACGCAGACTGGCAGATTTTTTTCGAAAAAACGCCTCCCTGCAGAGGGAAATCCCTTTTTCCAGTTTTGCCGAAGAAGAGGAAGCCGGTACGGCTGCAAATAAAATTGAACGAGATACGGCAACGCAAGAGTATAGCGAACTTGAGGCCCGCCGCGACAGACAGGAAGAAATCCTCTACTTCAGAGAGTTGCTTTGGCAATACAGGATTACCCTGAGTGAGTTAGTTCGCATCTCACCGAAACATGCAGATGCCCGAAAAAGGGCAATGCAGGCTGCCAGAATCATTGCAGGAGACCAGCAACTGCTTGACTACTTTAAGACTCGAAGTGAACTCCCACTTAAAGCGCTGGAGAACAAGCTTGCCGTCAGCCGGAAGACTTTGGAAAGACAACGCAAATATATTATTTCGTTACTTCTGGTGTATATAGAAGATCTGCCCCATATCCGTGAATACCTGAAAGGGGATGAAGCCGATGAAGACCAGGGGAATTGTCCTGGAAGTGGAAAAAAATAACGTAACGGTTCTTACTCCTGACGGGCGTTACTGTCGCCTGCCGCGTTACGGCCAGGTCCAAATTGGCCAGGAGTATTGCCAAAAAACGTCCTCACGGCCTTGGATGACCGCTGCTGCTATCTTTCTGCTTATTCTCGCTTCAAGTCTGTATTCACTTACAGTACCACCTGCAGCCGCAGCATTTGTGACTGTAGACATCAATCCCAGTCTTGAGATCGGGGTTTCCGCCAGGCATGATGTCGTCTCTGCCGAGCCGATGAACGATGCAGCCCGGGATTTGCTGGAAGGTCTGGAAGTAATGGGCCTGCCTCTTGCAGAAGCACTGGAAAAGATCTTCTTTGCCGCAGAAGCAAAGCAATATCTTACACCGGATTCGCCGGCCATCATTCTCTCTGGAACTCCTGCCGGCGAGAATGAAGCAGATTTTGCCGCAGTTGAATTAATCCTGGAAAACAGCGCAGCCAGATATTCCGAGACAAATGCCTCAGAAGTGGCTGTTGCTGTTGTTACAGCCAACCGCAAACAACGTGAAGAGGCTCGTGAGCTTGGCCTTTCCGTAGGGAAATATGCTGTTTTGGTCGATGCACAAAACGAGGGTATTGAACTGGATGCCGAAGCGCTGAGAAATAAAGGAATCGGCCGCGCCCTGCTCGACCTGGAAGAACATCCCGGAGAAGTGTTACAGCGCGTGCAGAGCAAGAAACAAGTTCCCGCCGAACCTGCCGCCGGCAGAAACAAGCGGGCCATTGTTCCGGGAAAAGGCCCTGCCCAGTCCCGTAGACGTGCGAACCCCGGCCGGGGAAAAGAAGCCGGTGTAGAACAAAATGAGGAAAATGATGACGAAGAAGCAAATAACATGGAACCGGAGTAAACGGTTCCTCCTGTAGATGACCCGCCTGCTCCGGTCAATCCGATATTTGGGAGTGAATAAAAAAAAGCAGAGAATGACGCTGTCATTCCTCTGCTTTTTTAATATATTCTACTGCCGGCAGCAGGGAATTATCCGGTTTTGCGCGAATCAATGCAGGCAGGTTACGGTATAATTTCCGTAAATCGGATAAACTTAGTATATATTCATTAATTGGTGGTGTTTTTTTTGCGTCTAGACGACTTTGATTATCAACTGCCTGAAGAACTGATTGCCCAGATCCCCTTAGCGAACCGCGCCGCATCCCGTTTGCTTGTTTTGGACCGGAAAAGCGGTAAGGTTGCACACAAAATGTTTCCCGATATTCTCTCCTATCTGAACCCCGGAGATGCCTTGGTTGTCAATGATACAAAAGTCATTCCCGCGCGCCTCGTCGGCAAGAAACGGGAAGGAGGGGCTTTGGCTGAAGTTTTGCTTCTGCACAGGCATTCTGCAAATCAGTGGGAAGCACTTGTGCGCCCGGGCCGGCGGCTTCGTGTCGGTGCGGAAATCGATTTTGGCGACGGAGAACTGACTGCGGTTATAACACAGGAAAAAGAAGACGGCAGCCGGCTTGTGGACTTTCGCTATGATGGTATCTTTGAGGAAGTGTTGGACCGGCTGGGTGAAATGCCGCTCCCCCCGTATATTAAAGCCCGGCTGGAGGATAAGGAGCGTTACCAGACAGTCTATGCCCGTGAAGAAGGATCTGCAGCGGCCCCCACAGCAGGCCTGCACTTTACACCGCAGCTTCTGGAACAGATCAAGACTCTGGGAGTCAATGTGGTTACAATAACGCTGCATGTCGGACTTGGAACATTTCGCCCCGTGAAAGTAGAAGACATCCGGGACCACCGGATGCACAGTGAGTACTACAGAATAGATACGGAGTCTGCACAATCGCTAAATCACACCAGAAAAGAAGGGCATAAAATTGTTGCTGTGGGCACAACGTCCTGTCGTGTGTTGGAAACTGTCACCGGAGACGATGGCCTGGTCAATCCGGGTTCGGGCTGGACAGACATCTTTATCTATCCGGGTTACCAGTTTAAAGGGGTGGACAGCCTGCTAACTAATTTTCATCTGCCTAAATCCACTCTGATGATGTTGATATCAGCTTTTGCAGGCCGCGAAATTGTTCTCAACGCATATCAAGAGGCAATCAAAGAACGCTACCGCTTTTTCAGTTTTGGTGACGCGATGCTGATTCTGTAATTTGACAAGTTTACCCCGTATTTGACACTTGATAAAACAAAAAATCCTGCAACGCCTTGATTTTAAAGGCCTGCGGGATTTTTTATTAACACCAAAAAGTGCGTAATGTTTTCAAGATTTAGTGCTTTTTAAAATTTTTTTCATCATACTTGTGGTAACAATTTGATAGTCAGTTCGAAAGCCGAAAGCTTCATGTAATGCATCGGTAAAATCTGTTCTTGTGTAAATTGGCTCATAACCTTCCCCTTTAACCTTTTTGAAGTTCATTTCGCGTAACTCACTAATAATTTCATGACATGTAAAATCTTCATTAAGCTTCTTTTCGAGTAGCCTATAAATAATTAGTGATATAAAACAAGTGGTGAAATGTGCTTCTATCCTGTCATCATTGCTTAAATATACAGGCCTTGCTTTAAACTCACTTTTCATAATTCTAAAACATTCTTCTATTTCCCATCTCCTATGATTCACCTTAATTATTTCAGCGGCATCATCATCAAGGTTGGTACAAACCCCATAGAAGCCATCAAATGCTTCTTCTTTTTGGATAAGATTGGTATCAACGCTGTATACTTCTTTTTCTGCAAC